>JAGCPG010000123.1 GCA_017645245.1 Bacteroidales bacterium
CGCGATGTTGGCCGCGATGGTGGCTCCGATGTTGCCGCCCATGATGATGGCGGTGGCCAACCCGCCACTTTTTGAAGACCGTTGCTAAGGAGGTTCAAGCCGAAAAGGAACAGGGTGACGGCTCCCAATAGCGTGAGGATCTGGAGGATGATTTCCATTGTTGCGATGATAAAAAATCGCCCAAAGATAAAAAAATCAAAGATGCAAAGCAAAACTGATGAAATATTCCTATCTTTGCATCGTCTGGCCGAAGCCCAAAGGGTTTTCGTCGGGACGTGAACTTATTAGTTGAGACGTTGGACTGACGTCTTATCTGCGGCTCTTAGAATCTCGCAAATTCTTATCCCGCTGCTCGGTAAGGCAAGGTCGACGTCCATGTTGTATGCAATACAGCGTGGGCTTCGGCATTGCTTATTCCCAGCGGGAGGGCGATGCGAGAGCCTTAAGAGCGGGGTAAGCAAAGGTTTTGATACCCACGCTTTTTTATTTGTCCGAAAAATTACCCAATTCTCAATAAAGCCTGGTAATTGGCGTGTAGAGGCGCAAACGTTGCGTCTCTACGTTGTTTAATAAAATAGGTGTTTACCGTGAGGCCACGCCACAAAGGTGGAACAGCACCCGTGCGCCGACGTTGCCGTCCCAGTCGTTGTCGCCAGGCGAGACCTCGCAGAGGTCGAAGCCGATGATGTCCTTGCCGTCCTCGCGGATCTTGTTGAGCAGGTACATCAACTCCTCATATTCCATGCCGCCAGGGACGGGCGTTCCCGTATTGGGACACAGCTTCGGGTCAAGGGCGTCGATGTCAATGGAGATATAGACCTTGTCGGGCAGTTCGTCTATCATCTCTTCCACAAGATCCTTCCAGCGGGTGCCCTCATACATTCGGCGTCGGTTGTCACGGTCGTAGAATACCTTGATGCGGTCGAACTGGCGGTAGGTGAGTTCCTTCTCCTGATGGCAATAGTCGCGGATGCCCACTTGTACAAGCCGTTTCACGTTGTCGAACTTAAGGGTGTTGAAGAAGATGGAGGCGTGCGAGTACTTGAAGCCTTCGAAAGCGTCGCGGAGGTCGCAATGGGCGTCGGCGTGCAGGATGCCATATTCCACACCTTGCTCATGGAGATACTGGTGGTAGGCGAGGGGACAGCTGTGGTCGCCGCCCAGCAGGCCAACGATCTTGCCCTGCTGCTTCCAATAGGCGATGCGCTCGCGTAGCCATGCGTTTTTCTTCTCGGTGGCCAGCTCGATGTCGGCATACATCTTTTGGTATTTCTCGGGGTCGTCATCAATAGTGCCTTCGTACAAAGCGTTGATGATCTCCTCGCTCACGGGAGCCAGGGTGTCGTGCAACTCGCGAAGTTCCTTGGGGAACTCGTCCATCCAGATGCCTTTTTTCCACAAGTCGGGATAGTCGTGGTGGCAAAGGTCCACCTGCAATGAGGCTTCCATGACGGCTGCAGGACCGTCGACAGTGCCACGGTTGTAGCTTGTGGTCAATTCCCATTCCACAGGGATGATGATGATCTGCGCCTCCTCGGCGGTGCAGGGCAGTCCGTAGATGCCTGAGTCGGCCACGGCAGCTGCATTGGGGTCAAAAGTGCTTTCCATAACATTAATTCAAGATGTGCAAATTTACAAAAACTATCGTTGCTTGCTGCAATTTCCACAAAAATCCACAATCGGGAATTATTGTGGAAATGGATCCACAAAATTCCACACTTCATCAAGAATGGCTTGTTTTATTAATTAATTGAAAATCAAATAATTATTTTAAAATCTTCGTTTGGCATGAAATTGGTTCTAAGACGAGCCGAAACTAAGAAACATGAAAAAGTTATCAAGTATATTGGTTTTAATCGCAGTGCTGATGGGACTCAACTCCTGTGTTGAGAACTCCAAGAAGTACCAGGCTTTGGTTGCTGAGCGCGATTCGCTTCAAGTGGTGGCTTCCAACGTGACCACCGACTTCGAGTCGTCGCTTCGTACCATCAACGAGATTGAGATGGCGCTGCAAACCATCCGTGAGGCTGAGAACATCATCTTGATGGAAAACCAGGAGGGCAACACCAATTATGCCGTTTCGCAGATCGAGGCCATCGACCGTACCATCCAGCAAAACAAGGCCAAGATCGCCGAGCTGGAGAAACAACTGGCCGACGCTGGATCGAAGTCGAAACAGTTGAACACCACCATCACCCGCCTGAAGAACGAATTGAACGAAAAGGACACCTATATCAATAACCTCCGCGAGGAGCTGAACATGAGCCAGGCCCAAGTCGCCGAACTTACCGATTCGGTGGCAAGCCTCAACCAGAATGTGCAGAACCTCAACGAGAACATCGCCGAACAACAGGCAACGATCGACCAACAGGTTGCTGAACTCAACACTGTTTATTACATCGTGGCCCCCAAAGAGACCTTGATCGCCAACAATCTGGTGTCGAAAGGCGGTCTGTTCTCAAGCGACAATGTCACCGGCGAAGTGAAGAAGAGTGTGATGATCGCCGCTGACAAGCGCACGCTGCAGGTGATCCCGCTCCATACCAAAAAAGCAACAATTATGACAAATCATCCGGAAAGCAGTTACCAGTTAACAAAGGACGACGACAAAATGCTCTCTCTCGAAATCGCCGATCCAGACGCTTTTTGGAAAATATCTAATTATTTGATTATCTCCATCAAATAAAATTCTGCTCGTTTTCAATTTTTACGAAAGCCTTGCTCCTCCCCGTTGCGAGGCTTCTTTTTTTTTATACCTTTGCAGCAGAATTCCATGCCGATGAAACATACCATCCTGATTGTCGAAGATGATGCCGCCTTTGGAGTGATGCTCCAGACCTGGCTGCGGAAAAACGATTACGACGTCGTTCTGGCCACCCATTACGCACAAGCGAAAAAGGAGATCTCCTCCAAAAAGATTGACCTGATTTTGACCGACTTGCGTCTTCCCGATGGCGACGGCATCCTGCTGATGGCATGGGTGAGGGAACAGCTGAAGAGCCATGTGCCTTTCATCGTGATGACAGGCTACGCCGAGGTGCAGACAGCAGTCTCGGCCATGAAACTAGGCGCCTTCGACTATCTCAAGAAGCCGATCAATCCTAGCCTATTGGAAGAGAAGATCGAGGCGGCGCTCGTTTCGGGACGACAGGTTGAAGAGGAGCTGTTCCATCCCAAAAAGGTGATGGTGAAGGGCACCAGTGAGGCCATCAAACGGCTTTATAAGCATGTGGAGTTGGTGGCCCCGACCAAGTTCTCGGTGCTCATCCTGGGCGAAAGCGGCACAGGCAAGGAATACATCGCCGAGATGATCCATGAGTGCAGCCCGCGCCGCGACAATCCGTTCATTGCCGTCGACTGTGGAAGCCTCTCCAAGGAGTTGGCGCCCAGTGAGTTGTTCGGCCATCTGAAAGGCTCGTTTACCTCAGCCATCGCTGATAAAAAAGGTGTTTTCGAACAAGCCAAAGGCGGCACCGTGTTTCTCGACGAGGTGGGCAACCTGCCTTACGAGGTGCAGATGCAGCTGCTGCGTTCCTTGCAGGAACAGAAGGTGAGGCCTGTGGGCTCGGCGGTCGATGTCAACGTGGACGTGCGCATTGTAGCGGCCACCAACGAGAATATCGAAAAGGCTATCGAACAGGGAAAGTTCCGCCAGGATTTGTATCACCGTATCAACGAATTCACCCTGCAGGTGCCTCCGTTGCGTG
Organism: Bacteroidales bacterium; assembly: GCA_017645245.1. Lineage (GTDB taxonomy): Bacteria > Bacteroidota > Bacteroidia > Bacteroidales > F082 > Limimorpha. The sequence goes on from JAGCPG010000123.1 coordinate 3,708, forward strand.
AGCGTATCGAGGACTTGGAGGAATTTGTCACCTTCTTCGTGTCGCAAGCCAACGAGGAGCTTGGCAAGGAGATCAAGGGAGTGTCGCCCAAGGCCATTGCCCAAATGAAGCAGATGCCATGGACGGGCAATTTGCGGGAGTTGCGCAACGTGATTCGCCGCTGCGTGCTCTTCGCCGAAGGCGATTACATCGAGGCGGAAGATCTTCCTGTTTATGTTGAAATGCCTGAGAAACAAACTGTTTCGAACGACGACTACGCCTTGCGTCCAGGCAATGAGAAGGAACAGATCGAGGCGGCACTCGCCAAGGCGCGTGGCAACAAGACCGTTGCGGCCCGACTGCTTCAGATCGACCGAAAGACCTTATACAATAAGATGCATCAATTGGGGCTGGAGCTTTAATTGATATCGTATTTCTCTGACAGCATTTCCAAGAGTTGGTCGGCGTCGTCCATGAACTTGACGGCGTCGTCTTTCCATTCGGGATACACCGTTGATGGGTCGCTGATCCCTCTGGCGTTGTTCATCTTGGTCAGGAAGGGGATGTCGTTCTCGCGTTGCAGCTGGATGAACATGGGGAGCATCTTGTGGCAGAGGCTATGGGCAGTGTTGAAATCGTCCTGTTCCACACATTCGTTCAAAGCCACCAGATGGTCGGTGGTGGACTGTGCGAAAATGTTCAGGATGCCGCGGATGGCTTCCTCGTCGTCGCCCATCATGTCGCTCAGCTCTGGGAAGTCGGAGAACATGGATCCCGTCGAGGAGCGCTCTTCTTCCTGGGTGTGGCGCCCGAAAATGCTCTCCAGCTTCTTGAGGTTGAACGGTTTCTGGAGAAATCCGTCGAAGCCTTCCGACTTGGCCTTCTTCCGATCGTAGTCCATGCGCGCGGTCATCAGGTACACGGGCTTGCTGGGATCGGCTTCCTTGAAGATCTTCAGGATGTCGTTGCCACTCAAGGCGCCCATCTCACGGTCGGTAAGGACGTAGTCGAAGTTGCCGGTATCGTGGAGTGCTTCGTCGATGTCGTTCTTGGAACGGCAAATCAGCACCTGATGGCCCAATTTGCTGATCATGTTGCTGATCACAGTGAGCAGGGTGTCGTCATCGTCGATGATCAGGATGCGGCGCTGTTCGACCTGTTTGGTCGAGGTGGTCACCTCGGCGGGATGGCTCTGGTCATCAGTGTTCTCGATGATCTCGATCTCCACGGGGATGGTGGTGGTGAATAGGCTTCCTTGGCCAATCTTCGATTCCACTTCGATCTGTCCGCCTAACAAGTCCACAAAACCCTTGACGACCGAGAGGCCGTAGCCACTGCCTTCAGAGATCTTGCTGCCGCTGTCGGTGCGGACGAAGGGCTTGAAGATGTCCTCCAGCTTATCGTCGGGGATGCCGATGCCGCTATCCTGTATGCGGAACACCAGATTGCCGTTCTCGAAACTGGCTCGGAATCCGATGCTGCCTTCGATGGTGTATTTTATGGCGTTGGAGATCAGGTTGCTGATGATTTGCTTGATTTTCAGCTGGTCGGAGTTGGCGTATAGGCTCGGCCGTATCTCGTTTTTGAAATCGAAAACCAGATTTTTCTTGTGTGCGATGGGCTCGAACATCGAAGCCGTCTCCTCGCACAGCTGACTGACGTTGAAAAGTTTCTTCTCGGCTTGCAGCATGCCTTGTTCCAGGCTGGAGAACTCCAGCAGGTTGCCCAGCAGCTTCAGGATGTGGTCGGCCGATTGCTGGATGGAGGCGACTTCCTTCTCGTTGCCGGTGTTGTCCATCAGTTCCAGGTTGCCTATGATGGAGGTCAGCGGGCTCTTGATGTCGTGTGAGACCGAAAGCAGCATCTTGTGGCGGCTCTCCATGAGCTCTTCCGTCTTTTTCTTGGCTTCTTCGGCGTCGGCTCGGGCCTTTTCGGCAGCTTTTCTTGCTCGGAGTCCCTTGCTGACGTCGTTGAGGATCAAGATGACGAAGAACACGATGAGGATGAGGACGGCGCCGCCGATGTAAGTGGAGGCGGTGAGGTGTTCATTAATGATGTTCTCGCTGATTTCCATCTCCAGCTTGGTGGACTCCACGATTTCCTGGTTCAGCGCCAGCAGCAGGTCGGCGATCTCTTCCGAGAGGTGGTTGTCGTCGGTGATCAGCTCCGCGGTCTTTTTCTCATATTCCTTGATGCGTTTCTTGAATTCCGTCTTGGCTTTCTCGGAGAGGATCATCAAGTCGTTCACGATGTCGATGGAGTTGCTGACGGTGAGGGGGTCCGCAGTGTTGGCCTGGGTCAGGGTGTCGCCTTCCTGCTCGTCGAAGACGGGAGGGGCGGGAGGGGTGAAGGCTTTCAGCTTGGCGTCGATCTCGGCCAAGGGGTCGTAGTAATAGAATTGTCGCGAAAGCACGTAACTGATCTGTCCCTTCCTCAGGATAAGACGCTCCACCTCAAGGATCCTTTGCTTGTTCTTCTCAGTCGGAAGGATCATCAGGATGGAGTCGGCGCAGGCACTGATCTCATTGTTCAGCTCGCCGAAACGCTTCAAGTGCTTCGGGTTGTCGGTGAAAGCGAACAGGTTGGCTTCTGACTGTGCCTCGTGGACCAGCTGGGTGAACCGGTTGGTGAGGTTGAGCGCGTCGTTCTGCACGTTGATGTTGACCCTTTGGTTTTGGATGGATCCCTGCAACTTGAAGATGTAATAGAACATGGCACCGCACAGGGCGATGACAAAAAGGTTGGTGACGATCACCTTCCAACTCGTTCTTCTTTCAAAGGATCTACTCATTATTTTGCAAAATTAGCATTTAATCTGAAAATAATGTATCTTTGCAGAAATTTCCACTTATGAAACGTTCATTCTTATGCTTTGGGATAGCCTTGGCCATCTTGCTGGGCTTTTATGCCTGCGACACCATCTTGGAGAACCAGGCTGATAAAAAAAACAACGCCGTCGTTGCGGTGGTTTCGGTGAACGACATCCATTCCTCGATAGACATGATGCCTCAGTTTGCGGCCATGTTGGACAGCTTGCGGGGCATCTATCCCGACTTGCTGTTGCTCTCGGCGGGCGACAACCGTACGGGCAATCCTGTTAACGATCTTTATGAACCCGCCAACTACCCGATGATCATGTTCATGAACAAACTGGGCTTTGACCTCTGCACGGTGGGCAACCACGACTGGGACGGCGGTGTGGAAGCCTTGCAAAAGAACATCGAAGAGTCCGATTTCCCGTTTTTGTGCGCCAATGTGATGGTGCCTCAGGATATCAAGCTGGATGTGAAGCCTTACCAGATCATTCAACGGCAAGGAGTCAACATCGCTGTGCTGGGTTTGATTGAGATCGGTGCCAGTGGCATCCCGAGCGCCCATCCGCGCTGTTTTACAAAGATTTCATTCAAGAAGCCCATGGATGTGCTGCCTGAATATCAGTTCCTTAAAGACAAGGCCGACATCTTCATCCTGCTTTCGCATCTCGGTTATGAGGATGATCTGGAGGTGGCAGAGCGTTTTCCGGCTTTCGACGCCATTTTTGGCGGTCATACCCATACGCTGACGGAGATGCCAACCAAGCACAACGGCGTGATGGTGACACAGGCGGGAGCGAATCTGCAATACGCCACCCTGACCTTGTTCATGATCAGGGGAGGCAAGCTGGTCGATGTGGTCTCAAAGACCCTCGATGTGAAGCATTTCGGGAAGAAGAACGCCGAGGTTCAAGCCTTGCTCGATGAGTTCAACAAAAACGAGCGCTTGAATGTGGTGCTGACCACAGCGAAGACCAACTTCGACTCGAAGGAAGAGCTGGGATGCATGCTTACCGATGCCGTCAGGTCGGTCAGTGGCGCTGACTTTGCCTTCAACAATTCAGGTGGAATTCGTGTCGATCATCTTCTGAAAGGCCCCATCACCATCAAGGATATCTATAACATCGACCCGTTCAACAACGCCGTGGTGGTTTTCAAGATGACCGGCAGCCAGTTGGAGCAGTTCATCATGGAGTCCTACAAGAGGAACGGCCGTAATTTGTCTTTTGTTTCTGGTATGACCTATACCATTGAGACCGATGCCAACCGCTATCCGAAATCCGTGGAGATCAAGCTTGACAAGGGCCGCTTCTCGAAAAATGCCGTCTACAAGGTGGCCATGAACAGCTACATGGCTGAGACGGTGCGTTTTGAGAGCCTTGACGATGGCGAAAGTCATTTCATGACTACCGAGGAGATGGCGATCGAATATCTCAAGACTAAAAAAACAGTCTCATATAATGGCGTGCGCCGTGCGTTTCGTTGAGAAAAATGCTTATTTTTGCGCCCGTTTTAATTAGTTTTATCCATGAAAAAGATCATCGTTTTGGCTGTCGCCGCGCTTATGGTGACAAGTTGTGAAAAGAGGGAAGTGCAGCTGATCGACGCTGCCAATTTCAACAAGGAAGTGGATGGAAAACAAGTGTCGCTGTACACTTTGAGCAATGGCGACATCACCATGCAGGTCACTAACTACGGCGGCCGTGTGGTGGCTTTGTGGACCCCTGATAGGAAGAAGAATATGGACGACGTGGTCCTGGGTTACGACCATATCGACAAATACCTGAACAACACCGGCGAGCGCTATCTGGGTGCTGTGGTTGGCCGTTGCGCCAACCGTATTGCAGGTGGCTCGTTTGAACTGAACGACACGGTGTATCTGCTGCCCAAGAACGACGGCGAGAACACCCTCCATGGCGGCGTGTTGGGCACCGACCGCGTGGTTTGGGATGTTGTGAGCGCCAACGACACCTCCATGGTGATGCATGTAGTGCTTCCCAATGGACAGGACGGGTTCCCGGGCAACCTCGACATCACGATGACCTACACCTTGACTAAGGACAACGAGTTCCGCATCGATTACCTGGCCACCACCGACCAGCCTACGCTTTGCAACCTTTCGCACCACACCTTCTTTAATTTGAAGGGAGAGGGAAACAGCGTGCTGGATCATCAGCTTGAGATCGACGGACCCTGGATTCTGCCTGTGAATGAACAACTGATTCCTAACGGAAACTTCCTTGCGGTGAAGGACACGCCTTTCGATTTCACCGAGTTGCATACCATCGGCGAACGCATCAACGCCAACCATCCCCAGTTGAAGAACGGCCACGGCTATGACCACAACTGGATCATCAACAACGCGGTGGGAGGCAAGCTGGTTCACGCCGCCACATTGTTTGAGCCCGAAAGCCGCCGCATGGTGGAGGTGATCAGCGATCAGATGGGCTTACAGTTCTACAGCGGCAATTTCTTCAATGGCGAAGCGCAAGGCAAATGGGGCAAACACCTCTATCGTGGCGCCATCGCCCTCGAGACCCAGAACTTCCCCGATGCCATCCATCAGGAGAACTTCTCCATCAAGCCGGTGCTGAACCCGGGTGAAAAATACACCCAAACCTGCATCTATAAGTTTAGCGTGAAGAAGTGAATTATCTCAGCGTTGACGGGATCTCCAAGTCGTATGGCATCAAGACCTTGTTCTCAGATGTCACCTTCGGCATTGAGAAAGGAGACAAGACCGCGCTGATTGCTTCGAACGGATCTGGGAAATCGACCCTGCTGAGGATCTTGGTGGGCCGTGAGTCGATGGACACCGGCACCGTGACCTACGCCAACGACATCCGTGTGGGCTATCTGGAACAGCTGCCCCAGTACGACCCCGAGCTGACCATCCAGGATGTCATCGACCAAGGTCATTCCGACTTGGATTCCGTTGAGACGCTGACCTACGAGCAAAGGCTCGTCCAGCTGCTTACCCGTTTTGAGCTGACTGATCTCAATTTGAAGATCGGGAGCCTTTCGGGCGGACAGGTCAAGCGTTTAGCGCTAGCCATCGTTTTGCTCGACGATCCTGACCTGTTGATCCTCGACGAACCCACCAACCACCTCGATGTGGAGATGGTGGAGTGGCTGGAGAAATACCTTTCCCAATCGAGTGTCACCCTGCTGATGGTCACCCACGATCGCTACTTTTTGGATCGTGTCTGCAATAAGATATTGGAGCTCTACCAGAGCGTGATCTATACCCATTTCGGCAATTTCGACTATTACGTGGAAAAGAGCCGTGAGCGAGAGGAAGTCAAACGTGCCACCGCTGCCAAAGCCGCATCCCAGTTGCGCCGCGAGTTGGAGTGGATCCGTGCAACTCCACAAGCTAGAACAGGCAAGTCAAAGAGCCGCATCGACGCCTTTTACGATCTCAAGGAGAAAGCGCATTACCAAGAGGCTGATGACAAGCTGCAATTCGGCCTTCAGGCCCAACGTCTCGGCGGCAAGATCCTGGAGATGTACAACGTCACCAAGACCTACGACGAGCTCACCGTGTTGCGCGACTTCGATTATGTGTTCAAGCGTGGCGAGCGCATCGGTCTGATCGGCAAGAATGGGGTGGGGAAGTCCACTTTCCTCAACCTGATTACCCAGAGCATTGCACCTGATAGCGGCAAGATCATCGTGGGCGATACCGTCACTTACGGTTATTACCGCCAGGAGGGGATCAAGTTCGACGAAAGCAAGACCGTCATCAATGCCATCCGCGACATTGCCGAGGTATTGCATTATGGTAAGGATCAGGTCTATACGGCCGATCAATTGCTGGCGCACTTCATGTTTCCACACAAAATGCATCACCAGCCTATCGCACTGCTTTCGGGTGGTGAGAAACGCCGACTTTACCTGTTGACGGTGCTGGTCTCCAATCCCAACTTCCTCATTTTGGACGAGCCCACCAACGACTTGGATCTGTTGACTTTGCAGAAACTTGAGGACTTCCTGAAGGCTTATAAGGGTTGCCTTTTGGTGGTGTCGCACGACCGCTATTTTATGGATGAAGTGGTGGATCAACTGTTTGTGTTTCAGGGTGATGGTAAGGTGAAAGGCTTCATGGGAAACTATTCCCAATACAAGGATTATCTTCAGGAGAAAGAACAGCAGGAACGCAAGGAGCAGGTGGCGCGCAAAGTGGAGGAGGAGTTGCCCCGAAAGGCAGTGAGGGAAAAGAAAAAGCGCTCCTTCAAGGAAGAACGTGAGTTTGCCCAACTGACCGACGACATTGCCGCTTTGGAAGCTGAAAAGGAACAGATTCATCAAGCGATGAACAACGTCACCGATTACCAGCAACTTCAAGAAATGGGAAGCCGTTTGCAGGAGATCAAGGACCTGCTTGACGAAAAGGAAATGCGATGGCTTGAATTGGATGAATGGTCTTGAACCGACAAGATTCTTGGCTGAACCATCAAAACAAATCCTTGAAACGCATTTGAGTGTCAAAGAATAATACTATCTTTGCACTTATTAATTAAGATGCTGTAGTATGCGAAAGATCCTAATGAAGTTTTTGTTTATTTTATTGATAATCAATTTATTAAACATTGATATCAAAGCCCAGGAACCCTTGAAGCTCACCCTTGACCAAGCCTTGGAGATCGCTTTGTCGGAGAGCAGCACCATCAAGATTGCCGACATGACGGTGGAGAAGAGCGGCTATGCCAAGAAAGGCAGCTACGCCTCCCTTTATCCAAACGTCAGCATCAACAGCTCCTACCAGCGTACCCTGAAGAAGCAAGTGATGGTGATGGACATGGGCGGTCAGGCCATGGAGATCAAGGTGGGCCGCGACAACAACATCAGCGCCTCGGCCACTGCCAGCATGCCTTTGGTGAACGCCCCTCTTTGGGAGAGCCTGAAACTCTCCGCTCTCGATGTGGAGCTGGCTGTGGAACAAGCCCGTTCCTCGAAGGTTTCGATGATCTCGCAGGTGAAGCAGGCCTTTTATGGCGTGCTGCTGGCCAAAGAATCGCTCAACGTGATGACCCAAGTCTACGAAAACGCCAGTAAAAACTACGAGAAGACACTGCAACGCTTCAATGTGGGCAAGGCCTCTGAGCTGGAGAAGCTTCGTGCCCAAGTGAACATGATGGGTGCCGAACCCAATGTGTCGAGTGCCGAGAACGCCGTGTTGCTGGCCAATTGGCAACTGAAAGCCGTGATGGGACTGGATCTTGGCAGTGACATCGATGTTGTGGGCGACTTGAACGACTATGCCAACGAACTGCTTACCCCATACGTCAGCGAGGACAACATCAGCAACAACAGCACTTTGCTTCAACTCGACATCCAGGACCGTATGCTCGAATCCAACCTGAGGATGCAGAAGAAGCAATACCTGCCCACGCTGGCGGCCAACGTCAACTACAACTACAGCGCCATGGGCGACGACAAGTTGAGTTGGTTCCCATCGTCGACGGCGGCTTTGAGCCTAAACCTTCCGGTGTTCGACGGATTCCAAAAGCATTACAACATCAAGCAAAGCAAGATCAGCAGGGACATGCTTTCGGTGCAGCGGCAGGACACGGAGAGGCAGCTTCGCATTGCCATCCGCAACTATAACGACAAGATCGCGCTTTGCGTGAAGAACTATACCGCCGCCAATGCCACCGTGGAGATCGCCCAGAAGAGTTACGAGATCTCGCAGAAGATGTATGAAGTGGGGAAGGCCACCCTGGTGGAGCTCAACGATGCCCAGCTGGCCTTGGAACAGGCGCAGTTGACCCAGGCTCAGGCCATTTATAACTTCATGGTGGCCAAGGCCTCATTGGACGAATTGATTGGAAAGGAATAATAACAAATTGAATATGAAATACACTGGATTTTTCTTTATCGCTTCGGTGCTGCTGATGGCAAGCTGTGGCTCCAAAACAAGCGAAAACACGACGGCTGCAAAGCCGCAGTCGGCACCCGTGGTCAGCGTGATTACCGCACATGCGGAGGATGTTGATCTCACCAACACCTTTACCTCGAACATCGAGCCGTTTGCGACCAACAACATCGTTTCGCAGACCTCTGGTCGTATCGTGAGCATCAATGCGGAGGTCGGCGACCGAGTCAAAACAGGTCAACTGTTGGCCAAGATGGATGACGTCAACCTGGCCAAGACTCGCATGCAGTATGTCAACGACTCCACCGAACTGGGCCGTCTGACGGAGCTTCACAAGATCGGCGCTGTTGCTCAAGCCGACTACGATCTGGCCAAGCTTTCGCTGGAGATCACCAAGAAGACTTACAACAACTTGCTGGAGAACACCTATCTCCGCAGCCCCATCAACGGCGTGGTGACGGCCCGCAACTACGACAAGGGCGACATGTATGCCATGACCCAGCCCATCTTCGTGGTGGAGCAGATCACTCCCGTGAAGATGCTGATCAACATCTCCGAAAGCCTGTTTACGCAGGTGAACAAAGGCATGGAGTTCGACATCGCTGTGGATGCCTATCCGGACGAGGTCTTCAAGGGCAAGGTCAACCTGATTTATCCCACCATCAGCTCAACCACGCATACTTTCCCCGTTGAGGTCATCTGCCAGAACACTGACCAGAAGCTGCGTCCGGGCATGTTTGCCCGCGTGACGGCCACCTTCGGTACCAACCACAGCGTTGTGGTTCCCGATATCTCGGTGGTCAAGCAGCAAGGCTCGGGCGAGCATTTCATCTATGTGCTCAATGCCGACAACACCGTGACCTACACCAAAGTGGAACTGGGTCGTCGTATGGGCAACCGTTATGAGATCCTCTCAGGCCTCAAGGAAGGCGACAAGATCGTTACTGAAGGCCAAGTCCGACTGAAAAACGGTGTTGCCGTTACCGTGAAAAACTGACTTCTTACTTCTGTCTTCTAACTTCTAATAGAAATGAGCTTACAACGAACAGCAGTCAACAATCCGGTGACGACGGCCTTGGTGTTTGTCGCCATCGCCATATTTGGCATATTCTCCCTGATGAACCTCTCCATCAACCAGTTACCCAACATGGAGACCAACTTCATCATGGTGATGACCTCCTATCCGGGAGCGAGTGCCGCCGATATCGAGACCAACATCTCCAAGACTTTGGAGAACACCCTGAACGCCGTCCCCGACCTGAAACACCTTTCGTCCACTTCGCGTGAGAACACTTCGGTGCTTTCGCTGGAGTTTGAGAGCGGCATCGACATTGAGACCGCCACCAACAATGTGCGCGACAAGATCGACGTGGTCCGAAACTATTTGCCTGATGGCGCCACCAACCCCGTGTTGTTCAAGTTCAATGCTGAGGACATGCCTATCATGCTTCTAAGCGTGACCGCTGAGGAGAGCTTGCCTGCTTTGGATAAGATCATCGAAGACCGTGTCACTACGCCGTTGGCGCGTGTGAGCGGCGTGGGTACGGTGTCGGCCAACGGCGCCCCGAAGCGTGAAATTCAGGTCTACGTCGATCCCAACAAATTGGAGGCCTACAACCTGACGCTGGAAAGCATTTCCAGCACGCTGGCCACCGAAAACCAAAACGTCCCTGCGGGTTACATCGACATCGGCTCCAATAGCTACAGTTTGCGTATCCAGAAGGAATTCACCTCGGCCGCTGAGATGGAGAACATCATCGTGGGCACCCGCAACAACGCGCCCATCTATCTCCGTGATGTGGCCACCGTCAAGGACGGCTCGGAGGAACGCATCCAGGAGTCGTACAGCAACGGCCGCCAAGGCGCCACCATCGTCATCCAGAAACAGACCGACGCCAATGCCGTCAACGTCATCAGGGGCATCAAGAAACAACTTGAGAAAATCGAGCCTACGCTGCCCTCCGACGTCAAGCTGAATATCATCGTCGACGGCTCTACATCCATCCAAAACACCATCAACAGCTTACGCGACACCATCTTCATCACCTTCTTCCTGGTAATGCTTGTGGTGTTCGTTTTCTTGGGTCGCTGGCGCGCTACCTTCATCATCGTGCTGGCCATCCCGATTTCGCTCTTGGCGTCATTAATCTATCTGTTCGCCACGGGAAATACCTTGAACATCATTTCCATGTCTTCACTGACCATAGCCATTGGTATGGTGGTGGACGACGCCATCGTGGTGTTGGAGAACATCACGACGCATATCGAAAAAGGCTCCAAACCCAAGGAAGCCGCTGTGCATGCCACACAGGAGGTGCAACTTTCCGTGATCGCCTCCACTTTGACCATGTTGGCTGTGTTCCTGCCCTTGACCATGATCAAAGGTACCACGGGCGTGATGTTCAAGCAATTGGGCTGGATCGTGTCCATCATCATGATTGTTTCCACTTGCGGTGCCTTGACTTTGGTGCCGATGATGTGTTCCCGCATGTTGGTGATGAACCCTCACCAAAGCGACTTCCATAAGGCCATCTTCCGTCCTATCAATAAGGGCTTGGATGCCATCAGTAATGGCTACGCCCGCTTGATCAGCTGGTGCCTCAACCATCGTAAGGTGGTCATCTTCAGTATGTTGGTGCTGTTTGTTCTGTCGGTCGCTTTCTTGGCTCCGACCTTGAAGACCGAGATGATGCCCAAGATGGACGAAGGCCGTTTGAGCATCAACATTGAGTTGCCGACGGGTACGGGTCAGGACGTGACGGGCGCTTTCGCGAAGAGTCTCGCCGATGACTTCATGAAGATCCCTGAGGTGAAGATCTGCAACTATAGCTTTGGTCAGGCCGATTCCGACAACGCTTTCGCCTCGATGCGAAGCAACGGCACCCACATCATGTCGTTCAACCTGCGTTTGGGCACCAAGACGGAGCGCCGCAAGGCAGGACTGCGCAAGACCAGTGAGGTGGCCGATGAGATCCGTGCCAAACTCAACGCCATGCCTGAGATCAAGAAGGCCAACGTCAACGAGGGTGGTGGTGGCATGGGTGGCATGAGCACCGTTCAGGTGGAGGTCTATGGCTATGACTTTACCACTACCGACAACGTGGCTAATGAGATTGCCCAAAAGCTCCGCGATCGCGGCATCCTACAGGTGATTGTCGGCCGTGACGCCTATACTCCTGAATATCAAGTTGATTTTGACCGAGAGAAGTTGGCCTTGAACGGCTTGAACAGCACCACGGCGGCCACTTATGTCAAAAACCGCATCAACGGTTCGGTGAATTCCTATTACCGCGAGGATGGCGAGGAGTATGACATCCGCGTGCGTTACGCTCCCGAATTCCGCAAGAGCATGGAGGACATTGAGGACATCAAGATTTACAATGCTTACGGGCAACCTGTTCGTGTGGGCGACTTGGGTCAGGTGGTTGAATCCCTGACGCCGCCTCAAATTCAGCGCAAGGACCGTGAGCGTATGGTCAGCGTCACTGCTGTCGTCGGTAAGGGTATGGTGCTTAGCGATGTGGTCAAGATGTGCGAGGAAGTCATCGATGAAACAGATATTCCGGCCGAGATCATGACCAAGATCGCCGGTGACTACGAGACCCAGCAGGAGATGTTCGGTGACCTGCTCACCCTGTTGATCCTGATCATCATCCTGGTTTACATCGTGATGGCATCGCAGTTCGAAAACCTCATGAAGCCTTTCGTGATCATGTTCTCCGTACCGTTCACCTTCACGGGCGTGTTGTTGGGCTTATGGGTCAACAACGCCGCTCTGGGTGCCATGGCATTCGTCGGCATCTTGATCCTGATGGGTATCGTGGTGAAGAACGGCATTGTGCTTATCGACTACACCACCTTGCTTGAAGAGCGCGGCGTGGAGGTCAAGGAAGCCACCATTCAGGCGGCCCGCTCGCGTCTGCGTCCTATTTTGATGACCACCCTGACCACCGTGTTGGGTATGATCCCGTTGGCCATCGGCCGAGGTGAAGGTGCCGAAATGTGGAACGCTTTGGGCGTCACTGTTGCTTGGGGCTTGACCATTTCAACCTTGATCACCTTATTATTAATACCGTCGTTGTATTGCTCCTTGGAGACCCGTGCGGTGCGTCGCAAGCGTCGTAAGGCTGAGGAAGCGCTAACCAAGACAGAAAACATCAGATAACCATGAAAGCGATTTTGATTACATACAACCAGGCCTATTACGACGACATCGCCAAGGTGTTGAACAACAACGGTGTCAAGGGCTATACCGAATGGGATGAAATCAAGGGACACGGCAGCGTGACAGGTGAGCCCCATCTGGGCACCCATGCTTGGCCCACCTTGAACAACGCCGTTATTTCTATCGTTGACGATGACAGGGTGGAGGGCATCCTCCGCGAGCTCCAGGAACGTGACAGAAAAGCTCCGGATTTGGGCTTGCGCGCGTTTGTTTGGGCCATTGAAACAATGATTTGAACACCTAATTTTATTAATAACACTAAAACTTAAAACTATGGGTAAATTTGTTATCACACTCAGAAAGAACGGTGAATTCCAGTTCAACTTGAAGGCCACCAACGGCCAGACCATTCTTACCAGTGAAGGTTACACCACCAAGTCGGCTTGCATGAACGGCATCGATTCGGTGAAGAAAAACTGCAAGGTTGAGGCTCGTTTCGAAAAGAAGGTGGCTTCAAATGGCAAACCTTTCTTCAACCTGAAGGCCACCAACGGCCAGATTGTAGGTTCCAGCCAGATGTATGCCAACGAAAAGAACATGCTCAACGGTGTTGCTTCTGTTCAGAAGAACGCTCCTGAGGCTCAGGTAGTTGACCTTACACTCTAATGCTTATTGAGCGAAGTTTTATGGTTTGCGGAGGCTCTTTTTGGGGGTTCCGCAAATTTTTTTGAAAAAAAGTTGAAAAAACGCTTGTGGGTTTGAGAAAAGGTTGTACCTTTGCAGCCGTTTTCGACCTCACGGAAGAGGGGATGGTTAGGAGGGAGGTCGGACAGTTCTTTGAAAGCTTGAGGCCAGCATAAGAAGCAAGAGTCGAGCGGGGCC
>JAGCPG010000005.1 GCA_017645245.1 Bacteroidales bacterium
CACGCTACCCATTTCCTTAGGCAGGATGTTGGACCAGGTGACGTCGGTCACAGGATTGTGGCCTCCACCACCGCCTTCATAGTGGAATTCAACGTTGTCGACTTGCATGTAGTCACCACTCGGGTTGACGCTGCTGTCCTTAGAATAGGTCCAAGTGAAGGTATGTGAACCGGCTTCAACATCATAGCTGTACTCGACCCAGCCAGGCTGGTTGGCGCCATAGCAGAATTGCTGTACGCCGTCGATTTCGAAGATGCACTTATCCCAAATGGTTGATGTGCCTTCGCCCATACACTGAGCGACAAAGCTCACGGTACCATCGGTAGCATATTCAGCGGTAGCGGAGATGGTTGAGGTTGAGCTGGAAACGCCGCCATTGGTGCTCTTCATGCAATAACCGCTATTGTAGCCAGGAGCAACGACAGCCCAAGGATAGGTGCCGCCATTGGTGAAGTCGTATTGGCTGAAGTCGCCAGTTTCGAAGTCGATGTAAGCGCCACCGCGGTTGCCCTTGTCAGCAGGGATCGGATAGACAGCGCTGACACCATATTGATACAGACCGGGTTCAACATTGAACCATGTGAAGTCAGCATAGAGGGTATCGGTGATGTTGTCAGCGAGCATCAGTGAGTCAGCCTCAGTAACAGGACCTTCGTGGAGGATGGCTTTTCTGTAGAGCGTGTAGTGGTTGACGCTACGATCGCCCTTGCCACCGTTGGTCAGAGCAACGTCATCGACATCGAGATAGAAGTAGTCGGTGCAGTTGAAGTGACGGATGGCGATGTAAGCCTGCTGACCAGCGTAAGCGCTGAGGTCAACGGTGTATTCGTACCAGTTGCCTTGAGTTCTGAGGTCACCACCGCGGCCAGGAGCGGGAACGCCTTGACCCTTAGCGGTCATGGTCCATTCTTGGAGCATGGTGAAGTCGCTGGCGTTGGTCTGGCTGCCAGTGGAAATAGCCACGCCGAAGTGCTCGGCTGCCCAAGCGTTATCCTGAGCGCAAGCGAAGAACCTGAAGGTTGAGCCAGCGCCGAGGGTCACTTGAGGAGTGACGAGGTAGTTGTTCGGGTTGAGAGCGCCAATGTTGTTGTCGTATGACTGGGAGAGGACGAGGTCAGCTGAGCCGTTGTGGCCGTAGCCGGTACCCATGGCTGAAGAGCCCATCATCCAGTTGCTGCCGTCGCCGTCAGCATCGATGGTAGCCCAACCTGCCGGGATGGCGCCGCCTTCAAAGTCTTCGGTGAATGTGGAGCCGGTGCCGCCACCGCCACCACCACCGCCGCCACCGCCGGTCGGTGTGAAGTCATACAATGACCATTGAACCTTGGCCATCTGGTTATCCATGTCTTCAGCATAAACCTTGTAGACAGGATAGTAGATCTCATGGATCACGAAGTTGACAACTTCAGGAGTGAGGTGTTGGTTGGTCAAACCTTCGAGAACGGTCACTTCATAGCCGTCGGCTGAAGCTGAACCAGTGTATTCACCGACCTTAACAGTCACCGTGTATTCGCCGTTGGCGTTGGTGGTGATATTGTTGTAGGCAACTGAATTGTTGAATTCGTCATGGCCGACGAATGTCACGGTAGCACCCGGAACAGGTTCACCGCTGATCAGCTCGGTAACAGTACCGGTAAAGGTGGTGTAGCCAGAGATATAGAGGGTATTGTCACCAGCGTCGAAGCCAGATTCACCTTCGTCGTACACAGCGGTCACGTGGATGTTGCCGCCATCAGGCATATTATAGAAGGTAGGATCGGGTTCGAAGAGATACTGGTTGGTGGTCAGCATAGCGTCATTCAGCTTGATGATGGTAAGTTCATCGTCTCTGTTCTTGCTACCCATGTTGACGGTGACATCGTCGATGAACAGGTAGTTCATATCATAGCTGTTGTAGTGACGGAAGGCCACATATTTGGTGCCAGCGGGCAGAGTGACGTTTCTCTCAAGCCAAGCGCTCATTTCGCGAGTACCGGCTTGTGTCATGGAGCTCTTCGTGCCATGGTTACCATCCTTTGCGGAACCGACAGTCTCTTCAAACACGGTGGTGAAATCGCTTGCGCTTGATCCAGTGGTTGAAGCCATCAATGCGTAATGATCCGGGTAAGCGGTATTGGTGGCAACAAAATAATGGATGCTGGTAGCATTGGTGAACATAGGTGAAATCATGTAGTTGTCAGGATCGTATGAAACATTGTTCCATGACCATGAGCTAGCGCAATGGGTTCCGCTGTGAGCGTTACCGATGCCGTATGAAGCAGGTGTTGCATCCACCCAGTTTTGACCGTCGCCGTCAGCGTCGATCACAGTCCAGTTGGTGAGAGCGCCGTCTTCGAAGTCATCGCTCCAGCTGTCGCCAGGAGTCGGAGGAGTCGGAGGTGTGGAACCGCCGCTGTCTTCGCCGTAAACCATATAGACGTTGTAGCCCTTGAATGAACGGTTGGCGGTAACGTCTCTGTAACCCTTGCCACCACAAGTGAAGGTGGTCTTAGGCAGGAAGTCGCGCTGTGTGAAAGGAACAGCAGACACTGATGCTGAGCTGTAATCTGAGCCGGAAGCGCCAGTAGCCTCAACGCCGTAGAAGGAGCATGACTTCCAAGTGCTGGCCGTGATCTCTTCGATACCGATGAGGAGGTTGCCGCCACCATAGGTGTAGCTGTTGTCAAGGTTGATGATCATCTCAGTGCCTTGGCCGTCCAAACCGCCAGTGTAGACGATTTCGGCATCGGTAGCGGTGTAGTATGAGTTCAAGGTTGTGGCATCCACTTCCATCATGTAAACGTTGAACACGTTGCCGGACCAAGGACCAGTAGCAGCGGAGCTGATATAATACTTGAGCGAGGTAATGTCGCCGCCGTTCATTTCTTCGAGCATTTCAGCAGGATAGATCATTTCTGCTCTGGTGAAGTCATCCATCCAGAGGCCGTACACCGGGATGTAGCTGCTGGTAGCAGTGCCATCGGCCACGGTGAGTTCACCGGAGAAGCCGCCGCCGCCACCCATGTTAGCCCATTTAATCAAGGTGCTGCCATCGGTGAAGATCTCATTAGCGTTCATGCTGACATTGGTCGGAGCGACCAAGGTGGTGGTGAAGCCCCAGACAGGACCATTGATTTGGCCTTCGGAGTTCTTCACTTTGATCTGCCAGAAGTATTGGGTTGAGGGGTTGAGCTCGGCAATTTCGAAGCTGCCGTAGTTGTCGTCAACCATTGTCCAATCCAAAGCAACTTGTGGAGGATAGTTAGTGCCAAACAGCACTTGGTATTGAGTAGCGTTGTCGCCGCCTTCCCATTCGAGGGTCACAGGAGCTTCAACATCCACTGACATGTTTGCAGGAGCGATGTAGGTGAGCTCTGTTGGAGCGGGGATAGACTCGGTGTAACCACTGACGGTGGTGGTGTTGAGGTTTTCACCAGCCACGATCATGTAATAATCTCCAGCGAGAAGGATACCATCCATGTTGTTTTCAGCCACCACAACGGGTTCATCACCTGAGGAGAGGAGCAGGCTTGCACCAACTTCCATACGATAGATGGCGATGACACCGGGATTGGTGAGGGTCACATGGAACACCACGTCTGACGGCAGGTTGAAGTGATAGACAGCGTCAGGCAACATCTCAGTCATTCCAGGAAGGAGATAGTTGGCATAAACACCTGTAGGAGTCTCACTGAAGCTGGCAGGATTGGTGATTTCGCCAGGGAATTCAACCACATCGGGAGCCACGGCAAAGTAAGCATTGGCTATCACCGGGATTTGGATAATGCTTCTATTGTCTTCGGTAAAGAAGAGAGAGAATTCTTCAGCATATTCACCTGAGGTGGCAAGATCAGGATTGACGGTGATGATACCATCCAAAACATCTTCGTAAGCAAAATCCATGTCAATGCTTTCAGGATCCATGATGAATGGGTTGACACCTGAGACATTGGAGAGGGCGCCTTCGATATGAGTGTCAGGACCGCCGTTTAAAATTCTGAAGGAGAAGGGCTCCATCCAAGCGTTGATGGGTCTATCGCCCAAGTTGAATTCAGTGGGGGTAATGGAGAGTTCACCTGTTGGAGTGGGAGGTGTGGGAGGAGTTGGGCCGCTACCTTGCATGCAGATACCCAAGACGTTTCTCTGATAGGTTGTGCTGGTAGCAGTGAAAGTTGGGTTGTAAGGATCGTAGGCAGCAGCATCCTGACGGGCGTAGATAGCTCTAACAGGATCGCTGTTGACGCCAAAGACCTTGCCATTCAGACCGCTCTTCCAAGTACCTGTGAGGTTGTTGAAGCAAACCAACAGGTTGTGTTCGCCGCTGTAATTGAACGGGGTGTTAAGGACAAACTTATAAGGTTCGGCTGTGGTGTTGTTG
The DNA here is from genome assembly GCA_017645245.1 of Bacteroidales bacterium. Lineage (GTDB taxonomy): Bacteria > Bacteroidota > Bacteroidia > Bacteroidales > F082 > Limimorpha. Next base: position 4,358 of record JAGCPG010000005.1, read on the forward strand.
AAAGCCACGGTGCCTGAATAAACCATATCAGTAGCAGCCACGGTCACCCAGTCGGTTGTGTTGGCGAATGATTCTTTGTCAACTTCTTTCAGATAGATGTCGAAGGTACGAGCCGGAAGGTCGGCTGTGCCGTACATCCACATCACGAGGGTATCGATGACGCCGCCTGTTCCAATCTCCTCTGCAGTGTAGATCTGCTGTGAGTATGAATAGTTGTAAAGCGAGTTCATTGGGAGATAGGTGTTGTTGCTAGCACCTTCCAAGCTACCTACCACAATTGAAGGCATATAGGGAGCTGGAGGAGTAGGAACACTGCCATCGCCACCAAGAGTGATGTCATCAACATCCAGGTAGAAATAGTCGCTGCAGTTGAAGTGGCGGAGGGCAACCCAGATCTGCTGGCCTGCGTAAGCGCTCAGATCAACACCGTATTGATACCAGTTACCTTGGGTTCTGTTGTTACCGCCACGGCCAGGAGCAGTAATGCCGCCATTACCTTTAGCGGTCATCGTCCATTCCTGGATGGTGGTGAAATCAGAAGCACTAGTGTTGCCTGCTGTGGAAACAGCAACGCCAAAATGTTCAGCAGCCCAAGCGTCATCCTGAGCACAAGCAAAGAAGGTGATTTGCGTATACTCACCTTTTGCTGGTGAAACCAGGAAATTGTTGGGGTTCAAGGCACCAACGTTGTTGTTGTAGCTCATGGAGAGCACCAAATCAGATGAACCGTTGTGGCCATAACCGCTTCCCATTGTAGCGGAAGCCAACACCCAAGTGTAGCCGTCACCATCACCATCGATGGTGGTCCACCCTTGCATGCCGCTTTCGAAGTCATAGGAAACTTCGTCAGCCCTCAGGAAGGATGTGCTTCCCAAGAGAGCCAACATCAAAAAGAGAATAAGTTTCTTTCTCATGATTTGAATGATTTAGTTAGTATTATGTTAATTGTCAATTATTTGTTGTTTACAACTTTGTTCATAACTTCACTTCACGCAAGTACATAGTACTAGCTGTTTAACTCGCAAAAGTAATAAAAAAAACGATTACACCAAGCTTTTTTTCAAAAAAGTTTCTTTGCGCCGACGTTTTTTAGTGGGCAAGTTCCCACACTTCATCAAGGTCGATATCCCAACCCGATTTCAGATCGAGTTCGTCCTTGTAGAGAATGGTCGGTTCGGGCAGAAAACGGAGATGGTAATTGCCCGTGCTCCAACGCTCATTCCGGTCGATGTCAAGAATAGCGCGAAGCTTGTATTTATCAGGTGCGAGCTGCATGAACTCCAACCGCTGAACCGTGTCGATGACATGCTTATGAACCACCTTCCCCTGACTATTAAGCAGTTCGATAACGGCTTGGCAATCCCATGGAGGAAGCACCTGGATGAAGATGTTGCCGTAGTCGGTGCGCTGGGCACGGGAGAACGAGAAACTGAGCGTGTCGTTGGTCTTGCCACGAACGCTGAAAAAGACCGAATCGGGCAGGTTTACAGCGTATTTGAGGCTGTCCTCAATGGTGGCCACCAACCGGTATTGCATGCCGTATTCATCGATCTTTTCGAACTGCAAGGTGTCGTAAGGACGTACCTCCACGATGGGCTCGGTAAACTTCAGGATGAAGTCGTTGCCAGGCATGAGTAGCTTGTTGCGAAGGTTGGTCTTGACTTTCAGGAAGTTGTCCTTCTTACTGCGGCGCTGCTGTTTGGTTTCACGGTATTTGAGGCTATACTGTGTTTCGTCATTAATTAAGGTATCATAATGGATAAACACCCTCAAACTGTCCATGACTTTGGGGGTGAAAAAGCAGCTGAGCGTGTCTTTTTCCTTCGACCAAACCTGCACCATCCGGAAGGTGTCGGGAAGCTCGTCGGGAAAGGTGATTTGCACCTTGTCGGCAGGGTGCCGAAAGGCAAAGCGCAACAGCCCCTCCTCCACCAGTTTTTTCTCGAGGAGCATCTGGTTGGTGTCGACCTCGGTAAAGGCCTTCAGCTGAATACTGAGGGTATCGTATGGGGAGATGAGCGAGTCGATGAAGGCGACCTTCTCGTTGGGCATGTCGTAATAGAGGTTGGAGTTGACGTCGTTGAGGGCGAAGAGAAGGAAGCACTTGTCGGGCAGTCCGTTGATGCGGAACACGCCTTCCTTGTCGGTCTTGCCGATGAAATCGGGCTGACGGCGGGTGGGCTGGAAATGGAGGCTGTCCGAGTCTTCGTCATAAAGCAAAACGTACATGTTTTCGACAGCTTTCTCATCGTCGGCGTTGATGATCTTGCCAGTGATAAAGAGGGTGTCGAGGCAATCGCCCGTGGAGAAAGTATAGAAGTAATCCTTGAAGACGTTGCTTTCGTGGAAATCCTTGATGGCATTGCCGAAGCAGATGGTATAGGTGGTGTTGGGCAAAAGGTCTTCCTTGAACTTGATGACAACGGTCTTGTTTTTCAGTTTGACGTCGGGCTTGGTCGTGAGCGGCGGTGAGAAGAGCAGCTCCTGGTTGGCGTTGGTGAGAGTGATGAATTCGTCGAAGGTGATTTCGATCTTTTTGCCGTCGAACATCGTGTTTCCATTGGCGGGCACAGCTTCAACAACCTGAGGAGGAAAGACATCCTTATCTCCTCCCGTGGGTGTGACCACGTTGGCGCAGGCCGAGAGAAGCAAAGCTGTCAGCAGGACGATCAGTGGGCGCACTTGTTGTGTTCTAAGCATGCCACAAAGGTAGGTATTTTTCGTTATTTCCGGCCATAATCGGCAGGAATTTCACCCCAAATTTCAGTTTTCCATTTCAAAACGGGAACAACAGCGCTGTTTTCCTTCATCCACTGGTCGTTCTCGCGAAGCCATTTCTCAGCGCGTTCCACCAATTCAAAGAGATAGGCGTTTTTGTCGTTAGGTTGCAGCTTGGTCTTGCATTGCTTCTCCCTCACCCACTTCTGCGCATTGACGGAATCGCTGTAGATGGGATATTGGGTCCGTTTTTGCTTCTGCCAGGCCAAGGCGTGGACGATGGCCAGAAACTCCCCGATGTTGTTGGTACCGTTCTCAAAAACCGGACTTTTGAACAGCGTTGTGGTGGTTGCCGGTTGGGTACCGAAATCCACAAACACGCCTTGGTATTCCATCTTGCCCGGATTGCCTGAGCAGGCGGCGTCCACGGCGATGGAGGGAGACAACGGGGAAGTTAGAGGTGAGGGGTGAGAGGTGAGAGGTTCTTTTTTTTCAAAGCCCGTGAAGCCTTTGGCAAAGGCCGCATCAGCGCTGGCTTTGTCGGGAAAGCCCTTGTAGAGCGCTCCGGCAAAGCCATCGATTTCGGCTTTACAAGCCTCCCAGCTGTCGTAGACACCTGGGGTGCGGCCATTCCAAACGACGTAAAACTTGTTCTTGGCCATGGTCAGAAACCCAGCGAGATGTCGAGTCCCTTGGCGGTGTTGACCAAATCGCTGTCGATACTTACCAGATTGGGCTTGGCAATGGCTTTGGCCAAAGGCACCGCGATCAGATGCGGATGATGGTAAGCCACCATCTGTCCGAACTGGCCGTTGAGCACCATCTCAAAGGCCTTCACGCCGAACTCAGCGGAGAGCACTCGGTCATAGGCGATCGGCACGCCGCCACGTTGCAAGTGACCCAGGATGGTCTCGCGCAGGTCATGCTGGAACCCCGCAGCCTTCAGCTGGTCGATGAGAGCACGGCCGATGCCGCCCAGTTTCTTGTTTTCGTAACCTACCTCGGTGCTGATCTCGTAGATCTGTTGTCCATCTTTGGGACGAGCACCTTCAGAGGCCACGATTACGGCGAAACCACGGTCGTGTTTGAAGCGGCGCTCCAGGCGTTCCTTCACCACGTTGATGTCGTAGGGGAACTCAGGCAAGAGGCACACCTCGGCACCACCTGCGATAGCGCTGTGCAAGGCGATCCAGCCAGCGTCGCGACCCATCACCTCAAGGATGAAGACACGGTTGTGCGAGGCCGCTGTGGTGACCAACTTGTCAACGGCCTCAGTGGCGATCTGCACTGCGGTCTGGAAACCGAAGGTACATTCCGTCATGGAGAGGTCGTTGTCGATGGTCTTGGGCACACCTATTATATTGAGTCCCTTTTCGTAGAGCTTCTGTGAGATACGCTGCGAGCCGTCGCCGCCGATGCTGATGACCGCGTCGATGCCCATGTATTGCAACTTGCGGAGCATCTCATCGCTGCGGTCCACGGTGGTCCAAGTACCGTCGTTGTTCTTTACGGGCCAACTGAACGGGCCGCCCTTGTTGGTGGTCTCGATGATGGTGCCGCCACGGAAGTGGATACCGCGCACCGTCTCCGGCGTCAGCCTCACCACCTCGGTGGGCTCCCACAGGATGCCGTTATAGGCTTGTATGCTGCCGAGCACCTCCCAATCTTTCTCTTGGGCGGCTCGCTTGACAATGGCGCGGATCACGGCGTTCAAGCCTGGACAATCGCCGCCACCGGTAAGGACTAATAAGCGTTTCATGACTTCAGATTTAATGCGATTTGCAACTCATCCAGCTGCTCCTGTGCGATCGGTGCGGGCGAGCCACTCATCACGTCACGGCCGGCGTTGTTCTTCGGGAAGGCGATAAAGTCGCGGATGGAGTCAGCACCGCCGAAGAGCGAGCAGAGACGGTCGAAGCCGAAGGCCAGACCAGCGTGGGGCGGAGCACCATACTCGAAGGCACCCATCAGGAAGCCGAACTGCTCCTGGGCTTTCTCGTCGGTGAAGCCAAGAGTGTGGAACATCTTGTTCTGCAAGGTGCGGTCGTGGATACGGATGGAGCCGCCGCCGACCTCGACGCCGTTCATCACGATGTCGTAGGCATTGGCGCGGATGTCGCCCCACTTCGTGGGATCGTCAAGCAAGGCTTCATCCTCGGGCTTCGGTGCGGTGAAGGGATGGTGCATGGCGTAGTAGCGCTGGGTCTCCTCGTCCCACTCCAGCAGCGGGAAGTCGATGACCCACAAAGGTGCATACACATCGGGGTTGCGCAATCCGAGCTGGTTACCCATCTCGAGACGCAAGGCGTTCAACTGCACGCGGGTCTTCATGGCCTCGCCACAAAGGATCAGCATCAGGTCGCCAGGCTTGGCACCGAACTTGTCGGCGATGACCTTGAGGTCTTCGGGGGTGTAGAACTTATCCACCGACGACTTGAACGTGCCATCGGTGTTGTATTTGATGTAGACCATGCCACCGGCACCCACCTGAGGACGCTTCACGAATTCGGTGAGTCCATCGAGTTGCTTGCGGGTGTATTCCGAGCAGCCCTCGGCGCAGATACCTACCACGAGGTCGGCATTGTCGAAGAGGCCAAAGCCCTTGCCTTTCACCACGTCGTTGAGTTCCACGAACTTCATTCCGAAGCGGATGTCAGGCTTGTCGGAGCCGTAGTATTTCATGGCATCTTGCCAAGTCATACGCGGGAATTTGTCGAACTCGAGGCCTTTCATCTCTTTAAAGAGGTGTTTAGCCAGGCCTTCGAAGGTGTTCAAAACATCCTCCTGCTCCACAAACGACATCTCGCAGTCGATCTGGGTGAACTCTGGCTGACGGTCGGCGCGGAGGTCCTCATCGCGGAAGCAGCGCACAATCTGGAAGTAGCGGTCCATGCCAGCTACCATCAGCAGCTGCTTGTACTGTTGCGGGCTTTGGGGCAGAGCGTAGAACTCACCGGGGTTCATGCGTGATGGCACCACAAAGTCGCGGGCACCTTCAGGCGTGCTCTTGATGAGCATTGGGGTCTCAATTTCGAGGAAGCCAAGGTTGCTCAGGTAGTTGCGCACCAGCATAGCCATGCGGTGGCGCAGTTCGAGGTTTTGGCGTACGGGGTTGCGACGGATATCCAAATAACGGTATTTCATGCGAAGGTCGTCGCCGCCGTCACTGACGTCTTCGATAGTGAAGGGCGGAATCTTACTTTTATTTAATAAGGTGAATTGCTCCACGCGAAGTTCAATATCGCCGGTGGGAACCTTCGGATTCTTCGACTCACGCTCGATCACGGTGCCTTTGGCCTGAATCACGTATTCACGGCCGAAAGTACGGGCCTGTTCCACCAGTTTCGGATCACTTTTTTCGTCCAACAAAAGCTGTGTGATGCCATAACGGTCGCGGAGATCGATCCAAACGAGGGCGCCTTTGTCGCGCACGCGCTGCACCCAGCCTGCCAATGTCACTTCCTTGCCTGCGTCGGCAAGACGAAGTTCGCCACAAGTATGTGTTCTATACATAGAATTTAGAAGTTAGAATTCAGAATTAAGAATAATGAGTGCAAAATTAAGAATTCATTTCTGATTTTTGTTATTTTTGCAGTGAAAATGTGATGAAAATTCATGTTGAAATTCGACTCATATTATTTCCAATGTCCGCATTGCCAAGCCTGGCTGGAGGGCCGCAACCTTAAGTCGGAGCTGGTCAACGAGGCCATCCTCTACTCCGATGGCAAGGTGCTGTACGACAACTACATCACCACCCGCCAGAAGATGATCCTTTGCCCTTCGTGCGGCCATGCCTTCTGGGTTGAAGACCCCGTGGAGCCTTTCATCACCTTCCAAAAGCCCGAGTCGGCCGTGTATTCATGGAACACCTGGCGCTTCTTCGGCATCAGCTTCTCCGACAACAAAGGCAAACTCGCTTTGATCAAGCATTACCAGCAGTTTTTGGCCAAAACGCATTATGAGCCGAAGAAAGAAATCTACCTGAGAAGGCTATTGTGGTGGGCCTACAACGACTTCCACCGCAATTTCCAGTACATCCGCTGGAAGTATCTTCTCAACGGATTCATGAGTTATGGTGTGTGGAGCAGTTACCGCAGAATGCTCCTCGAAGGCGAGAAGCTATTTATCAAGAACTTGAAGGATTTCAACGACAACCTTACCCGACTGCTAGTCTTGCTGGAAAAGCATCCCGAAGAGCAGATCGACTTGGAGTTGCCCGAGATTTACCGTGAACTGCGGCAGTTCGACAAGACCAAGGAAATCCTGGAAACCAAGTCCAGCCGAACCCACTTCACCAACGAGATCCTGCGCCGGTCCAAGTGGAAGGACTCGAGGGTGTTTATGGTAACGGGATAGGTGAAAGGTGAAAGTTTAGAATTGAGAGTTTAGAGATGAGAAAACTATTATTTGGAGTATTGGTGCTTATGCTTACCGCATGCGGTGGGAAAGCCAACAATGTAAAAGAAAAAGAACAGACAATGACGGACACCGTCACCGTGGAGGAACCCGTGGTCTTTGGAGCGCTGCAGCATCGCGACAGTTGCTTCATTGTGATCTCGAAACCCGAACTACACCTGAGCGTATATGAAAGCCAGGAGGGCGACACAGTGCTGTTGGCCCGTTATCCCGTATGCGTAGGCAAGAACTTAGGCCAGAAGGAGAAAACCGGCGACATGAAGACGCCCGAATGTGGCTTCGGCAACCCCTTCTCCATCACTGAGATCAAGCCGGCATCCAGCTGGACCCATGATTTCGGCGACGGACGCGGACCCATCCTGGCCTACGGCAACTGGTTCATGCGGCTGAAGACGCCTGGATTCACCGGCATCGGCATCCATGGCAGCACCAACAATGAGAACTCCGTGCCGGGCCGCGGCAGCGAAGGCTGCATCCGGCTGCTCAACGCCGACTTGGATGAATTGAAGGAAACTTATGCTTTTGTCGGCATGAAGGTCATCGTCCTAGCAGACCGTTGATGACCACGCTGGCGCAGAAAATGCCGAAAGCTGCCGGCATGTAGGAGATCGTTCCCACATTTGACACCTTGTTCTGTTCGTTCACGTTGACGATGGCTGTATCGTCCACAGGTTCAGGCGAATACACCGCAGTGATACCATCGAATACACCCAGGCGGTGCAGGCGTTTTCGGATGTAAAAAGCCAGTCGGCAGTGGTTGGATTGGGCGATGTCAGCAATCTCGATCTTTTCGGGATGGAACTTCCCTCCTGCCCCCATACAACTCACCACACGTTGGTTGTTTTGCTTGGCATAATACAGAAGAAACACCTTTGGTGCTACAGTATCTATGGCATCAACGATAAAGTCGTACGGTTTCGACACCAATTCGATGATGGCGTCATCCTTCATGTAACGGTTGATGACTTCCAGTTCGACTTCGGGGTTGATGTCGCGGATGCGTTCGGCCATGACGTCGGCCTTGGGCCGGCCTTGTGTGGAGCCTAGGGCGAGGAGCTGACGGTTACGGTTGGTGACGTTGACCACGTCGCCGTCGACGATGGTCATGCGGCCGATGCCCGCTCGGGCAAGCTGCTCAGCGGCGTAAGCTCCTACCCCACCCAAGCCCACTACTAGCACATGGCTCCGTCTAAGCTTTTCAATGCCATCGTCGCCGATGAGCAATCGTGTTCGGTCATTCCACTGTTCCATACGTCAAGATTTAGTCGTGCAAAATTAGCGAATATTCTTTCTTTCAGCACTCCCAAAGGCAGGTTTAAGCGCTCTGCCGCTTTTTCATAGACCTCCTGGATGGTTTTTTCCGAGGTATCCGTCTCTAAAAACAGATGATCCAAAGGGATGGATGTTATGGCTTTGGCGACTTTCCTGTTCTCATAAAACAGGCTTTCGCCGACGGATAAATAGATGCCTTTTTCGGTGAAAAGCCGCACTTCGGCCTCATTGCCGTTAAATCCGTGTATGATCCAAGGCTGCTTGGGTTGGTACTTTTTATACAATCGGAGAATCTCATCCGTGCCGCGCACATTATGGATGATCAAAGGCTTTCGGTATTGCTCGGAGAGCAGGATATGCTTTTCGAACATCTCAATTTGCAAGGGAAGCGTCGCTTTGTGGAGGCGGTCGATGCCTGTTTCGCCGATGGCGGCAATTTTGTTTTCCTTCAGTAATGATTCAAGGCGGGAAAGGTCTTGGGAAAATAGATAATCAGGGTCATCAAGCCACCACGGATGAATGCCGAACGTCATTGCATGTGAGGCATGATGCGTGTGAATGTCAATAAATGGAGCGTCTTTAGTTTTCATGTGGCAAAAATACCTAATTTTGCCGACAAATTCAAATTGATGCAGCGTTTCAAAAGTTGGATCTTGCCTATCGCCATTGTGCTCGGGATTTTTTTCCATGAGTACATCATCGTTTTGCAGCCGGCGTTGCCGTATTTCATCTTTTTGATGCTGTATTTCTCGTTCAACTCGCTGGATGTGAAGACCATGCGTTTCACGATGTTCGACTTCTGGCTGCTGCTATTCCAGTTGGTAGTCTCCACGGCGTGTTATTTCATCATCCTGCCTTTCGACGGCATCATCGCCCAAGGCGCCTTTGTGACAGTGCTGGCCCCGACGGCGGCAGCTGCCATTGCCGTGTCGCTCATCCTTGGCGCCAACATCGGCATGATGAGCACCTACCTCATCGCCTGCAACCTGATGGTGGCCGTGGTAGCGCCCCTATCTTTCACCCTGATCGGGGCAAATCCTGATATCTCGTTCTGGAGTTCTTTCTTTGCCATCCTCCGCAAGGTGTTCCCCCTGCTGATCGCGCCTTTTGTGCTGGCCGTGTTGACCCGTTGGCTCCTACCCAAGGCAAACGCCTACATCAACAAACATAAAAACCTGTCGTTTTACGTGTGGGCCGTGTCGCTGACGGTGGTCATCTCACGCGCCATCGGGCTGCTGATGACCCAGTTTCACGAGCATCGGATGATGTTCCTTTGGATGGTTGTGATTTCCATTTTCCTGTGTTTTCTGCAGTTTTTTGTGGGTCACCTCATCGGAAAGCGTTATGGTGACCGAGTGGCGGGTGGACAAGCTTTGGGACAGAAAAACACGGTGCTGGCCATCTGGATGGCGCAGAGTTACCTCAACCCCTTGTGCTGCATCGTTCCCACGCTGTATGTCATCTGGCAGAACCTTTACAACAGCTTCCAGATGATGCAGAAAGACAGGGCTGAAAACAAAAAAGGCTGTTGATGGATCAACAACCTTTCTCAAAAAAATCCAGGCTTCTTGTGATTGTTTCGTGTCCTTTCGGATGCGCTATGGATTGCAAAGATAACAAAGAAAAGCGCGTTTCGCCACTGTTTTTCCATTTTTTTTGTAATTTTGCCGCCCATTTATATAAAGAAGTATGACAGAACAAGGAAACACTGGTAAGCGTCCGCGTACCAGGAAGCCTGCAGAGCGAAAAGAAGAGTTTCTGCAGAACAAGTCCTTCAGAATTTCACACCGTGACGGTGCCGAAGAAGGACAGAGAAAAGAGAGAAAGTTTGGCGAGAAGCCGAGAGGTGAACGCCGTTTCAATGATGAGGACCGCCCAAAACGCCGTTTCAACAACGACGAAGATCGTCCGCGCCGCCGTAAGTTCGAGGATGACGAGAAACCACGCCGCAAGTTTAATGACGAAGAAAGACCACGTCGCCGTTTCAACAGCGATGACGAGAGACCACGTCGTAAATTCAACGATGAGGAACGTCCTCGTCGCAGAAAGTTTGAAAACGACGAAAAACCTCGCCGGAAGTTCAATGACGAAGAAAAACCACGTCGCCGTTTCAATAGCGATGACAAGAGACCACGTCGTAAATTCAACGATGAGGAACGTCCACGCCGTAGATTTGACGATGATGAGAAACCGCGTCGCGGAAGCCGTCGTTTCGAGGAACGCCACGACGAGGAGGAAGCTCCGAAGAGAGGCCGCAAGGGCTATGTCCGTGAAAAAGACCCGCTGTACGACCGCCCGGCTGCCACTGGCGAAATCCGCCTGAACAAATACCTCGCCGACTGTGGCATCTGCTCACGCCGAGAGGCCGACGAACTGATCAAGGCCGGTTGCGTCACCGTGAACGGTGAACTGGTCACCACCATGGGATTCAAGGTGAAGACCACCGACAAAGTCGTTTATGGTGGCCAGACCCTCAACCGCGAAAAACTCCGTTACATCCTGCTCAACAAGCCCAAAGGTTACATCACCACCGCCGACGATCCAGAAGGCCGTGAGACCGTGATGGAACTCGTCAAGGACGCCTGCGAAGAGCGCATCTTCCCTGTGGGCCGTCTCGACAAGAACACCACTGGCTTGCTGCTGCTCACCAACGACGGCGACCTCGCCAAGAAGCTCACCCACCCGAGCAGTGAGATCACCAAGCTGTATCACGTGGTGCTCAACAAGCCGCTGACCAAGAACGACATGCTTCGCATTTCCGAAGGAGTTGAGCTCGACGACGGCATGATCGCCGCCGACAGCATCGCCTACGACGAGGACGATGAGAGCAAGAAAGGCATCGGCATCGAGCTTCACTCGGGCCGCAACCGCATCGTCCGCCGCATCTTCGAACATCTTGGCTACGACGTCATGAAGCTCGACCGCGTGATGTTCGCCGGACTCGACAAATACAAACTGCCCCGTGGCGAATGGCGTTTCCTCACCGACAGAGAGGTCGCCATGCTCAAGAAACTCTGATGACGACAAGGCAATTCATCGAAGAACATCTCCATGACGATGTCCGTGAGTTAGCCCTGAAATACCGCAATGCCGAGGTCGATATGGCCTTGGCATTGCGTCAAATAGAGGCTCGGCAACTCTTGCGGAAAAAGGTTCCTTCGTGGAGTGATAACCCCGATCTGCTCTTTCCCGCGCATCTCTCCGTGGAACAATGCTCCTCTGAAGCTACGGCGCAATACAAGGCATCGTTGCTGCATGGCGATTCTTTCGCCGATTTGACTGGAGGCTTGGGCGTGGATTGCCATTTCATCTCACAGCATTTCAAAACAACGGATTACGTTGAGTTGAATCCAGACCTTTGTGCGTTGGCAAAAAACAATTTCAACGTACTTGGATCAAAAATCAATGTCGAAGACATATCCGCTGAAACATATTTAAACAACTGTAAACCAGTTGATTGTGTTTTCATTGACCCTGCGCGTCGCGACCATTATGGCCGTAAGACCGTCTCCATCGCCGACTGTACGCCCAATGTCATAGAACTCCAGGATTTGATGCTTCAAAAAACAAAAAAAGTGATGGTGAAACTCTCGCCGATGCTCGACATCAGTAAGGCATTGGAGGAATTGCGCCACGTCAGCGAGGTACATGTGGTGGCCGTCGCCAACGAATGTAAGGAGCTACTTTTCATCTTGGAGCAAGGCTTTGAAGAAAGCCCTGTCTTTACTTGCGTGAATTTGCAATCGGAACAGCCTAAAGTCCAATTTACGCAAGACGAGGAACGAAATGCGGCCGTTGCCCTCGCCAAAGAGGTTTCGCAATACCTCTATGAGCCCAACGCCGCCGTGATGAAAGGCGGATGCTACAAGCTGCTGACCCAACGCTTTGGCATTCAAAAGCTGCATCGCAACAGCCATCTTTACACCTCTGATCAGCTGGTTGCCAACTTTCCGGGACGCATCTTCACCGTAGACGACTGGGCACCTTTCAACAAGAAAATCAAGCAAACCTTGTTGGCAGGCGTTGAGAAAGCCAGCATCGCCACCCGCAACTTTCCCCTTTCAGTGGCGGAATTGCGGAAATCCTTGAAGATCACCGATGGCGACAAGGTATTTCTGTTTGCCACCACCTTGTCAGATGGGCGATTCATCCTCCTCAAAACCGCCCAATTGGCAAATAATTGAAAAAAACTCGAACAAATCCCCATAAATTGCTTACTTTTGTAGTCTTTAAACCAGTAAAAAGAACAGCCATGAAACGTTATCTCTCTTTACTGCTTTTGTTTTTCGCAATATTGACTGCAAAAGCCCATCCGGTTGACCCAAACATCGCTCGTGAGGTGGGAGCTAAATTCCTTCATGCGCAAGCTTTGTTGAAGTCATCCGATCCCGCCAATCTCACCTTGGCCAGCACTTACAGCACGGCTAATGGAGAGGCAGCTTTTTATGTGTTTAACGCAGACAAAGGCTTCGTCATCGTTTCAGCTGCCGACTTTGCCAAGCCCATCCTTGGCTATTCCAACGAAGGTATCTTCACCGGGGTTGACGTGCCAGTTCAGATGGAAGCTTATCTCCAATGTTTTGTAGACCAGATACAATACGGCATCGACAATCATTTAACTGCCGACGAGACCACTGTCCGTCAATGGGAACTGGTGCGTGACAATGGCCGTATTACCGAGAAAAAAGACAATTCGCGGGTTGGGCCCTTGCTGACCGACATTTGGAATCAAGGCTGTTTTTACAACGAGCGCTGTCCCTCTGATCCAGCGGGCGAGTGTGGACACGTGTACACTGGATGTGTGGCCACTTCATTCGCCCAAATCCTTCATTATTGGGGCTTTCCCGAAAGGGGGATGGGGTCACATTCCTACAAACCCTCAGGCTATCCACAACAAACGGCCCATTTTGGCGAAACCACCTACCAGTGGGACAACATGCCCGACAGTCTTTCGGCCTTATCGACGCCGGAAGAGATCAACGCCGTGGCCACCCTGATGTGGCATTGCGGCGTAGCTGTTGATATGCAATACGGTCCTAACGGCTCGGGGGCTCAATCCGAAAGAGTCGCCACTGCTTTGATGAGCTATTTCAATTATTCCACAGAACTATCCATCGAGAATGCGAATCAGTACAGCACAGAGGAATGGTTGACCTTGGTCAAGAACAACATAAAAATGGGCCGTCCTGTTCATTACACCGGTGTCGACCATAACCTGGAAGGTCACGCCTTTGTATGCGATGGGTACGACAACAACGACTATCTGCACTTCAACTGGGGCTGGGGAGGCCTTTACAACAACTATTTTGCCTATGGAGCTCTGAATGTCTATACATACACCTTCAACTTCCTCAATTATGCCATCGTCAATATCCACCCGAAAGACATCTATGAAATCAACATCTCGGCCGATCCCTCAAACGGTGGAACGGTGTCATTCGGCGACAAAGACGGCAGCGCTTCCTATTACGACGGACAATACTGCACCGTGATTGCCACGCCCAACAGCGGCTATGGCTTCTCATGCTGGATGGAGGACGACACTGTGGTTTCCACCACAGCGAATTACACCTTCCGCGTCAACGACAACCGCAATTTAGTGGCTCTCTTTATCGAAGGGTTGTTGCCGCAATATTCCATCTCCATTTCAGCAACCCCTGACAGGTACGGATTGGTGTCATTCGACGAAGAAAAGACCAGGGAAACGCTTGTGTACGACTTCGATGACGGCACCAAGATGGGCTGGACTTCAGTCGATGCCGACGGTGACGGTTTCACCTGGGTATCTGGTGTGAACCCATCCCAATACTATTATTATTACCCTGGCATCAGCTTTGCCGGTAAGGGTCATAATGGTTCCCAAGGTTTTATGTGTTCCGGTTCATGGCGTTCGCCTGACTATTCTTTGACTCCTGACAATTACCTCATTTCACCCAACAAGGGCCAATACAACAAGATCAGCTTCTATGCTTGCGCTCTGGATGCCAATTTTTCTTTGGAGCATTTCGGCGTCGCGGTTTCAACAACCAATACCGAAATCTCTTCGTTCACGACCATCCAGGATTGGATCACCTCGTCCAAGGATTCCGGCAATAAATCACAAGGCGTCTGGCACGAATACACTGTTGATCTCAGCGCATACGACGGTCAGCAGATTTGGGTGGCCATACGTCACTTCAACTGCTCAAAGCAGTTTTTCCTCAGCATCGATGACATTGCCCTTACCACAGGAACCAGCGCCAAATATACCAAAGGAGAGTTGTGCACCGTGACAGCAACGCCCAAGCCAGGCCACAGCTTCGTCAACTGGACCAAAAACGGCAACGTGGTGTCGACCGACAATTCCTACACTTTCGAGGTCACCGAAGACACTGAACTGGAAGCCAATTTCTCGTTGCATTATTTTACGATCGAGCTTGCTCTTGATCCACCGGAAAGTGGCGAGGTCTTAGGCGGCGGGAATTATGGCTATGGCGAGGAAGCAACCGTGAAGGTGCAGCGACATGACAATTATGATTTTACCCATTGGACCGAAGACGGCGAGATGGTTTCAGACATTCCCAGCTATACCTTCACCGTAACCTCAAGCCGTCGATTGGTAGCCCATTTCGCTTACAACACTGGCATCAGCGAAGAAAACGACACCAAGATCAACCTCTATCCCAACCCTGCAAACAGCACGTTGAGGGTGAAATCCGACGAACCCATTCTCCAATACAGCATCTATGACATCCAAGGCACTTTGGTCTCCCAGATGACGGACGTTTCGGAGAAAAGCCTCGAGCTTGACGTGAGATCGCTGTCTACGGGCACTTACATGATACGTTTGACCCTTGGCAACACCGTGTTGACCAAGAAATTTGTGAAAGAATAGAATGTACGCACTTTTTAAGAAAGAAATCAGCAACTTCCTCAGCTCCTTGATCGGCATCATGGTCATCGTGGTGTTTCTGCTGATCACGGGGCTGTTCCTCTGGGTGTTTCAGAGTGATTTTAACTTGTTGACGTATGGCTATGCCAACCTCGACGGGCTCTTCATTCTGGCGCCTTGGGTGTTTTTGTTTTTAGTTCCTGCCGTCACCATGCGCAGCTTCGCCGAGGAAAACCGCACGGGAACCATCGAGATGCTGCTCACCAAACCCCTTTCCGACTGGCAGATCATCCTGGCGAAGTTCCTGGCCAGCGTGGCCTTGGTGCTCCTCGCCTTGATCCCGACGGCAGTGTATTATTTCTCGGTGTACCGGTTAGGCTTCCCCATGGGTAACCTTGACAGCGGCAGCATCCTCGGCTCCTATATCGGGCTGTTTCTGCTCAGCGCCAGCTTCATTTCGATAGGCATCTTCTGTTCTGCGGTCACCAACAACCAGATCCTGGCTTTCATCCTGTCTGTGTTCCTTTGTGGGTTTATCTACATCGGGTTTGAGTTCATCTACTCACTCTCACTGTTCGGCCCCATCGCCCTCTTCATCCAACGGCTTGGCGTGGCGGCGCATTACAGCTCCATCAGCCGCGGCGTGGTCGACACACGCGACATCCTGTATTTCCTGAGCGTGATGGCGCTCTTCTTAAGCATGACGAAACTGGTTCTTGCGAGCCGCAAATGGTAGGAGGATAGCTCATGGAAAACAAACGCAAGAATCTGAAAAAGAATCAATTGGTATCATTCTTCATCACTTTGCTGCTCATCGTGGTGATCAACGTCATCGGCTCGTTTGTGTTCACCCGTTTCGACCTTACCGCCGAGAAACGCTATACCCTTTCCGAAACCACCAAGGATGCGCTCCGCCAGCTCGACGACTACGTCTATTTCAAGGTCTACCTGGAAGGCGATTTCCCTCCGGGATTCAAGAAATTGCGCCGCGAGACCAAAGAGATGCTCGATGAGTTCCGCGCCTATTCGAAATACATCGATTACGAGTTCATCAACCCTTCAGAAGGCAACGACCGCGCCGAGATCGAAGAAGGCTACAAACTGTTGTATCAAGCCGGTCTCAACCCCACCAACCTGATCGATCAAAACCCCGACGGCAGCACCAAACAGATGATCATTTGGCCAGGCGCCTTGGTCAGCTATGGCAACGAGACCGAGATCGCCATCGACCTGCTTGAGACACAGCTGGGACAGTCATCAGAAGAGTCACTGAACGCCTCCATGCAGAACCTCGAGTTCCGCCTTCTCGACGCCATCAAGAAAGTGACCCGTTCCAAGAAGCCTTCCATCGCTTTCATTGAAGGCCACGGCGAGCTTACCGAGAACGAGGTCTACGACATCACCCAGACCCTTGAACAAAGCTACCATGTGACGCGTGGCGAGATCGCCGGCAAGGTGGACGCCCTCATCGAGCGCCACGAGAACCCCAACGGTCAAGTCAACGCGGCCATCAAATACGATGCCATCATCATCGCCAAGCCCACCGAGCCCTTCGATGAAAAGGATAAGTTCCTCATCGACCAGTACATCATGCATGGCGGCAAGGTGCTTTGGCTGGTGGAGCCCGTGTTTGCCACCATGGACAGCCTCACCTCGCAGGAGTCCACCATCGGCGTCGACATGGACCTCAACCTCGACGATATGTTGTTCCGCTACGGCGTGCGACTCAACCGCAACCTGCTGCTCGACATGAACTGCGCCGCCCTGCCCATCCGCACGGGACAGATGGCCGGACAAGCCCAGCTGGAGTTCTACCGTTGGTTTTACTTCCCCTTGGTGCAGGCCGCTTCCAAACATCCCTTGGTACGCAACATGAACGCCATCAAGCTCGACTTCGTCAGCTCCATTGATGCCACCACCTCCGATGGCAACATCGTCAAGACGCCGTTGCTGAAGACCTCCGACTACACCAAGATCTCCGGCGCTCCCGTCTTCATCACCCTTGCCATGCTCAGGCAGAACCCCGACAAGCGCATGTTCCCCGAGAGAGGCCAAAACGTCGCCTATCTGCTGAAAGGCAACTTCCCGTCGCTGTATGCCAACCGCATCCCCTACACGATCGAGGAGAGCACCGTAATGGACTTCATGCCTGAAAGCATCCCCACCGCCATGATCGTGGTGGCCGACGGCGACATCATCCGTAACCAATTGGAAGTCCGCACCAAGAAGCCTTTGCCTCTTGGCTATGACCAATATACCCAAAACACCTACGGCAACAAGGCTTTCATCGAGAACGCCATCAGCTACCTCGTCGATGGCGAGAGCCTCATCGAGATTCGCTCACGCGAGTTCAAGATCAGGCTGCTCGACCCCGACAAGAAAGTGCGCCAACGCCTCCGCTGGCAAATGGTCAACGTGTTTGTGCCAACTGGCCTGGTGATCGTCCTTGGCTTGGTGATGGCCGCCATCCGAAAGAAAAAATACAGCAATCCCTCTAATCCGAAATAAAAAGAACGATGAAAAACAATAAACCTGCGATCATCTTGACCATCGTCCTGATCGCCATCGCCGTCCTATTGATCTGGAACAACCGTTATCTCACAACCTTGCGTGGTGATTCAGCCGATTTCATGGTGTGGGACACCGCCTCCATTACCAAGGTGTATCTCGCCGACCGCTTGGACAACGAGACCTTGCTGGAACGCCAGGAAAACGGCTGGTCTTTGAACCATGACTACAAAGCCCACCCCAAGAAGATTGACCAGCTGATGTACACCCTCTATCGGATCCGTGTCAGGATGCCCGTTTCGCGCTCCAGTCACGACCACATCATCTCGCAGATGGCCAGCAATAGCAACAAGGTAGAGATCTATCAGATGGTGCCCGCCATCAACCTGTTCAACAAGATCAAGCTGTTCTACCGCGAGAAACGCACCAAGGTGTTTTACGTGGGTGAGGCCACCAAGGACAGCAGCGGAACCTTCATGCTCCGCGAAGGCGCCGACCAAGCTTACATCGTCTATATCCCGGGCTTCAGAGGCTATCTCTCCACCCGTTTCTCCGCCAATCACGACGACTGGCGCGACCACACCATTTTCCATGAGCAGCTGACCAACATCCAATCGGTCGCCATCGAGTTCTGCCAGGAGCCGCAACGCAGTTTCCGCGTAGAAAACACTGGCAAACACCAATACCAGCTGACCAGCCTGAATGACAACACTCCCGTGCCGTTTGACACCTTGAAGGTGATCAACTTATTGGCTTCGTTCAGCGACCTCCGCTTCGAAGCTCTGCTGAACAACATACTGACACCTAGCCGCCTCGATTCCATCAAGAACTCCCCCATGATCCACCACATCACCCTGACCAACAAGGAAGGCCAATCCACTTCGATCAAGACCTTCGGGAAGAAAGTGGAAGCCCGCAACGAGATCGCCTTTGAGGAACGTGCCGACGACGTCGACCGCATGTTCGCCTTGGTCAACGACGACCGCGACATGGTGCTGATCCAAAACTATGTGTTCGACAAGGTTTTGAGGGACATCGACTACTACAAGGCCGGCAATCCCATCACGCTTGAGATTGAGTACTTCAAAGTAATTGAATGAAAATCCTCCTTCTCGTCATCGGCAAGACCGACGAGGACTTCCTCGTCACCGGCATCAAGAAATATGTCGGACGCCTGGGTCATTATGTCTCTTTCGAGATGAAGGAGATCCCCGACATCCGCAACCGCAAGACGCTAAGCGAAGATCAGCAGAAAAAGGCGGAGAGTTTCCTGTTGCTACAACAACTCCAGTCTGGAGACCAAGTCGTCTTGTTGGATGAAAAAGGAAAACAATATACTTCTGTTGAATTTTCAGAAATCATTGAAAAATGGACCGCTTCGGGCGTGAAGCGTTTGGTGTTTGTGATCGGAGGCCCTTACGGCTTTGCCCAAGAGGTCTATGACCGTGCCGATGCCCAGCTGTCATTGTCGTCCATGACGTTCTCTCACCAGATGGTGAGATTGATTTTTGTTGAGCAGCTCTATCGGGCGTTTACGATTTTAAAAGGAGAACCATATCATCATAATTAAAACCATGGGCTCACGCGAACGAATAAAAAAAGGCTTTTCGAAACTTCTCAAGGAAGAGAAGTTGAAGACGATTGCCAATTATTTTGAAAACCCCGGTGAGGTCGTCAGCCTGCTGAAGAGCTATTGGCATAGCGATTCAAAGCAGCAGAAGCTCTTTGACGAATTTAGCGAAAATACCATCACCAACTACATCATGCCCTACGGCATCTCGCCCAACGTGATGATCAACGGGAAGAACTACATCGTCCCCATGGTCATCGAGGAGAGTTCGGTGGTGGCCGCCGCTTCCGCGGCGGCCAAGTTCTGGGGCGAGCGTGGCGGCTTCCATGCCGAAGTGCCGGATGTTCGTAAAGTGGGACAGGTCCACTTTGGCTGGAAAGGCTCGATGGAACAGCTACAAACGCTGTTTCCCGCCATCAAGGAAAGGCTGTTGGGCGACACCGACACCTTCACCACCAACATGAAGAAACGTGGCGGCGGCATCCTTGACATCCAACTTCGCGATTACACCGCACAGATCCCTGATTATTACCAACTTAGAGTGGAGTTCAACACCTGCGACTCAATGGGTGCCAACTTCATCAACACCGTGTTGGAACAGTTCGGCCACAGCTTGCAGGACTTCTTCTCCGAACGGCTTGATCTGCCCGAGGAGCTGCGCAAGTGCGAGATCATCATGACCATCCTCTCCAACAACACGCCCGACTGTCGGGTGAAAGTCTGGGTGGAATGTCCCGTGGAGCAACTCAACGGCATCGACGAACATCTTACAGGGGCCGAATACGCCTTGAAATTCAAGAAGGCCGTCGACATCGCGCATATCGATACCGACCGCGCCACGACCCACAACAAGGGCATCTATAACGGCATCGACGCCGTGGTCATCGCCACCGGCAACGACTTCCGAGCCGTGGAGGCAGCGGGGCACACCTACGCCTCACGCAACGGCCGCTACGAAAGCCTCTCCACCGTCACCATCACCGACGGCATTTTCCGTTTCGAGCTGGAAGCCCCGATGGCGATGGGCACTGTGGGCGGGCTTACCAGCCTGCACCCGCTGGCCAAGAAATCACTGGAATTACTTGGCAATCCGACGGCACAAGAGCTGATGATGATCGCTGCCACCATGGGTTTGGCCAACAACTTCTCGGCGGTACGTTCCCTGACTACCAAAGGTATTCAGGAAGGCCACATGAAGATGCACCTCAACAACATCCTCAACCAGCTGCAGGCCTCTGAGGATGACAAACGCTTGGCGCGCGACTACTTCAAGGACAAAACTGTATCGTACGCTGCTGTGGAACAATTCCTTCAATCGCTCCGCAAATGAACACCTGTCGTGCCAACGGGAAACTGCTATTGACCGGCGAATACCTCGTCTTGAAAGGCGCTTTGGCATTGGCCTTGCCCACCAAACTGGGGCAATCCATGTCGGTGCAAAAGCAAGGCGATATCATTCAATGGGATGCTTACCAGCCCAAGGGTCCTTGGCTTTCTGCCACCTTGAAACGTAATACCTTAGAGGTTGTGAAAACCGACGATCCCTCCAAAGCTTCCAAACTGGCTGAAATCTTGAAGGTCGTTCGCGAGCTCAATCCACAAGCCTTTGCAACGGGCCTGCATTTTGAGACCCGTCTCGAATTCAACCCTGCATGGGGCCTCGGAAGCAGTTCCACTTTGATCAGCAACCTGGCACAGTGGGCTGGGGTGAATCCTTACGAAGTCTTGAAAAGAACGATAGGGGGCTCTGGCTATGACATCGCCTGCGCCACGGCCAACACCGCGATTCACTATAAACTTGACCAAGGCGAACCGCGTGTCCAGCCTGTGGTGTTCAACCCTCCGTTTGTCGACCGGCTGTTTTTCGTCTATCAGGAAAAGAAACAACATTCTTCCGAAGAGGTAAAAGCTTTCAACCGGCATTGGGCGGAGACCGACTTGAGCCATGAAACCCAGATTGTTTCGGAGCTGAGCATGGCTTTGCCTACCATCACCTATTACGAAGATTTCTGCACCTTGCTCCAAGTGCACGAAAACATTCTTGCCCGATGCCTCGACCGTGAGGCGGTGCAGCAACAATATCCCGACTTCGACGGCGTTTTAAAATCGTTAGGTGCTTGGGGTGGCGATTTCCTGCTGGCCGTTACCGAGAAGCCTTTCGAAGACGTCCGTGCCTATTTCCAAAGCAAGGGCATGAACACGATATTCAAATACCAAGACCTCATCTTATGAACGAAAACCAAGTCCATAGCGTAAAATGGCAGAGTCCCTCGAACATCGCCATCGTGAAATACTGGGGGAAACGTCCCGAAATGAAGCAGATTCCGCAGAATCCCTCGGTGAGTTTCACTTTGAGCAAGTGTCGAACTGAGACCTCGATCGATTATAAGGCTTCGGACCGCTTCGGGCTGCATTTCCGTTTCGACGGGAAGGAGAACCCCGAGTTCCAGACCAAGATCGCCGAGTTCCTCAAGAACCAGCTATCCGCTTTCCCTTTCCTCAACGAGATAGAACTTCACATTAACTCACACAACACTTTCCCTCATTCATCGGGTATCGCTTCCTCGGCTTCATCGATGAGCGCCCTGGTGTTGTGCCTGATGGATATAGATCGTGAGCTTAACGGTGGAGAGATTGATCTTCAACGAGCCTCCTGTTTGTCCCGCTTGGCTTCGGGCAGTGCCTGTCGTTCGGTGTTCCCAAAAATGGCCTTGTGGGGGGCCACGGAAGCTCGTCCCGGGAGTTCCGACGAGTATGCTGTATCGCTCGAAAACGAGATACATCCTTTATTCAAGACTTTCCATGACAGCATCCTGATCGTCAGCGACGCCAAAAAGTCGGTGTCGAGTCGGGCGGGACACGCCTTGATGAACGGCAACCCCTACGCTGAATCTCGTTACGCAGTGGCCAAAAACAACATCGTCAACCTGTTGGAAGCCCTGAAAAAAGGCGATCTGGAGACCTTTATCCGAATCACCGAGTGGGAAGCCATGCAGCTCCATGCCTTGATGATGTGCTCTGAACCTTCCTATATCTTAATGAAGCCCAATACATTACGGATTATCAACACCCTGCTTGAATTCCGCAAGGAGACCGACATCCCCGTGTGCTTCACCCTTGATGCCGGTCCCAACGTGCATATCCTTTATCCCGACCAGCACGCTGAGATGGTGGAGCGTTTCATCATGGATGAGCTGGAACAATACTGTGTAGGCGGTCAATGGATTCCTGATCAAGTCGGGGACGGTGCCTCAAAATGTTAACCAAGTCATGAACGAACGCGTTTTCCATAGCAAGACCATCCTTTTTGGCGAGTATTCCATGATATTCGACTCGACGGCTTTGATGGTTCCCATGACCAAGTTCTCGGCTCATCTGCGTTTCGCGTCACACATGCTGGCCCAAGGCTCGGCGGCCTCCAATGCCAGCATCCAGCGTTTCGCCGACTACCTTCAGGACCAGCCTGACCTCAAGGATGTCATCGATTTACAGATGCTCAACTACGATCTTTACAACGGATTGTTTCTCGATTCCGACGTACCCTCAGGCTATGGACTGGGCAGCTCGGGGACTTTGGTGGCGGCCATTTACGACAGCTATGCCAAGCAAAAAACCGACGATTTGCTTCAACTGAAAACCCTGTTTGGCAAGATGGAAAGCTGTTTTCACGGCAGCAGCTCCGGCATCGATCCGCTGCAATGCTACCTTGGCAAGCCTTTCCGCATCACACCCCAAGCGGTGACCCTGCTTCCTGACGATTTCATCCCCGCTGATATCCATGTGTTTTTAGTCGATACCGGCATCAAGAGCAACACCAAGCCCTTGGTGCAGCATTTCAGGAAAAAATGCGAGGATCCCAAATTCTTGAACGACTTCAAAACCACCTACGTGCCTTGTGTTTCGGCGTGCATCGATAACTTAATCGAAGGGAAAACAGAGGCCTTTTTCAGCTCGCTTCGTCAGCTCACCGACGGCCAGTTGCGCTTCCTCCGCCCGATGATCACCGACAACACCATCGACCTCTTCCTCGAAAAACCCGATTTCCATTTCGGCGTGAAGATCTCCGGCTCCGGCGGTGGCGGCTATGTGCTTGGCTTCACCGATGATGTGGAGCAAACAAAACAATTCCTCGAAGGTTACGATTTGATTTGGCTATGAAGATGATCCGCAACATAGAAAAACGATTTGAGAAGCTGTTGACCACGGTTATCGACTTCTTTTATCCGCCTTTCAAGAGATTCATGCCCTTGGAACTATTCCGTTACGGCTGTTGTGGTGGCTTGAATCTGCTTTTGGAATGGGTACTTTACTATGTTTTCTACCATTTTGTGTTCCGTGGTGAGGTGTTCGACTTGGGCTTCATCGCCTTCACACCCCACATTGCCGCTTTCGTCTTTAAGTTCCCCATCACCTTCCTGACGGGCTTCTGGATGGCGCGCCACATTAGTTTTTCAGGCTCTTCGCTTCGTGGCCGGACACAAATCGTGCGTTACCTTCTCGTCACGGTAGTCAACATCCTGATCAACTATCTGGGATTGAAACTCTTTGTGGAAGTGTTCCTTTGGTGGCCGACCGTCTCCTATGCGATTATCTCAGTTATCTGCGTGACTTTCAGTTATTTATCGAATAAATACTATTCCTTTAAGAAAAATAAAAAACATGATGGACAGCCTTCAGTTGATCAAAAATAAAATCTATTCCACCGCTCACCGCTCACCTCTCACCTCTCTTCTTTCAACTTGGCGAGCTCAGGGATTAAGGATCGTTTTTACCAACGGTTGTTTCGACCTCTTGCATCGCGGCCATGTGGAGTATTTGGCCAAGGCGTCCGACAAAGGCGACGTGCTTGTGGTGGGCTTGAACACCGATGCTTCCGTGCGCCGTTTGAAAGGTGAAAGCCGGCCCATCAACGACGAGACCGCCCGAGCCACAGTGCTGGCCTCATTGAACTGCATCGATGCCGTGGTGTTGTTCGATGAGGATACCCCTTACGAGCTGATCAAAGCTGTACATCCTGATGTTTTAGTAAAAGGCGCCGACTACAAGCCCGAGGACATCGTAGGCTACGACATCGTCACCTCCTACGGCGGCAAGGTTGAGACTGTTGATTTAGTGGAAGGCTATTCCACCACGGGGATGATTGAATCGCTCAAACGTTAATGCGCTTCCAGCCAGTTGTCGCCCGTGTTCATCTCCACGATGACGGGAACTGAGAGCGGCATGGCGTTCACCATTTTTTCGCTGACTATGGCTTTCAGTTCGGGAAGCTCGTCCAGATGGGCGTCGAAGACCAATTCATCATGCACCTGAAGGATCATCTTCGATTGCATTTTCAGCTTTTGCATCTCTTCGTGAATCCCGATCATGGCAATTTTGATCATGTCCGCCGAGGAACCTTGGATAGGCGCGTTGATGGCGTTGCGCTCAGCGAAACTACGAACCGTGGCATTGGCGGCGTTGATGTCGCGTAGATAGCGGCGGCGGCCTAAAATAGTCTCGGCATAACCACGTTCCCGAGCCAGCGCGATACTACGGTTCATATATTCCTTGATGCCGGCGTATTCCTCAAAATATTTCTTGATGATATCGGAAGCCTCACTGCGTGAGATCTCCATCCTTTCAGCCAACCCGAAGGCCGACATGCCATAAATGATGCCAAAGTTGACCGCCTTGGCACGGCTGCGCTGCTCCTTGGTGACCTGATCCAACGGCACGTGAAACACCTTGGCGGCAGTGGCAGCGTGAATGTCGTGCCCAAGGTTAAAGTCGGCGATCATGACAGGATCGCCGCTAAGATGGGCTATAATGCGCAGCTCGATCTGTGAATAGTCGGCGGCCAGCAAAGTATATTCGGGACTGCGTGGCACAAAGGCTCTACGGATCTCGCGGCCTTTCTCCGTACGCACAGGGATGTTCTGTAGGTTAGGGTTGTTGGAGCTCAAGCGTCCTGTGGCCGTCACCGCCTGATTATAAGAGGTGTGGATCAAGCCGTCCTTGGGGCTGATCAAGGCGGGAAGGGCATCCAGGTAGGTGGACTTCAGCTTGGTGTAGGAACGGTATTCCAAGATGGCGTTGATGATGGCATGTTTGCCCGCCAGTTTCTGGAGCACTTCTTCACCTGTGGCATATTGACCCGTTCTGGTTTTCTTGGCTTTCTTATCCAGCTGAAGCTTGTCGAATAGCACCTCTCCCAGCTGTTTTGGCGACGCAATGTTGAAACGCATCTCGGCCATGCCGTAGATGCTTTCCTCCAACTCATGGATATGCTTGCCGAACTCCTCGCTGATGTTGCGCAGGTTTTGGCTGTCGATCTTCACACCGTTCTCCTCCATCACGCTCAACACGGTCACCAGAGGCATCTCGATGTCATCAAACAGCTTTTCCAATCCGTTTTCCTTCAGTTGAGGGAGAAACAGATGGTACAGATCCAAAATAGCTTCCTCGTTTTCGTCGGGGCCCCAAAGGTTGCCCATGGGCGTGATGTTACGACCGAGATACACATCGGCGAGATAGTCGAGGGAATGACGCTGTTCCGGCTCAATCAAGTAATGCGCGATCATTGTGTCGAACAGCCGGCCTTTGATGTTGATGCCTTTCCTTCGCAGTCCAGTCAAAATAGGCTTGATGTTATGGCCGATCTTGGTGATTTCAGGGTTTTCAATGAGGGATTTTTGTTTTTCCCATTGGTCTTGGTTTTGGGTTAGGACGAGTACGTCATTGCGAGCGGAGCGAAGCAATCCAGTGCTACCCGAATTGGATTTTCTCCCTTCGGTCAATAACGATGGGTTTGTTGACTCAGAGAAAAGGTCCATCTGACCATTTCCGGCTGGGATTGGGGTGGATTCTTCCGATACATTGTACTCCATCATGAACCTCCTCTTGAACGTACGGAACTCCAATTCATCGAAAAGAGCAAGCAAAGCCGGAATGTTAGGCTCGTTCAGTTCCAATTCCTCGGCGTTGAATTCCACTGGAGCGTCCAGCAGGATGGTGGCGAGGTGTTTCGACATCAGGCCTTGCTCCGCAAAGTTGCGAACATTTTCCTGCTGTTTTCCCTTGAGCTCATCAGCGTGGGCGATCACGTTTTCCACGCTGCCATACTTACCAATCAACAACGAGGCGTTTTTCTCGCCAATGCCTGGGATGCCCGGAATGTTGTCGGAGGCATCGCCCCAGAGACCTAAAATGTCAATTACCTGAGTAGGCTGGGAAATGCCGTATTTCTCGCAGATTTCCTTGGGTCCCAACACCTGTGCCGGAGCGCCAAACTTGGCAGGCTTATAGATCAAAACCTTGTCGGTAACCAATTGTCCGAAGTCCTTGTCGGGCGTCATCATATAAGTGACAAAACCCTCTTTTTCAGCTTTATGGGAAAGCGTCCCGATGACATCGTCAGCCTCATAGCCTTCGGCGGCATAAACCGGGATATTAAAACCCTCGATCAATCTGATGATATAAGGGATGGAGGCTCGGAGATCGTCAGGCATCGATTCGCGGTTGGCTTTGTATTCGCTGAATTCCTGTGTCCTCACCGTCGGCGCGTGAAGGTCAAACGCCACACCGATATGGGTGGGCTTTTCGTTGCGGAGCACATCATACAAGGTATTCAAAAACCCCATCACCGCCGAGGTGTTCAAGCCTTTCGAATTGACGGCCGGTTTTTTGCTCATCGCAAAGAAAGCCCTGTAAATCAATGCGTAAGCATCAAGAAGAAATAGTTTTTTGACAGGTTGGTCCATAGTTTTAATTTTGGTGTAAAGATACGAAAAACGAAAGAGTCCCCGAAGGGGAAAACGGAATTTTTCCGAAAAATTTGGAGCGAATCGAAAAATTAAATTATCTTTGCAAAATATTTTGAAAACGAGAGTATTTTTTTGACGCTAATTATTCATCATTTCTTGGATTATGATGCGTCGATGTTAAACAAAAAAAATTGAAAACTATGTCAGAAATTGCAGAACAAATTGTGCCTATTATCGCTGAGAAATTAGGTGTCAATCCTTCAGAAGTCACTATGGATGCCAGCTTCACCAACGACCTTGGTGCTGATTCACTGGATACCGTCGAGCTCATGCTCGATTTTGAAAAGAAATTCGGCATCGCTATCCCGGATGACCAGCAGGAGAACATCGTCACCGTGGGTGATGTGATCAGACTGATCGAAGAAGAACAGAAGAAAAACGCATAATTGAACCAAACATGGAATTGAAACGAGTCGTTGTCACCGGCCTTGGCGCCATCACCCCCATCGGAAACACCGTCAAGGAGTTTTGGAAAGGCTTGGTCAACGGCAAAAACGGTGTCGGTGAGATCACTCGTTTCGATTCCACCAATTACAAGACCCATTTCGCCGCAGAGGTCAAGGATTACGATCCCTTGGACCATTTTGACAGGAAGGACGTACGCAAGTACGACCCGTATGCGCAGTTTGCCTTGGTTTCGGCCATTGAAGCCGTCGAGAACTCGCACATCACTCCTATCAATACCAACTTCGACGAAGTGGGTGTTGTTCTTACCGCCGGCATTGGCGGCGTCACCCATTTCTACCATGAGGTGAAGGAGCACGCCCAAGGTGACGGCGTGCCACGTTTCAGCCCTTATTATATCCCGAAGATGATCCTGAACATTCCCGCGGGAGTGATCTCGATCAAATATGGTTTCAGGGGCCCCAACTTCGCCACTGTCTCGGCTTGTGCTTCCTCGTCGCACGCCATCGTCGCCGCCTTTGACCTTATCCGTTACGGCAAGGCCACCGTAGTATTGGCCGGCGGCGCTGAAGCAGGCATCTGCGAGGCCGGCATCGGGGGCTTCAACGCTATGCACGCCCTCTCGCTGCGCAACGACGACCCCAAGACCGCCTCGCGTCCGTTCGATAAGAACCGCGACGGCTTCGTCATGGGTGAAGGCGGCGGTAGCATCCTGCTCGAGGACCTGGATCACGCCCTGAAGAGAGGCGCCGACATCTACGCCGAACTCGTCGGCGTGGGCATGTCGGGTGATGCCTACCACATCACCGCGCCGCATCCCGAAGGCTACGGCGCCTGCCTCAGCATGGAACGCGCCATCAAGGACGCCGGCATCGACAAGAACGAGATCGAACACATCAACACCCACGGCACCTCAACGCCACAAGGCGACCTCGCCGAAGTTGTCGCCATCAAGAAGGTGTTCGGCGAACACAGCTACGACATCAGCCTCAACTCCACCAAATCCATGACCGGCCACCTCCTCGGCGGCACCGGCGCTGTCGAGGCCATCGCCACCATCCTGGCACTCCGCGAAGGCATCATCCCGCCCACCATCAACCACTTTGAGGATGATCCGCAAATCGACCCGAAACTCGATTTCACCTTCCATACCGCGCGGAAACGCGACATCCGCTACGCCATGAGCAACGCCTTCGGCTTCGGCGGACAAAACACCTCACTGCTTTTCAAGAAATATTCGCTTTAAAACATAAAGCAATGGCTCTTAGGGACTATCTCGCACATTGCTTTTCAAAGGACAAAGCCCTGTCGGATTTTATCCATAACGATTTTGGCTTTTACCCGAGAAACATCTCATTGTACCAACTTGCTTTCACCCATAAATCAGCCGCCGACAACAGCGTGGGCACCTTCAAGCTGAGCAACGAGCGCCTCGAATACCTGGGCGATGCCGTGCTGAGCACCGTGGTGGCCGATTACCTCTTCCGCCTCTTTCCCACCAAACCCGAGGGGTTCCTCACCGAGATGCGCTCCAAGATCGTTAGCCGCGCCTCGCTTAATAAACTGTCGCAAAAGCTGGGTTTCGAGCAAGTGATCCATTACTCGCACGACAACCATTCCAGCTATAAATCAATGGGCGGCAACGCTTTCGAGGCCTTCGTCGGGGCACTTTACCTCGACCGTGGCTACGACTTCGCCAAGCACATCTTACTCGACCGCATCATCAACGTCCACATCGACCTGGAACAGCTCGAACAGACCGACGTCAACTTCAAGAGCAAGCTGCTGGAATGGTCGCAAAAAGAGAAACACCGTCTGGTCTTCAAGTTGATCGAAAACAGGAACAACGGCCACAACAAATTATATCACGTGGTGGTGGTCATCGACGACAAGGAATACGCCACGGGAGCGGACTACGCCATCAAAGGCGCCGAGCAACTCGCCGCCGAAAAGACCTGGAACATGCTCGTTGAACAGCAAATCATCAATACCGAGAAGCCATGAAAAAGAATAAGCTGGTCATTGCGCCATTCGACGACATCCACCTTATCGGCATCAACACCACCTTGGCCGACTACAAGCTGGCGTACTACTTCAATGAGTTGCTGCGTTTCAACTTCGTGAGATTGAAGGAAATACAGCTCGACAACGTCCTGCCTTACGCCTTCTTTTACTACAACGCCGGCGAGAACCGCAACGCCTATAACCTGGTGGCGCTGAAAAGCAAGGACCATCTTTGCATCAAGCTCAAACCGCATATCGACTACCTCCTGATCGTTCGCAACCCCCTCCCCGAGGAACGTTTGACGCAACTCGTGAAACTCATCCGCGAGATCAAGGATGTAACTTACGCTTATTCACTGGATCTCAGTAAGATACCAGCCATCGACGTGTTGCTCGAAAAGATCGAGATGCACGAAAGAGAATGTATTCAACAAACGACTTCCTTACCATGAACAAGCTTCCCAAACCCATCTTCTCCTCCAACAGCTTTTGGGGTCATATCATAGGCCTTCCCCTGTTCGTTTTCGGGTTGCTGCTGCTCTTTTGCCCTTTCGCCTTCAAAGACTACGACATCAGCTTCTCCAAATACTCCTTCCACATCACGATGACCTTTTGCATCATCCTGGTGGTACTGCTCATCTCACGGCTCATCATGTCCCTGATCAACCGAAGGAGCCCCATGACGAGAATCCAATATTTTCTGGGTTGTCTGTTTGAGATCCTGTTTGCCTCTGGCTTTACAGGGTTGTATTTGTGGCTTTTCGCCAAAAAGAGCCAAGCCTATTTCGTGTTTTTCGGCTATGTGTTGGTTTATCTCGCCGTGGCGATGATCATCCCATATATCATCCTCTTCCTTTACAATCAAGTCACCGAAAGAGACGATCAGCTCGACGATGCCTTGAACAATCCATCAGGCGAGAAAATCAAATTCCTGGACGAACGTGGCAACGTCAAGCTCATCGTTTCGCAGACCTCCATCCTTTATATCCAATCCGACGAGAATTACCTGCGCATCTATTACATGGATGACGGCAAGATCAACACTTACCTGCTACGCAGCTCGATGAAACGCATCGAGGACATGTGCGCCAAGAACGGCTTGATCCGTTGTCACCGATCCTATTTCGTCAACAAGGACCGCGTTAAAGTGCTCCAGAAAGATAAGGAGTTCACCTACGCGATCCTTGATGTTGAGAATGCAGCGCACATTCCCGTCAGCAAAAATTATTACGATCAGATTTCGGCGATGCTTTAGCCAACATGAATGTTATCATTGACCAATTTCATGATCTTCTCAGTGTCGTTGCCTAATTCCTTGCGGAGGTTGGCATCCTTGAAGTCGCTGAGGAACTTGATCATGTAGTCGATGATGGCATCAGAGAACACGCCCTTTTCAGTGTAAATCTTACGATCCTTCTTGAGTTCCTTGGCGGCAGCCACGCAGCTGTCAGGCAGTTGCTCAAGGGCTTCCTGCACCTTCTTGTTCTTGGCATCGTGGATGTTCACGCCGAGGCCGACGTAAGTCTTTTCGGCCACTTCGAGGGCGTTGGGCATCTCGAAGCCGTGACGAGCGGCAGCGCAAAGGGCGGCCATCAGCAGGTACATATCGGCACAGCCGTCGGAGGCACGCCATTCGAAGGTCTGTTTGTCGCTGAAGTCGCGGTTCGAACGCTTCTCAAGCGGGTTGCAGTCGGCCACCATGTCCTTGCCGTTGTTGATCCAGCCTAGCGGCACACGCACCAAGGCGCTGCGGTTGCTGTAAGACCAGCAGAGGGATGTCGGGGCTTCCTGATGAGGCACCAGACGCATGAACGAAAGCGGGTTGGGATTGCCGAAGGCAGGCAGCGAGGTGCCGGCATCCATGTAACCGGCGATGGCTTTCTTGCCATAGTCGCTGAGTTCGCCTTTTTCAACCATCACGCTTTTGCCGTTCTTCGTGAACTTGCAGTGGACGTGCATGCCTGAGCCAGCCTTGCCCACAGTGATCTTCGGGGCGAAGGTCAGCACCACGCCATACTGGTAAGCAAGCTGACGCATGATCCACTTGGCCACCACCAGTTGGTCGGCAGCGTCCTCGATGTTGGTAGGCAGGAACTCGATCTCATTCTGTTCATAGATCTTGCCGTCGTGGGTGAAGTTACCCACCTCGGAGTGACCGTATTTGATCAAGCCGCCAGCTTGGGCGATGAGGCGCATGGCCTCCACGCGGTACTCGGTGAACTTGTTGAACGGGGCGCTTTCGTGATAGCCGCGCTGATCCGGCACTTCGTAGATTTGCTCATCATCTGCGATGATGTAGTATTCCAGCTCGCCCATGGTCTGCATCTCGAGACCCGTGGTCTTCTTGAACACTTGGTGGGCTTTGCGGAGGATGTACTCTGGTGAGCTCTCGAAGGGCTCGCCGTCACGGTTGTAGAACGAGCAGAGGATGTCGAGGGTAGGCACCTCTGAGAAGGGGTTACGGAAGGCCGTCTTGTACTTCGGCACCACGTAAAGGTCGCTCTTACCGGCTTCGATGAAAGGGAAGAGGCTGGATCCGTCGACGCGCTCACCGGCGGAGAGGATGTTCTCCAGATGTTCGGCGCTGTGGATGACGAAGTTGAGGGTCTTGAGTTTGCCGTCCCATCCACAATAGTGGAAGTTTACGAATTCGATTTCATTTTCCTCGCAGTAGCGGATGATGTCGGCGCGGGTAAATTCGGCAGCTGGTTTCTGAAGATACTGAACCAGCAGGTTGGGGTTCATTGCAA
>JAGCPG010000002.1 GCA_017645245.1 Bacteroidales bacterium
CGCACTTTGACATGATATGTGCTGTTATGATCCACGTTGAATCCCATGGTGCAATCCTCTGATGTAAATGGAGATGTAATGTGCCAATTGGAATTACTGTCTTTAGAAATAGCAAGCTGCCACTCCGTCTGTTCGTCATTACCTGCCGTCCAAGAAAGAACCACCTGTTGGTTTGCAGGATAGCCGTCAACAACATGCAGGTTGGTCGGAATGTCACCACAAAGGCTTTGTCCTATGACATGCAGATTATCAAGAATACATTGTGGTGGATATTCACCGAAATCATTATAATCTTCGACCACAAATTTCAAACGGACATATACAGTTGGATATGGAGCCGGAATGTTACGACTACAATTTACATCTTGCA
The DNA here is from genome assembly GCA_017645245.1 of Bacteroidales bacterium. GTDB lineage: Bacteria > Bacteroidota > Bacteroidia > Bacteroidales > F082 > Limimorpha. The sequence goes on from JAGCPG010000002.1 coordinate 371, forward strand.
CATATTCAACATCGCCAAATAGGCTGATGAAATCACCAGCATCTGACCACTGGGTGCCATTGTCCGAATACTGAACTTGAACACCTGCTACAGTGCCGTTGCCCAATTCCGAAGACAATTGCTGCCATTCAAAAGAAACCTTTAAACCATCAAAATCAGAATCTGCGATATTAAATTGTGGCAATTCGGCATAGGTTTCATAATTTTCATCCACCATGAGCATCAAACTTGAGCCCAGATCAAACTTGTCTGGTCGGCCAGTCACCGTCCAACAATCAGGCAGATGCAATGCATTGAAATTGTAGAATGCTGAATGTTCCGAATCGATGTCCACCGGGTCATTGCAACCTTCGATGACAAACGACAGTGTTTCTGACCAGTCACCTGTATTGCCTTGATCGTCAATCGCCCTCACACGGAAAGTATGCTGGCCTTTTTCAATAACATTGAATCTGTAATATAAACCCGAACATGGCTCTATAGGGTTGGAATCGAGTTGTATCTCGTATGATTCCACAGGATTCTGGCCTGTGACCGGCAAGCACTCCCAAGTTAATTCCACCCATGAGCTGCCATAGTAAGTGTCAACGGCAACATTGGTTGGCACCGGCGTATAGCCTGGTGTAGTGAATGAATACTCGACCCATTCGCTGTGGTCGATGTCGTTGCAGTTGTTAATAACAGCTACATTGTATGTAGTGCCGAGATCAAGGTAATCAAATTCGTAATAATTTGATAATAAACCAGTTTCATATACAACAGTCCATTCAACATCAGTCTCTTTCTTGTATTTGAAACCCCATTCGCCTCCACCTGATTCAGGGTTCTGCCATACAATCACAGCAGAGTTCATATTGATGTTTTCGGCATGAACGTTGACAGGCTCGTCGCAGTGGTAATCGGCAGGATAAATATCTATGTTGTCGATGCAGAAAGAAACAGGATAAGTAGAGGTTGCCGGAGCCTTGATAACAATGTAGCTGCCATGTTGCACCAATTCTTCGTATGTGAAAGTAAAAGACATTTGCTCATAGTTCGTAGAATGACTGTTAACATATTGCTTTATATAGACACTATTTATGTTGAGCGTTTGATCCATCAATCCCACAACAAAATTGGTAACCGTCTCCGAACTTACGCTACGCACCCAAAAGCTCAAAGTAACGCCATTCGCCGAAACAGGATCGATGGCAGGAAATATCAGGGACTGATTCGTACCATTCACTGGCATGTTGAAGCGAATATAGTTGTACTGGTCTTCAGGATAATAGTTGGAATAGCATAGGCTTTCGTTATTTTCTATGCGCGGATAGGATTGGTATTCAGGGACGGTGAAATTATTGACATACATCCAGCATCCAGGAAGGTTGATTTCCGTATTGGTGTCCGATACAGGAATATAGTCAAAATTCTGGTGCAGAGGCAAGGATAAATAAGTAGGGCAATCAGCAAAGACAACCCAGTCTGACCAGTCGCTCGCCATTGTAGGCTCACATTGGGCTTGAACGCTGAATCGGTATTTCATGCCTTGCACCAACGGCACTGTTTCCGAACCAGTGAAGGTATATGAATTGCCGTCCACACAAACCATACCGTTATAGTTGTTAAAGACGCTTTCCATGCTTTCGTATTTTAGGTTATACACTGAAGCGTTGCCATCCCAGGAAGCTGTAACACCTTGGACAGGATCGGAATAGAGATATAGATTTGTAGGTATAGAGCAAAGGGTTGTGAACTCAACAGGGTCGCTCCAAGAGCTGTAGAACCACATTGAAGTCGCATCCCTACGTGCTCTTGCCCTGACTTTGGCATAATAGGTGGTATAGCCTTCCAATTCTGTGAGACTGCCAGTAGTTGAGTATTGAGGATCGCTGAAATCGCTTTGCATCGAATACATAATTTGGGCATTGCCATGGCCATTCATCGTCCATGACAAATCGGCTGTCGAGGCAGTGACATCAGTGACAGTCAGATCTGTGGGAGCTTGCAAATCGTTTGAAACCACCACATTGTCGATATACCAATAGGTTTGTGCCGGAGCATTTTTTTTGCCGTTATATCTGAAAAATATTCGGGCATTATTAGGAACCACCGATAGGTTGAACGACAACGTCACTTCCGTATAAGAAGTGGAAGCTTCACATGTGTGAAGAACCTGGGTATGGTCACCGCTCAAATCCGAATAGGTGTAACCTACACTCAAAGTGTTGTTACCCATCGAAGCGGAAGAACTTTTCACCCTAAAGGTCAACTTGGTGCAATTCAAGTTAAGAAGGTCGAAAGTGGGAAGTACGGCTACGACACTTCGATTTGCTGTCAATGCTGCCGGATTCCCCATCAGAAAGCAGTTGGGAGTCGAATAGGCATTGGCATTGAACACAGTAGCGTAAACGCCAGTACCGCTGGTGGTTACCGTCCAACCTGTAGGTGTAACAGTACCGCTTCCAACGGTATAACTGTCAAAGTTTTCCGTATAGATGTTTTGCGCATTCACGGCCAACGGCACCAAGAATGTCAGCAACAGGGTAAAGAGGATTTGTTTTGTTTTCATAACACTTTTATTATTACTAAATTTGTCCTAATTCATCGGTGCAAAAGTAGCAGGACAAAAACAAAAAAATCTAGGGAATTTTTCCTATGTCCCCAGAAAGTTATCAACAAAGCGAAATGAAAGCTGGGAGATTAGCTCACCAAACCCACCCTAAACGCATACAGAATCAGCTCCGAAGTGGACTTGACGCCGATCTTGTTGAAGATACTGTCCTTGTGGTTCTCAACAGTGTGGGCGCTGATGTTGAGTTCCTCGGCAATCTGCTTGGCACTCTTGCCTGCCGCACAGAGACTGATGATGTCCATCTCGCGACGGGTGAGGGTATTCAAGATTTCCATGTCGGACTTCACATCGTGTTTCAAACGCATGGTGTTCACATTGGTGAAATCATGACCCTGCATCACCGAGGCCAGCACCGTGCCAATCTCTTCGGGACGGATGTCCTTGCTCATGAAGCCGTTGATGCCGCTGTCCAAAAGCTGCTGTATTGTGGCACCGCCTGCTTCGCCCGACAGCATCACGATCTTCACGTCCAAGCCCAACCGCTTGACGGCATCGATCACATCCTTGCCCGTGCCATCCGGCAAGGCATAATCCAACAGGATCAAATCGAGGTTTTGGCCATATTGCTCCAGATAGGCGATGGCCTGCCGCACATCCTCAGCCTCGGCCTCCAACACACAGCCGAAGCCGGAGTTGGCCAGCGACATGCGCACCCCAAGCCGACACAAAGGCTGGTCTTCAACCAACAGGATCCTTATGTTTTGTTGTCCGCTCATCTTATCCTTGTTTTTTCATGCTGAAACGCACCGAAGTCCCTTCACCCAACACACTCTCCACACGGATAGCGCCACCTGTTTTATCCAATAGTTGCTTGCTCACAAACAGGCCGATGCCTGTGCCCGTCTCGCCTCCCGTGCCACTCGACGAGTTGGTGACAAAACGGAAAATCTTCTCCAACTTTTGCTCAGGGATGCCCTTGCCGTTGTCCTGCACCACCAGCCAAACGCAATCCGTTTCTTCCTCCGTCCTGACACGGATCTCGCCATGCGGATAAGAGAATTTCACCGCGTTGGAAAGTAGGTTTTGCAGCACCAGACTCACCACACTGGGATCGTTGTATACCATCAGTTCAACAGGGACCTCGTTGGTCACTTGCAACGCCTTCACATCCATGGAATAGCGTTGGCTCTTGATGCTTTCATCCACCAAAGCGGCCAAGTTGAAATCCTTAGGCGTGACTACTCCGTGCTCCAGCACACTCTTTACCCATTGCAAAATGTTGTACAAACGGTCGCTCAAAGCCTCCGAGGTCGACTTCAGCATCATCAGGCTTGCCTTGCGGTCGGTGTCGTTCATGCCGTCGTAATAGGAACACAACTGCTCCAACACATTGCGGATGGCCGACACGGGCGTCTTGACATCGTGCGAGACGATGGACATCAAGCGGTCCTTCATCTCGTTGAGCTCGGTCAATTCCTGGTTGCGCCTCTTTCGCATCTGTGCCAAACGCAGCCAGATCACAAAGAGGGCAAACAGCACGATGGCAAGAATCACCAAACCCACGAGCATCATACGGGCCTTCTCGTTTTTCTCGCGCTGCATGGCCAGCTCATGCTCCTTCTCCTGCATGGCGTAACGCACTTGATAGTCACGGATGAGCTGTTGTTGGTTCTCGTTGAAGATGGAATCCTTCATGACGATGCTCCGCTCAAGGTATTCCAAGGCCTTTCGCGGATCGTTGTTGCGGGCCTCTTGATAGGCGCCATTCAACGCCTCTTGCAGCACACCATCGTAATGGTTGGCCTCAGCCATGGCAATCGCTTGCTCGTAATCACCTTTTTGAAGGTGGATCACCGCCTGAAGAAACAACTCATCATTATTTTGGGCAAGTTGTAGCGCATCGCTAAGCAGCCTCTCCCCTTCCTTCGCCTTGCCCAAGTTGCCGTAAGCTTTCGAAAGCGACATCATGCGGTTGATGATCTTGTTGGGCGTGTCCTGATAGCGTTGCGAAAGGTCGAGCGACTGCTCCGCAAGCCCCACGGCGTCTTCCATCTTGCCTTGAGCGATATACACCTCCGCCAGGTTCTGGTAATAGGTGGCCAGGTCAAGGTTTGAGGCGGTATCCTGCTCGTGCACCTCGCCAAGCATGTCGATGCATTTGTGGTAGATTTCCTCCGCCACGTCGTATTCGTTCATGGCCAAATGGATCTCCGCGATGTTATTCATCACGTAGCGCTTGTTGACCTCGGCCATCTCGCCACCGATCTCATCCATGAGGTCACTGCAATGGTTGTAGCAGTCGATGGCCTTGTCAAGCCGGCCCAGCCTCTGGTAGGCATTGGCAAGGGTCATGTAACAACCGGCTTCGTTGAAGAGATCGCCGATCTTCTGATAATGCTCGATCCCGATCTCGGAATAGGCCACCACATGCTGGAAGTCATCGGTGTTGAAGTAATATAGGATCATCGTGCGGAGCACCTTCAGCTTGATCTCGTCCTTGTCGGTCTCCGTGTCGAAGTTCGGCTCGCGGCCGATCACCTCATCGATGGCTACGGCAGCCTTATAGGCCACTTCGCCTTTGTTCTTCTCAAAAACTTGGAAAAGGCTGTCGATATCCTGGGCGCAGGCCCATGACGACACCAACAGCCATATTGCAATGAGTCTAAACCTCATCTATTCCTTCGGATAAATTTCGCCCTTGGCGGCCTTCAAGGTGTTTTGGAGCAGCGACACGATGGTCATCGGACCCACGCCACCAGGAACAGGAGTGATCTTCGAAGCCACTTTGTAAACTTCATCGTAATCCACATCGCCAAAGATCTTGTAGCCTTTGGGGTCCTGGGGATCGTCAATGCGGTGGATGCCCACGTCGATGACCACGGCACCGGGTTTCACCATGTCGGCGGTCACGAAGCCCTGCTTACCGATGGCGGCAACCACGATGTCAGCCCTGCGGCAGACATCTGCGAGGTTCTTGGTACGGCTGTGGCAGAGCGTCACAGTTGCGTCAATGCCCTTGCGCGACATCAGGATGGCCATGGGGGTGCCCACGATGTTGGAACGACCCAAAACCACCACTTCCTTGCCCTCGGTCTCAATGCCCGAGCGCTTGATCAGCTCCATGATGCCATTTGGAGTAGCTGGCACGAAGCAAGGCAGACCCAGCTGGAGTCTTCCCACGTTGATGCTGGTGAAGCCGTCCACGTCCTTCGAAGGCTTGATGGCGTTGATGATCTTGTCCTCGTCGATATGCTTCGGCAAAGGCAGTTGGATGATGTAACCGTCGATCTCGGGATCGTTGTTCAGAAAAGCCACGGTATCAAGCAGTTCCTTCTCGGTGGTTTTGGCTGGAAGGCGATACACCGAGGAGGTCATGCCTACTGAATGGCAGGCTTTCTCTTTGGAAGCCACATAGGTCCTGCTGGCACCGTCATCACCCACGATGACTGCCGCGAGATGCGGGGCAGGTTTGCCATGATCGATCATGTCAGCCACTTCGGCTGCGATTTCTTTTTTAATCTGGTCAGAGATGGCTTTGCCATCTATAATTTTGGTATCCATGTTATTATTGTTTAACCCTTACGGGGTAATTTGTTTTTATTCGTTTTTTCTACCGATCTTTAACCCCTACGGGGTACACCTCTAACCTCTAACCTCTTATCTTCTCCTCATGTTATTGGCCATGCGCATCAGCTTTTTGCCACCGCCGGAGCTCATCATGCGCATCATTTTGGCGGTTTCCTCAAACTGCTTCACCAGGCGGTTGACTTCGACGATGGAGGTGCCGCTACCCATGGCGATACGTTTGCGGCGGGTGCCATTGAGCAACGAAGGATTCTCACGTTCGGCAGGCGTCATCGAATAGATGATGGCTTCGATGCTCTTGAAAGCGTCGTCGTCGATCTCCTCGCCTTTGAGGGCTTTGTCCATGCCTGGGATCATGCTGGCCAGATCGCGAATGTTACCCATCTTCTTGATCTGCTGGATCTGCTTCAGGAAGTCGTTATAGTTGAACTCGTTCTTGGCCAGTTTGCGCTGCAAGCGCTTGGCCTCTTCCTCGTCGAACTGCTCCTGAGCGCGTTCCACCAAGCTGACGATATCGCCCATGCCGAGGATACGGTCAGCCATACGTTTCGGGTAGAACACATCCAAGGCATCCATCTTCTCGCCGATACCGACGAACTTAATGGGCTTCTCCACCACTGTGCGGATGGTGAGGGCAGCACCGCCACGGGTGTCGCCGTCCAACTTGGTGAGCACCACGCCGTCGAAGTCGAGGCGGTCGTTAAAGGCCTTCGCCGTGTTGACGGCATCCTGGCCTGTCATGGAGTCGACCACAAACAAGGTCTCATGCGGATGCACGGTCTCCTTGATCTTGGCGATCTCGTTCATCATCTCCTCGTCGACGGCCAAACGACCGGCGGTATCGATGATAACCACGCTCTTGTTCTGTGCCTTGGCGTGCTCGATGGCGTGCTGGGCGATCTCCACTGGGTTCTTGTTGCCATCCTCGCTGTAGACCTCCACCTCCACCTGCTGGCCCAAGACCTTCAACTGGTCGATAGCGGCGGGACGGTACACATCGCCTGCCACCAACAACACCTGCTTGCTTTTCTTGCGCTTCAGGTAGTTGGCCAGTTTGGCTGAGAAAGTGGTCTTACCGGAGCCTTGCAGACCCGCAATCAGAATGATGGCGGGTTGGCCCTTCAGGTTGATCTCCACCTCCTGGCCGCCCATCAGCTCTGCCAGCTCATCGTGGACGATCTTCACCATCATCTCACCCGGCTTCACCGTGGTAAGGATCTGTTGGCCCAAGGCCTTCTCCTTGATATTGTTGGTGACCTCCTTGGCGATCTTGTAACTGACATCGGCGTCGAGCAGCGCGCGGCGAATCTCCTTCATGGTGTCGGCCACGTTGACTTCAGTGATATATCCTTGTCCCTTAAGGACCTTGAACGATCGTTCTAATTTTTCAGTTAAGCCTTCAAACATATCTAATATCTCTAAATTTCAAAATTGCAAAATTACAAAATTTTAGTATTTGTTGAACAAATCGAAATGATATTGCATATAAGCCTTGCCCTGCCGCGTGAGGCTGTCGCTCAGCGCCTCTGGGAAAGTGTTTTTCACCACCGTGTTATTGGTTGTGATGACGAACTCGCCCTCTTCGGTTTTCCAGCCCAATCCGTTGTATAACTCAAAGAAAGCGAATGGCTTATAACATTTGTTGAACACATCTTTACTCCAGAAAAATTCCTCGTGCTTCACGCCTAGCTGCGACAGCAATGTGGCCGGAATGTCGGTGTTGCCGCAAATCTTGTCGAAGGTGGTTCCGCGCAAGGAATCCTTCAACGGCTCGCCGTAAAGCAACAACGGAATCTTATGATATTCAAAGGATTCAAGCGGATAGTTCTTGTACGACGGATGACTGTGGTCGGCCATGAAAAAGAACAGCGTGTTGTCGTACCAAGGCTGTTTTTTTGCCTCTTCCATGAACATTTTCAATGCCACGTCGGTGTATTTGCC
>JAGCPG010000124.1 GCA_017645245.1 Bacteroidales bacterium
GTATTTGACAGTGGCATCGAGCAACGCCTTGGCTACGCCGTGTCCACGGTACTCTGGGTTCACCACGGTATGCATCAGACCGAGGATGTTGTGCTCAAGCCAATCGTAGGAAATATAGCCAATCCTGTGACCGTCCTCTTGAGCGATGAACAAACCGTTTTTGGCGCTGTTTTTATGAATTATCTCCATTTACCAAGCGTTATTTATTCAATTTGTAGGTCAGCGCACCCGATGGGCAGGCATTAATCTGAGCGATCAATTCCTCTGTGGTGGCGTTCTCAGGTTGGCACCAAGGTCTGGCTTGGAGATTGTAAACTTTGGGTAAGGTACGTATGCAGATTCCGGCATGTGTGCATTTCTCGGGTTGCCAGATGATGGTCAAATCGTCGGTTTTGTATTCTTTAATCATGGCTTAATAGGTTTTAATTGTTTGTTTTAGATCCATTTAAAGCTCTCTTTCCCGGCGCCAATCTCGAAATGGCATTTGGCGATGCCGAGGTCGATGGGGGCGTAGCCGTTGAGCAGGGTGAAACGAGTGCGAGCCTCCACCTTGTTGTCGTCGTGGAGGATGAACACGAACTTCTGCTGGTTGATGGCCGTGGGAGCCAACAAGGCGGCTTCCATGCCACGGGTAAACCAGTCGGGGAGAGGGCTGCCTTTTTCAGTAGTGCGCTTGTCTTCGGTGACATCCGCGATTGTTTTCCGCTGAGGATGTGGTCTGCCCTGATTCTCACCATAGCCAAGCGAAACCACGCAAACAAGCTTTTCGTCGGGAAGTACCTCATACTGGTCAGGTTGCTTGCTAAACGACATCGCCACCCAGCAGGTGTTCAGTCCGAGGCGCTGTGCTAACAGCACCACTTTCTCACCATAATAACCGAGGTTGATGTCGTCGCCTTTCTTGGCAATCATGGTGATGTAATTACGCACTCCGCGGAATTTGCTGTAATGGGCTATGCCACTGGCGAAAGCTTTCGGCTCTTCAGTCACTAATTGGATGTGAACTCCTCCTTCACGGTTACATTCGTTGATGAGGTCCTGCAACTGCTGGATCTTTTCCGCCTCAATGGGCTTTTCGGTGTATTGTCGCACACTGTGTCGGGTGCGGATGGCTTCTTCGATTGTCATGTAATTAGTTTTAATTCGTCATTGCTTTTTTATAGTCTTTCCAAGCTTCTTGAATATCTTCGGCACCAAAAACGCCGTTGAAAAACTCCGATTGGCAATCCTCCTTAAATGGAGACCAGTTGCCGCAAACGATGCCGTCGTGAGCGATGATGGGCTGGAAGATGCCGCTGTTGTTGTGGGCATGGTGACGGTGTTCGGGAGGCAACACGATATCGCGACTCTTGTAGCCGATAAGATATTCGTCGTACGGGGGAATCAAGAGGAACTTGTCTTTCCTGAAACCTCGTGTGCGGCAATCATCAGTTAGGTAAAAGTCACGACCTCTCCACCGTTCGATGTGGATGGTATCGCCCAAAAGCTCAATACCTTTTCGGCAGTCGCTGATGTTCAGTCCTGACCACCAGATGAAATCCTCCAACGTGGCAGGTTGCCGGCTTTGGAAATACTTCCTCGTGAAGCGCATTAAGACTTCGTCGCGATCCGTTTTCTCTTTGGGCTTTACTTTGTTGGTGGTGAGTGCGTAGGAAGCTTTCAAAGGGAGTAGATTGCCACTGCACAGCATTCCCGAGAGCTCTGCCATGCGGATATGGTACGACAGCCGATGGTCATCCATGTGGATGTCTTTCTCGGCCAACGCTTGTATGAAATCTTCCTTGATGATGCTTCCTTTGTCGGATGCCGTTTGAGCCAGGATCTCGCGGATGCGCATCAGCTCATCATCGGGGAGGCTGATTTTGTTGCTGCTCATCCAGCCTTTGGTCACAGATATGGCTTTGGCCGCACAAAGCTCAAGCAAGGACCAATAGTCCTCGGCTGCCACCAGTTGCCAAGTTCCTCGCATCAGGTGCAAACGAATGATTCGACCATCGTCGAAGGCTTTCTTAAACGCCTTTGCCGACGGTTTCTTGGTACGCATGGCCACCGCCCAGCGCATTAAGCGATACTCTTGAGCCTGCATGGCACCCAAATGGCTGACCACCTCGGCGGGATCGCTAAACTGGGGTGCGACCAGTTGTTGGTTGAGCAAACGGATGGCGACGGGATTCATCTTAAACCAAATAACGTGCAAACTTAGCGAAAAAATTCATTTTGGGTGAAACATTTTGGAAAATCTGATACTATAGGGACGAAAAAACAAACAATAACAGTTGTAAATAAAACTTTTATTTGTATTTTTGCTGCGTAAAAGTTCAAAATAAAACTATTATGGAAGATGTCTATATGCTTGCTGACAAAATGATTCTGACCAAAATCGGGGAAAGATTGAAGGCGGTGAGATTGAAACAAAACATCACGCAACAGTGTTTGTCGGAGGATTCGGGGGTGTCGCTGTCTTCGGTGAAGAAGATTGAAAACGGAGAGATACGCTCTTTCGAGTCCTTAATCAGGGTGTTGCGGACATTGGGCAAATTGGAGGTGCTGCAGCCGTTGGTAGAGGAGGAACAGTTGAGTCCGAGCGAGTATTATGAGATGGTCAATAAGGCGAGCAAGGCTCAGCGTAAGCGAGCGGTGGGCAACAAACATAAGGCAGAAAAGGAGGAACCGACATGGTAGATGTGGCAAAAGTGCGGATGTTCGAGCTGCCGGTGGGCACGTTCCGATGGGATGAACGCTATCAGGTAGTGCAATTTGAGTACGACCGAAGTTTTGTGGGACAGGGATTGGAACCTTCGCCACTGATGATGCCGGTAAGAGAAGGACGGGTGTATTCGTTTGCTGGCCTGAACCACGAGACTTATTTGGGCTTGCCGGGAATGCTGGCCGATTCGCTGCCGGACACTTATGGACGTGCACTGTTTGACCGCTGGCTGTCGCTGACGGGACGCACAAGCAGCAACCCAGTGGAGACACTTTGTTTTTTGGGCAAGCGGTGCATGGGTGCGCTGGAGTTTGAGCCGGCCATTGACGCGGGATATGACCCGAATCAACGTTTTGAGATTGACTCGCTGGTGGATGTGGCGAGGGAGGCACTTTCGCAAAAGGCAGAGTTTGGGGTGAACCTGAACGATGACCGTAAGGTGGCGATTGCGGAGATTCTGAGACTTGGGACATCGGCTGGTGGACAAAGGTCGAAAGCCATTATTGCTTACAACAAAGCTACGGGTGAGGTGCGAAGCGGTCAGGTGGAGGCACCTGAGGGTTTTGATTATTACCTGATTAAGCTGGATGGCGTTTCCTCTCAGGTGGGCTTTAAGGAGACACAAAACTATGGGCGATTGGAGTATTCGTTCTATCAATTGGCTACGGCATGCGGCATCCAGATGACCGAGTGCTCGCTATTGGAGGAAAATGGCCGTGCGCATTTCCTGACGCGGCGTTTCGACCGTGAGGGCGGGCGCAAGGTACACATGCAGACGCTCTGCGGCATGGCTCACTATGACTTCCGACTGCACAGGGCTTATTCCTACGAACAGGCATTCAGCGTGATGCGAGCGTTGCGTTTGCCCTATTTTGAGGCGCAGGAGATGTTTCGTCGGTTGGTCTTCAACGTTGTGGTGCGCAACCAGGACGACCATACGAAGAACATTTCGTTCCTGATGGGCGAGAATGGTCGCTGGCGTCTTTCTCCCGCATACGACATGGGCTACGCTTTCAATCCGCAAGGCGGTTGGACGGCCACCCACCAGATGTCGGTGAACGGCAAGTTTGATGGCATAACCCGTGCGGATCTGCTGTTGTTGGCATCGGCCAACAGCATCAAGGACGCATCCACTGTGATTGACCAAGTGTGTGAAACGGCTTTGCGTTGGCCAGAGATGGCCCAAGGCTGTGGAGTACCGAAGGAGATGATTAGGACGATTGAGGCAAATATGCTGTTAAATATTTAGATTTTTATTCCATGATATACGCCTAACTCATATACACTTGTTTCACTAGGGCGGTGCAGAGCTTGTTCAACTCCTTGTTGAGGGACTTCTGTTCGTACTTGTCGAGGGCGGAGTAGGAAAAAGCATTTTTTTGAAAAAATATTCATTCTGGGTGAAACATTTTGGAAAATCTGATACTATTGGTGTGCAAGTCGAACAAAATAAATACGAATATGAAATGACAATGCACAAACAATGGAGAATTACGAGTTTGCCTATCGTGACAATGTGCGGTACCTTAACAACCGTAGTGTGGTTATGGGGGATACGGAACTGTTTTTTACCACATTGTGGACGCAGATAAGCCCGTTGCATCTATGGGAGATTCAGCGGGGGATGAACGATTTCAAGCACGGGGTCTTGAATGGTAAGAAGTTCTGTGCGAATGATGTGGATGGGCTTCATGAGCGTTGTCTGCATTGGCTGGAGACGGCATTGGCGGTCTCCGAAGCCAAGCGCAAAATTGTCGTGACCCACCATTGCCCAACGATGCGCGAGGAATTCAACGGCTATCCGGGAGGGGCACTGAATACGGCCTTTCAGGTGGATCTTGATGAGTTTATAAAAAGTTGCGGTGCGGACTATTGGATTTATGGCCATACTCATTATGCTGGTGGCTCGGGCTACAAGATTGGGGGGACAACGCTGCTTTGCAATCAACTGGGATATGTGTTTTATGGTGAACACCGAGCGTTCGATGACAGGGCGGTGATTGAGATATGACAGAAGTAGATGCTTTCGAGGGTTGAAAAAGTCAATTGAAAAGAAGATTAAAATACAACAAGAGTGGCGGTGTTTGAAAAAGATTCCAACGTGTGGACCGATATGGCTTCAGGGCTGTAAAGGAACCCGATTTGATGGTGTTCTCCGATTCGGACCAAGAAGCCCTCGACAAGATTCTGCAATATTATGGCAGTATGGATCAGTATCAGCTGGAGCGGATGTCGCGCGATTTCCCTGAGTGGCTGGCCTACAAAGATCAGATTGAGGCTGACAACACTCCGTAGGCAAATAAAATTGACCTTGATTATTTCTTCTGCGACCCGGAGAAGGATGAGAGCGGCTTGTTTATCGACGACCCCGAATTGCTTGCGTTGACAAAAGAGATGTTTCACGCGTGAGGTAAAGGCACTGTTTGAAGGAGGCGATCCGGAAGAGAACAAGTAGACCCGAAGTCGACAAACTGATTTGATCGTGTTTTTGACACTATTGCTTAGTTGACCTAAACACCAATCCGTTCTGAATCCAAACGGACATCTCGCGCTTCACGATGATGCTGTAAAACTTGCTGAAATCGTCGGTGTTGTCATTCCATCCGCGTTCGGCCACTCCGAGAGCTTTGGGGAGCATTTGGTAGGTGGCATCGTCGAAACTGCGCAGTTGCGACGACCAAAGCGAGGCTTGCACGCCAAGAATCTCGCCTTTGTAATCAGCGGGCTTGAAGGAGAAAGTCTTTTGCTCATCCACATAGCCTGCCCAGTGGAGGCCGATTTCGCCGGGATGGCTGTTATAGGCCAAATCCAGATATGTGTAGGAGGCAGGGGTGAGGACAACGGGAAAGCCTTCGATGCCATCGGTGTTCCA
>JAGCPG010000022.1 GCA_017645245.1 Bacteroidales bacterium
ACGAAATACGCATTATAACCAAATTATTAAACTATGAAGAAAGTATTTACCTTTGTTCTTGCGATGACCATCGTCATCACAGGATTCGCTCAAATCAAGAGCGCTAGACAAGATGTAAAGCAAATGAAGCCCGCTCAAAGGCTGACTGTTACAGGTATGGAAGAGCGCGACTATGCCAACTTCCCGGCTTCAACCAGAAGCATCATCACCTCAGCCGAAGAGACTGAATTGAGCTTCTCGTCCTATGACTGGCAGTCCAATGCCGCAGCTAGAAACTTCGTGGCTGTGTGGCCCGACGGTTTTGCAGTGATGTGCTACACCCAGGCTACCGATCAGGCTTTCGGTGACCGTGGTACCGGTCTTGCCATTTGGGATCCGGCCGTTGGTGAATGGGAATACACCGAACAGCGCGTTGAAGGCGTTAAGACAGGCTTCGGCTCCATCAGCCGTTACAAGGAAAACGGCCTTGCCGTGGTTGCTCACACTTCCAGTGACTGCCGCCTTTTCATTGTTGAAGATTTCCGCCAAGGCAACCGCGACTTCGGTGAAGGTATTATTATCCCCACCACTGGTGAAGATGGCAGAACCTACGATCCTTGCTGGCCAAGTGTTCAGTGCTCAGGCGAAAACCTTGACATCCTCCACATCATCAACACTGAGTACACCATGACTGATCCTTTCGACGACTTCTTGATCTACTCACGTTATGTCAATGGCGAATTCACCGTGTTGCACCGTATTCTTCCTGAATTCACCTATGATCAAATGGGCGGCGGCGGTTCAAACATCGCTCACTTCATGCCTTACGATCCCGCCAATCCAAACCGCGTGGCCTTTATTTTGACCGACGCTTGGACTGACGGTAAAGTCGTTATTTCAAATGACAATGGTGAAAACTGGAGCGATATTGTGTTCTATCAGCACCCAGGTATCCACACCACATTTGGTGAGGAAGAATCATTCCACTATCCAAGATGGGTTGAAGCTCGTTTTGACGCTAACGATAACATAAACCTGGTTTATGAATGGAACGGTTCAACTGGCGAACCCGGCTCAGGTTCCTACTATCCTGGCATCGGTGGTGTCGGTTTCTGGAGCGAGACCCTTCCTAAGAGCGAACTCTGCGTCGGTGGTATCGGCAACGTTGGTGAACCATTCATCATGGACTCCTGCTACTTGGACCTCGACCTTTACTATTCAGAGTGGTACTGGTCAAATGCATTGCATGATCCTGTTCCGGAATATTTCGGAGAGCTTCAGATCCTTGACCAAGACTACAACGTGTGGCCTTGGTGGGAAGAAACCATGCCTGAGGTTTATTACTGGCTTGACCTTTCAGTGAAAGATCACGGTGCTTACAACAGCGGTATTGCCGCTTTCCCGTCAATGCACATGGAAGGCAACAGAATCTATGCTTTCTGGTCAATGATCGCCGGTGACGGTGCTACTGTTTACTTCGACGGCACCAACAACAACTACAGACTGTTCGCTTGCACATCACAGGATGGCGGTCGTACTTGGGGAACTCCGGTTCACCTGATCACCGACTTCATGGATATGTATGACGAAATGGTTTATGGCCAAGTCATTCCTTACACCTACAGAGACGCTGAGGGTGATTATCTGTGGTACGTCTACCAGAATGACCAAGAGACTGGTACCTTCGTCCAAAGCGATGAAACTGTTTGGGACAACAACTTCTTCAGAGCTGTGAAGGTTTATGTCGCCGACATCCTGGGTGTTGAAGAAAACGAAAATGTTGCTTCTGTCACCAACACGATGAGCGTCTATCCTAACCCTGCCAACGGTTCATTCACCATGGAGCTCCAGAACGAAGCTGACGTCAACATCTACAATGCTGTTGGCCAAATGGTGAAGACCTACAAGAGCGTGAAGAGCGTTACCGTGAACGACCTCGAAGCCGGTATCTACTTCCTGCAGAGCGGCAACCAAACCCAAAAGGTGGTTGTTTTCTAAGCTCAAGGTTTAGCGAAACTGAAAAAGGGATGTCGAATGACATCCCTTTTTTGTTGTTGAAAGTTGTTGAAAGTTATCAACAGGCGTTGATAACTTCTTTTTTTTTAATGCCCCCAAGCCTTTCATTTCGGCTGATTATTTCGTAGATTTGCCAAAGGGAGGAATATCTCCTTTTGTTTTTGTAATTTATTAAAAATTAGTCAATTATATTAAATTTCAAACAAAATGAAACGAAGATTTACTTTTTTGCTGGCAGCAGTGATCCTGCTGATGTCAGGCCTCGCTTGGGGACAAACAAGAACGCAAATCAACTGGGTTGCAGCCGATCAGGGTTATACCAATGGTCAGCTCATCGAGACGGTTGATTTTGACGACAATGTTGAAGGCGCCTTCTATAAAGGGGCCAACAATAGCAACGCTCCAAAGTACTATAACACCGGTTCGGCCATCAGATGCTATGGTGGCAACTTCTTTACCATCGCGACTTCAGCAGGCAATCTGACAGAGATCGTCTTGTCATTCTCCTCTGGCGAAGGCACCAATGCCATCACCACTGACGTTGGCACTTACGAAAACGGCACATGGACAGGTTCTGCAAGTTCGGTGACTTTCACCATTGGTGGTACAACTGGCCACAGAAGAATCGCCGTGTTTGACATCACCTATTCGTCAGGTGGTCAGCAGACGGTCGCCACCCCAACTTTCTCCCCCGCCGGCGGAACCTATACCGAGGCCCAGCAGGTGACAATCAACTGCTCCACCCAAGGTGCCACCATTTATTATACGCTTGACGGCAATGCTCCTACCACATCGAGCGCGGTTTACTCCTCACCTATTGCCATCAGCCAAACCACTACGGTGAAAGCCATGGCAACCAAGGCTGGAATGAATAACAGCAGTGTGGCCACGGCAACCTATACCATCCAGGAAGCTCCTTCGGTGATCACCATCGCCGAAGCCAAGGCATTGGCGGTCAACGAATATGCTTTGGTTCAAGGTGTCGTCACCTTCATTGATGGCAGAAACGTGTACATCCAGGATGAGACCGCCGGTATCGACCTGTTTTTGAACAGCGCGGTGAGCACGCTGGCTTTGGGCGACAAGGTCCAGGCCTACGGAAAGAGAGCCAATTACAGCGGTTTGATCGAGCTTACGGGCATCAACCCGACCGATGCGTCGCAGTTCAGCGTCATCTCCACGGGCAATCCACTTCCGCTGGCCGTGAAGACCATCGCCGAGATTCTTGCCGACCATCAGAGCGGCGATGCGTTGCAATCCACCCGCGTGAAGATCGTTGAAGCCACCGTGGGCACCATCAACAATAACAACAACACCCCTATCTCGCAAGGCGAGAGTTCCATTAACATTTACAAGATGCCCGTTGTGGAAGGTCTTGTGCAAGGTGACATCGCCACAGTGATCGGTGTCATCGGGTGCTTCAGCAACAATGCACAATTGCGTGTTGCCAGTGCCGACGACATCACCTTCACCCATCCTCAGCAGGAGACCGTGGCCACCCCGACCTTCTCACCTGCCGGTGGCACCTACACCGAGGCTCAGAATGTAACCATCGCCTGCACCACCCAAGGCGCCACCATCCATTACACCCTTGACGGAACTGATCCTACGGTGAACAGCACCACCTACGCCAATCCCATCGCCATCAGCCAAACCACTACAGTGAAGGCTTTCGCCGTGAAGAATGGCATGACCAACAGTGCGATCGCTACGGCCACTTATACCATCGCGGAAGGCCCGTCGCTGATCACCATTGCCGAGGCAAGGGCCTTGGAAAACAACCAATATGCATTGGTTCAAGGCATTGTGACATTCATTGACGGCAGAAACGTCTATGCACAGGATGCCACTGGCGGTATTGATCTCTATCTTAACACAAATACCGTTCCTGAAAGTCTGGCCTTGGGCGACAAGGTTCAAGCTTACGGAAAGAAAACCGCTTTCCATGGCCTCGTCGAGCTCACGGGCATCAACGGCGGCAACGCTTCCGAGTTCTCCATCGTTTCGACTGGCAACACACTTCCGTTGGCCGTGAAGACCATCGCTGAGATTCTTGCCGACCATCAGAACGGCGACGCGTTGCAATCCACCCGCGTGAAGGTCGTTGAAGCCACCGTGGGTACCATCAACAATAACAACAACACCCCTATCTCGCAAGGCGAAAACACTATTAACATCTACAAGATGCCCGTTGTGGAAGGCCTTGTCGAAGGCGACATCGCCACGGTGATCGCCATCATCGGATGCTACGACAATGCTCAACTGCGTGTGGCCAATGCAGCCGACATTACCTTTACCCATCCCCAACAGGAGACTGTGGCCACCCCGACCTTCTCGCCTGCCGCAGGTACCTACACCGAGGCTCAAAACGTGACCATCGCCTGCTCTACCGAAGGCGCCACCATCCATTACACCCTTGACGGAACCGATCCTACGGTGAACAGCGCCACTTACACCAGTGCCATCGCCATCAATGAGACCACCACGGTGAAGGCCTTTGCCGTGAAGGAAGGCATGAACAATAGCGTGATTGCTACAGCTGAGTATATCATCAGCATTACTCCACCGGCTCAAGAAACCGCATACACATTGATCACCGATGCCAACGCACTGGTTGCAGGCGACAAATACATCATTGTCGGTATCAAGGGCGATACATACAAAGCGCTGGGCAAACAAGCCGCCAACAACCGTCCTTCAGAGGATGTGACCCCTGTCGACAATGTCATCACCCTTGTGCCTGCCACCACCAACTTAGGCGGAGTCTTTGAATTAACCTTGGGTCAGGCCGATGACCTTTGGACCTTGTACGATGCTGTCAATGAAGGCTATCTCTATGCCGCCAGCTCGTCGGCCAACCAACTGAAAGTTCAAGCAGAGAACAATGCCAACGGACAGTGGACCATCGAGATCGCTTCGGACGGCGTGGCCACCATCAAGGCGCAGGGCGAAAACACCCGCAACTGGATAAGACTCAACAATTCAGGAACTCCATTCTCCTGCTATGGCAGCGGACAACTTGACGTCTATCTCTACAAGGCAGGCGATGTCCCGCCTCCGCCGCAACCCACCTATTACACCGTGAGTGTCGCTGAAGGCATCACCAACGGTACCGTCACTGTCGACAAGACCACGGCCCAGGCTGGCGAAACCGTCACCGTGACCGCCAATCCAGTCTCTGGCTATATGCTGGCCACCTTGACCTACACCTACGGTGAGACTTCAAACAACATCAACCAGCAGACTATGCAGTTCAACATGCCTGCCGGCAACGTCGTGGTGAACGCCACCTTCGCTGAGACCCAGCCCGATCCTATCACGATCGCCGAAGCTAGAGCTTTGGACCTCAACCAGTACGCACTGGTGCAAGGTGTCGTGACCTTCATCGACGGACGTAACGTCTACGTGCAAGACGCGACCGCCGGCATTGACCTGTTCCTCAATACCAACACCGTTCCCGAGGCTTTGGCCATTGGCGACATGGTGAAGGCTTACGGCAAGACAGCCCTCTACAAGGGCCTTTTGGAATTGTCGGGCATCAACGGCGGCAACACCTCCGAGTTCTCCATCATTTCGAGTGGCAATACACTTCCGTTGGCTGAGAAGACCATCGCTGAAATCAACGAGGATGCGGCAGGAAGCAACATGCTGCAATCGACTCGCGTCAAGATCGTGGAAGCTACTGTAGGCACCATTAACCCCAACAACAACACGCCGATTTCACAAGGCGAGAACACGTTGAACATCTACAAGATGCCCGTGGTTGAGGGTCTGGTGGAAGGCGACAACATCACTGTGATCGGCGTGATCGGATGCTTCAACACGCCTCAACTCCGCGTCAACAGCGCAACCGATGTCACCGTCATCCAACCCGAGGTTCCGACCATTACCCTCAATCCGACTTCGTTGTCAGGATTCACTTACGTGTATGAGGAAGGCCCGTCGAATGTGAAGACCTTCGTGATTAGCGGCAACAACCTCAGCGCTACGACGCACATCGTTGCTCCTGAGAGTTATGAGCTTTCGTCGCTCCCGGGCGAGAACTTCTATCCTGAAAACCACATCACCATCAATACTTATACTGGCGATTTCCATTACACGATCAAGGTCAGGATGAAAGCTGGACTGGAAGTCGGCAACTATCAGGAGAGCATCACCATTTATGAAGATGAAGTCGATACCATGTACATCGCCCTGAGCGGTAACGTCTCCGGACAGCCGCAGCCAGGCAGTGGATACGTCCGCATCAGCGACGTCTCGCAGCTCACCAACGGTGCTCAGGTGATCATTGCCGCCCGTTTCGACGAAAACGCCAACAACTACTACGCCATGACGGCCCAGACCACTGGCAAGCCTGAAGGCGTGCCGTTCACCAGCGTAATGGATGGTGGCAACGAGACCTTGCCAGCTGCCATCACTGATGAGGAAAGCACCTTCTACTGGACGGTGACTACCGACGGTTCAAGCTATACCTTCACCAATGCCAACGGCGACGTGCTCGGCTACACCAGCAGCACCAACTTCTCCACTGGCGGCGACAACACCGCTTGGGCCATCACGTACATGACTTCCGAGGCTACGGCCATGGTTCCTGAATACAGTGGTTTCGTTGTGAACAACGTCAACACTCCTGTCAGAGCCATCGCTTTGAACAGCAACCACAACTACGGTCCGTACCACACCCAGAACATGAACGCTGAAAACTACAACTTCTATCTCGACATGTTCGCCACCACTGGCGGCGGCACCATGACCTGTGCTACCCCATTCTTCACTCCCGAAGGCGGAACCTATTACGAGGCACAGGAAGTTGCGATTTCATGCAACACGGCCGACGCCACCATCTATTATACCTTGGATGGCAGCGATCCTACAGATGAAAGTGACGTTTATTCCGCTCCTATCCCAGTGGCTACAAGCATGACCATCAAGGCCATCGCCATGAAGGAAGGTTACGAAAACAGCAACATCGCCACGGCTGAATACACTATTATTATCGGTGCCGTCACCATCTTCAACCAAGACTGGGAAGGCGACATGAACGGCTGGACATTCGTTTCCGTGGAAGGCAACAAGCCATGGAATATCAGCCAGTACAACAACAACCATTACGCCTACGCCAACGGCTATAATGGCGGTGTCAACGAGCAGTGGTGCATCTCACCCGCTTTCGACCTCAATGCCATCAGCGATGCCAGTTTGACATTCATGAACGCCAAGAACTACATCGGTCCTGATTTGCAGCTGTTTTTCTCAAACAACTATGATGGAGAGACACCTGGTTCGGCCTCTTGGACGGAACTTGAGTTCAACAAGTCGACAGGCTCCTACACCTGGACTGAGTCAGGAGTTATTGACCTCAGCGACTTCTCAGGTGATGAATGTTACATCGGCTTCAAGTACACCTCCACTGAGGATCAGGCTGCGGCTTGGGAGATTGACGATATTGTTTTGATGGGATTCACCACAGATCCGTATCTGACAGTGACACCTAATGCTTTGTCAGGATTCACCTATATCGTCGGAAACGGTCCATCACAGGCACAGACATTCACTGTGTCAGGCGGCAACTTGCCTCCAGCGCCAGGTGGATCTTCAGGTGGAATTACTATCACATGTAGCAACTCTCATTATGAGTTCTCACTCGATGGCGAAGAATATTGGCACAATATATCCATCGAAGTTGTTGGAACTCTCGAGCCAACTCCTGTATATGTAAGACTTGAAGAAGGTTTGTATGTCGGTCAGTGGGATGGTGTCGTCACCCTCGAAGACGGCGGAACTACTGCTACAGTGACTGTAAGCGGCACCGTCATCGACCAACCACAGGTGAACGACTGGAACAGAATTTATGCGCTCAGCGATTTGCATGATGGCGACCAGGTTATCCTTGCCGCCCGTTATGATGCCACCATTGGCGACGGCTATTATGCCATGACTGCCGGTGTTTCCGGCAAGCCTGACGGCGTGCTGTTCACCTCAGTGAATCAGAATGGCGCTGAGATGCTTCCCACTGAGATCGCGGCTGAGGCCGACACGTACCTCTGGAACGTGACCCTCAACGGTGATGTCATCACGCTGGTGAACGCTGCTGGCGACAGCCTGGGCTATAGTAGCAGTACCAACTTCGCTGGTAACGTGAACACTGAGTGGAACATCGCTCTTGAGACTTCGGAAGAAGGCGCATTGATCCCCAACTACACCGGTTTCGTCATCACTAACGGCACCACCACCAACCGTGGCATTGCCAAGAACGCCTCCAACAAGTTCGGCGCCTACGCAACAAGCAACATGAGCAATCCTGATTACAACTTCTACCTCGACCTGTTCGTGATGGGCGGCTCTGTCACCCCGACGGTGGCTACACCGGTCTTCAGCGTGGCTTCGGGCACTTACTACGAGGAGTTCGACGTGGAGATCGTTTGTTCCACTGAGGGTGCTACCATCTATTTCACCACTGACGGCACCGACCCGTCCGCTTCGTCAGAGGTTTACACCGAGCCTATCCATGTGATCGACGACATGACCTTGAAGGCCATCGCCATGAAGGAAGGCTATGACAACAGCGGCATCGCCACTGCCAATTACGTGGTCAACACTGGCTTGATCGTCATCTTCGACCAGGATTGGGAAGGCGAGATGAATGGCTGGACCTTCGTCACCGTGGAGGGCAACAAGCCTTGGACTATCGGCACCTACGCCGGCAACCACTATGCTAACGCCAACGGTTACAACGACGACGTCGACAATGAGCAATGGTGCATCTCCCCTGCCTTCAACCTCAACAATTACGAAGGCGTGACACTGACCTTCAGGAACGCAATGAAGTTCACTGGACCGGATCTGGAGCTCTACTTCACCAACGACTACGACGGTCAGGATCCTACTGCCGCTTCGTGGGAACCGCTTGAATTCACCATGTCGGAAGGCAACTACACCTGGACTGAATCCGGCGAGATTTCGCTCGACGGCTTCAACGGTTCTATGTGCAACATAGGCTTCAGATACATCAGTACTCTTGCTGATGGTGCTGCCGCTTGGGAGATCGACGACATCCTGCTGAGCGCCACCAACATTACAGGTGTGAGCGAGGCCGAGATGATGCACGTGAACCTCTGGAATCATGACAACCAGATTGTTGTAGAGAACCACACCGACAGCAACTTGCAGATGGTGGTGTTCGACCTCCTTGGCCAGCAGGTGCTTGCCAAGGCTGTCGGCACGGGCACCGTCAGGTTCTCACACAACCTTACCCAAGGCTTGTACATCGTCATCCTGCAGAACAGCAAGGAACGCATGGCCGGTAAGATCATCGTGAAGTAATCACCACCTTGGCGGAAACAAGAATCGGGTCAGTGAACGCTGACCCGATTTTTTTATTGATACCCCGATACCTTTTTCATCATCACCGGCCCTTTCGTTTTGATAAACCGGATCCGTAGCTTTTCCATTTCAGCAGGCTTGAATCGGATGATCCGTTTGTAGCCGATGGTGGTCATCACCTCGTCGGTGTCCAAGGGAAGCCATTTGCCGTTGCGGTAGCGGCTGATGCTGAAACGCTCCACGTGCTGCCCTTTCGTGATGTCTTCCTGTAACACCAGACAGCTTAAGGTAGTGGGGTTGTCGAATGAAAAGACCTGCTCCTGAAGGTTGGCGTAAGGGTCGCTGCTGCTTGTTTTACAAGCTTTCATCAGATCTTCGGAAAAGAGGTTTTGCAGGGTTTGATGCCACTCCACGGCACGCAGCGAGTCGATGGAGGGGATCCTCCCCTCTTTGTTGACGGGGAAATTCAAAAGCAGGTTGGCGTTGTGCCCCACGCTGTTGAAATAGATGTCGAGCAGTTCCTCCAAGGCTTTGGGCTGTTCGCTTTCATGATAGAACCAACCGGGACGGATGGAGACGTCGACCTCCGCTGGCAGCCAGGCATCGCCTACGGTACACCAAAGGGTGGGTGCCGCATAGCCGCGTTCGTTGCCAATCCAACGGATGGTCGGCACGGTGCCGCCAAAGACCATGGTTTCGGGAGAACCACTGCAGACGATGGCTCTGGCTTTTTCAAAGTCATAATAGGTGTTGGCATCGATGGAGCGGGTTTCGTTGGCGCCACCATACCAGCCGTCACCACCGTTGGCACCATCAAACCAGAACTCGAAAAACGGTCCATAATTATAGGTTAGTTCCTGAATTTGTTGATGATACAGCTTGACATATTCCTCTGTCCCGTAGGATGCCTGGTGGCGATCCCAAGGTGAGAGATACAATCCAAACCTCAAACCGTGCTTGCGGCAAGCCTCACAAAGCTCGCCCACCACATCGCCTTGTCCATTTTTATATGGTGAGTTTTTGATGCAATAATCCGTGGTTTCCGTAGGCCAAAGACAGAACCCGTCGTGGTGCTTGGCGGTGAGGATCACGCCTTGCATGCCGCAGGCCTTTAGGGTCAGCACCCATTGTTCACAGTCCAAGTCAGTCGGATTGAAGGTGGAAGCCGGGGTGTCGCCATAGCCCCACTCCATATCGTTGAAAGTGTTCAAGCCAAAATGGATGAAGGCGTAGGTCTCCAGCTGTTGCCATTGTAGCTGGGCTTCGGTGGGTGTAGGACCAAGTGCTGTGGGCGTTTTGGAGCAAGCGGCGACAGCGGCCGTGACGATCAAAAGTATCAGTGTTTTTTTCATCATGATCGGAAACGAAAAGTGTTGTTTGAATGACTTGACAAATTTAGAGATTTTTTCATATTTTTGTAGGTTATTTGAATTCCGAGAACAATCAAAATAAACAATTCATACTAATGAAAAAGCTTTACTTAACCTTATTTGCATTGATTATCAGCTCAATGGCCTTTGCACAGGTCATTGTGGATGAAGGATTTGAAACCGGCAACACCGTCGGTCAGGCTCCTGTGGGCTGGATTTGCAGCGACAACGGCTGGAAAGCTGGCATCACCATCCCGGACGACAACGAAGCCCGTGGACGCAAGCCACACACTGGCGACTGGTACATGTATGCCACCTATAACACCGATGTGTGGGCTTACAAGGAAATCAACGTGACCTCCGGCAGCTACTATCGCGTTTCGTTCTGGTATTCCACATGGCATGTCGATCACTTTAATCTGGAGGTCAAAGCCGGTGCAAGCGCCAATCCATCAGCGATGTCGGTTACCGTGATCCCAGAGTTTATTGTCGACAACGAGGAGTTTGAACAGGCTTCGGCAGTGTTCCAAGCACCTACTTCAGGTAGCTTCTACGTGGGCTTCCATAGCGTAGCCACCAACATGCCTTGGTATCTGTCGATCGACGATGTCATCATCGAAAATACTGCTCAATACTTTTTCAATGTGGAGCAACTCACCGCCGACACTTCGGTCTATTTTGGCGAATCGGCTTACCTGCGCTTCCTCCTCAGCAACACCGGAGAACAGCAGGACACCTACCAGTTCACCAATACTGGCACCTTGCCGATCGAGTTCTATCAAAACGGCTCACAGGTGAGTCAGGTTACCTTGGCTTACAACACCTCGGTAGAGATGATTGCCAAAGCTACCTTGCCGATGAACTTGACCAATGGCGAAGTTCTGCACGCCACCTTCGATGTGACCTCGTCACATTCCGCTCCGACCCAGTCGGCAGACTACACCATCACCGCCTTGGAGCCTATTCATACATTCCCGTTAATGGAAGGTTTCGATGGAACCACCTTCCCTCCCGCGGGTTGGCAGAACGTGGCGACCAACGGCAATTATAGCTATGAACGGGTGACCAGCAATGACTGGCCAGCATGTGCTCCTCACGAAGAGAGCGATGCGATGGCACGTTTTTACTGCTTCACCAGTCCGGCAGGCAGCTCCTGCAATTTGATCTCACCGAAGTTGCAGCTCAGTGCAACAGACAATACGGTCCGCTATTGGATCTTCCGTAATTTCAACAACAACATCATGGGTCCTGACAGGATCAACGTGTACTACTCCCCGACTACCAACACCGCCGACGGCACCTTGCTCGGTACAGTTCACCGTAACACCATGCTTGAACCCGTGGTGGGCGAAAACAACGACTGGTACGAGTACAGCTATACCTTCGACAGTCCTGAAGGCTACGGATTCGTGATTCTTGAGGCGGTCAGCGGCTACGGCTGGAACCTCTGCATCGACGACATCTATATCAACTCGACCTCTCAGGATAACAACCCGCCTACCATCGTATCACTGAAAGGCACCCAAACTTGGGCCGAGACCCCGATGGATCTGACCTTGAGAATCTATGACGAGTCGGGTGTGCCGGATCAAATGCAGGCTACTTACACCATCAACGGTCAGTCGCAGAACATCACGTTCAACAAGTCAGCGAAATCCAATTACGACTTCACGGCTACCTTGCCGGCACAGCCGAATCACACCACAGCCACCATCGTCTTCCATTTGGCTGATGATTTGGGACACACCGCCGATTCCGATCCTTACGAATTGCATTGGGATTGGCAACGCCCGATTTTGCTGGAGACCTTCGAGGAATGTGACATCCTCTCCTTGCCTGAGGGTTGGACAACCGATGGCAACCCGACCTATTGGGATTGGAACGTCTTAAGCACGGTTTATTACACCGATTACTATGAAAATG
The DNA here is from genome assembly GCA_017645245.1 of Bacteroidales bacterium. Lineage (GTDB taxonomy): Bacteria > Bacteroidota > Bacteroidia > Bacteroidales > F082 > Limimorpha. The sequence goes on from JAGCPG010000022.1 coordinate 12,612, forward strand.
ATTTTGTTGTGGCGCCTCACGGTGGTATCAGACAAGCCGTTTTGGAATGGGACGACTACAACAACGACCCTCAAGACCAAACCTTGATCTCCCCTGTACTGACCATTGAAAGACCTGCTGTCTTGACTTTCTGGACTTGGGCCGAATACGGCGATCCCTTCTATGACCATTTCGTTGTTAGGATCTATGACTGCTGGGATGGCACTTGGTCCGACAAATGGGATTCCTACGATCATCCTACCGGGCAGATCAACTCTTACACCGAGCCTGTTTCGGTGGTTTTGGACCAATATATTGGCAAGAACATCAAGATTGGATTCCGCGGCTACAACGCTGTGGGCGATTGCCTTGCTTCCGACTGGTTTATCGATGACATAAAGGTCGTGGCTACCGATACCCTCGGTCCGGTTTCCGTTTGTGAGGTTGACTTGAAGGCCAGCATCTATCCCAACCCCGTGGACGACCTGATGACCATCCGTGCTGATGAAAGCTTGCAACTCATCAGCATCTACAACCTCCTTGGCGTCAAGGTGAAGGAAGTGGCCGACAACAGCAAGGAGACCGTCATCGACCTGTCGAAACTGGAAGCCGGCGTGTATATGATCGAGATTGTCGGCGTCAATAACAAGAGTGTCAAAACCTTTATCAAGCAATAATATGGATATTCAAAAGATTAAAGAGAAATTCAACTCATTGTTTGGCAATGAGATGTTTGTATACACCTCCCCTGGCCGCATTAACTTGATCGGCGAACACACCGACTACAATGGCGGTTTCGTGTTTCCGGGAGCTATCGACAAAGGCATCTTTGCCTGCATCCGTTTGAACGGCACCAAGACAGTTCGAGCTTACTCCATGGATAAAGAAGATTACTGTGAGTTCGGACTTAACGAAGAAGATCTTCCAGAACAGCACTGGGCAAAATACCTTTTCGGTGTTTGCCGTGAGATAGCGAAGCGTGGTTACACCTTAGGAGGCTTTGATACTGTATTTGCAGGCGATGTGCCCATTGGCGCTGGCATGTCATCGTCGGCAGCTCTTGAAAGCACCTATGCATACGCACTAAACGAGCTGTTCAGCCTTGGCATTGACAAGTTTGAGTTGGCTCGTATCGGACAGATGACCGAGCATCATTATGTGGGCGTGAAATGCGGCATCATGGACCAGTTCGCCTCGCTCTTCGGCAAGGCTGGTCACCTGATGCGCCTTAATTGTGCCACCATGGAGTTCGAGTACTTCCCCTTCAACCCCAAGGGCTACAAGGTGGTGCTGCTCGACACTGTGGTGAAACACGAGCTGGCTTCGTCGGCCTACAACAAGCGCCGTGCCTCTTGCGAGAACGCCTGCGCCCATATTGCCGCCAAGCATCCCGAGGTGAAATACCTCAGCGATGCCACCCAGGACATGCTGGATGAAATCCGTCCCGAAATTTCAGGTGAGGACTACCTCCGCGCTTCCTACGTCATCGGCGAGAAGCAGCGTGTGCTGGATGTGTGTGACGCCTTGGAGAAGGACGATTACGAGACCGTGGGCAAGTGCATGTATGGCACTCATTTCGGCATGAGCAAGCTCTATGAGGTCAGCTGCGAGGAACTGGATTTCCTGAACGACATCGCCAAGGAATGTGGCGTAACAGGTTCCCGTGTGATGGGTGGTGGCTTTGGCGGATGCACCATCAACCTGGTGAAGGATGGTCTTTACGATGCCTTTATCGCCACGGCAAAGGAGAAGTTTAATGCTAAATTCGGTCATGAGCCGAAGGTTTATGATGTTGTCATCTCAGATGGCGCCCGCAAACTCTAAATTCTAAATTCATAATTCTTAATTATACAATGAAACCAACATTATTAGTTTTAGCTGCAGGCATGGGCTCTCGTTATGGCGCCCTGAAGCAGATGGACGGCGTCGGTCCCAACAACGAGGCCATCCTTGATTATTCAATTTTTGACGCCAAGCGCGCCGGTTTCGGCAAGGTGGTCTTCGTGATTCGTGAAGACTTTGCCGAGGCTTTCAAGAAAGTCAACAACACGGAGAAATTCGGTCTCCCCGTGGAGTATGTGTATCAGTCGCTCGACAAGCTGCCGGCAGGTTTCAGCGTTCCTGAAGGCCGTGTGAAGCCTTGGGGAACATGCCATGCCGTGCTGATGGCCAAGGATGTGATCCACGAGCCGTTTGCCGCCATCAATGCCGATGATTTCTATGGCAAGGAAGCCTATGAAGTGCTGGCCAACTACCTCAAGTCTTGCGAAGGCAAGAAAGGCGCCTACAGCATGGTAGCCTATAAGCTGCGCAACACCATGTCGGACTTTGGCACGGTGAGCCGCGGCATCTGCACCGCTGACGCTGAAGGCCATCTCCAAACTATCGTAGAGCGCACGGCCATCGGCCACACTCCCGACGGCGGCGCTGCCTACACTGACGAGACTGGCTCCCACCCTCTTGACATGGACTCATTGGTCTCCATGAACTTTTTCGGCTTCACGCCTGATTTCTTCGCCTATTCCGAGAGGGGCTTCGTCGAGTTCCTGAAAGGCCCTGCCCAGACCAACATCAAGGCAGAGTTCTTCATCCCGCTGATGGTCAACCAGAGCATCAACGACGGCACCGCCAAGCTGAAGGTCCTGTCGAGCAACGCCTCTTGGTTTGGTGTCACCTACAAGGAGGACAAACCCGATGTCGTGAAAAAGATCCAGAACCTGATCGACAAGGGCGTTTATCCGAAAAATCTTTGGTAATTTTTAAATCAAATCATACTATGGAAAAAAAGCAGAACTACACCATACCGATCATTGTGATGATCCTTTTGTTCGGTATGATTTCTTTTGTCACTAACCTGGCCTCGCCTATGGGCGACATCCTGAAGAACCAGTTCAACATTCCGAACTGGCAAGGCACCTTGGGCGTCTTCGCCAACTTTATCGCTTATGCCGTCATGGGCATCCCTTCAGGCAACCTGCTGCAAAAGAAAGGTTACAAGAAGACGGCACTCATCGCTGTTATCGTGGGCTTTGTCGGTGTCGGCATCCAGACGCTTTCGGGCGTGTTCAGCAGCTTTGGAGTCTATCTCCTTGGCGCATTTGTGGCCGGCTTCAGCATGTGCTTGCTCAACACCGTGGTCAACCCGATGCTGAACCGTTTGGGTGGCGGCGGCAACCACGGCAACCAGCTGATCCAGATTGGCGGTTCGTTCAACTCCCTCTGCGGTACGGCCGTCATCATCATCACGGGCTTGCTGATCCCCAGCATCATGGATGCCAAGATCAGTGACGTGTTCCCGCTGATGTACACTGCTTTGGGTATCTTCGCCTTCGCCTTCATCGTAATCTTGCTGACCAAGATTCCGGAGAATGAAAAGAAGGAAGAAGCTGTTGCTCAAGTTGAGAAAGGTAAAGGCCCCATGGCGTTCCGTCACTTCGTGCTCGGTGCCATCGCCATCTTCATTTATGTTGGCGTTGAGGTCGGTATTCCGAATGTCTTGAACAAGTGGCTCCAGAACCCTGAACTGAACGTGTTGGGCGCTGGTGTCAACGCTGAGGCTGTGGCTGGCTCTGTTGCAGCTACCTATTGGTTCTTAATGTTGATTGGTCGCTTGGTTGGTGGCATCATTGGCAACAAGGTCTCTGCAAAGGCTATGCTTACCGTCGTTTCGGTAGTGGGTATCATCCTGACGCTGTTGGCCATGTTTGGACCTCAGACCATGGTGAAGTTCCCCGCCTTCAATGGCGCCAAGGGCTTCGGTTTGGAAAACATTCCGCTGAACGCCGCATTCCTAGTGTGCATCGGTTTGTGCACTTCGGTGATGTGGGGTGGCATCTTCAATCTGGCCGTTGAAGGTCTGGGAAAATACACTGAGAAGGCTTCAGGCATCTTCATGGCCTTGGTCTGCGGTGGCGGTATCCTGCCGTTACTCCAAAACGCCATCGTTGATGGTCTGGGCGGCGTTGGCTACCTCCAGAGCTATTGGGTCATCGTTATTGGATTGGCGTTCTTGCTCTTCTACGCCCTCGTGGGATCAAAAAATGTCAACAAGGATATTCCAGTGGAATAATATAACACGTAGAGACGTGCCATGGCGCGTCTCTACTTCTTTTTCACAGGATCACAAGTCAACCCCACGCCGAGCTTGCTGAAGATCTTACGATCAACCTCGCTGAGCATCACGGTTGAATGCACCTGACAACCTTCAAACTGCGGGAGGACTTCCAAAGCCTTCCTGCAGTTTTCGTTTTCAGGACTGAGCACCGAGAGGGCAATGAGCACTTCGTCCGTATGCAATCTTGGGTTGTTGCCTCGGAGGTATTCCACCTTGGTCTTCTGGATAGGCTCGATCATGTACTGTGGAATGAGCTTGAGGTCGTGGTCGATGCCAGCCAGATGCTTGGTGGCGTTGAGGATGAGCGCGGCACTGGGTCCCAGCAAGGCGCTGGTCTCGGCGGTGATGATGGTGCCGTCATCCAACTCAATGGCCGTGCAGTCCACACCGCTGCGTTCCTTGCGTTCCCTGGCGGCAACCACGCATTTGCGATCCTCAACAGTGATCTTTGCCTGGTTAAGCAGCATGGAGATCTTGCTGACCTCGTTCTCGTTGCAGCCTCCCTCCGCCATGGTGTTCAAGGCGGTGAAATAACGGCGGATGATCTCTTCCTTGGCGGCTTTGCAGCATATCTCGTCATCGCTGATGCAGAAGCCCACCATGTTGACGCCCATGTCGGTAGGCGACTTGTAGGGGCATTTGCCGTAGATGCCGTCAAACAGGGCGTTCAGCACGGGAAAGATCTCGATGTCGCGGTTGTAGTTGATGGCGATCTTGCCGTAGGCATCCAGATGGAACGGGTCGATCATGTTCACGTCGTTGAGGTCGGCGGTGGCGGCTTCGTAGGCCATATTGACGGGATGCTTCAGCGGCAGGCTCCACACTGGGAAAGTCTCAAACTTGGCATAACCTGCGTTAATGCCGCGTTTCTGCTCGTTGTAGAGCTGACTAAGACAAACGGCCATCTTGCCGCTGCCGGGCCCTGGTGCCGTGACGATGACCAAGGGGCGTGTCGTCTCCACATAGTCGTTCTTGCCGAAACCCTCCTCAGAGTCGATCAAAGCCACATTGTGCGGATAGCCGTCGATGAGGAAATGGTAATAAGCCTTGATGCCCAGATGCTCCAAACGGTTGTGGAAAGCTGATGCGCTGCTCTGTCCGTTGTAATGGGTGATGACCACGCCACTCACCAGGAAACCACGTTTCATGAACTCATTGCGAAGGCGCAACACGTCTACATCGTAGGTGATGCCCAAGTCGCTGCGCACCTTGTTTTTCTCGATGTCGGTAGCGCTGATCACGATAACGATCTCGGCACTGTCGCTGAGGTTTTGCAGCATACGCAGCTTACTGTCGGGTTGAAAACCGGGTAACACGCGGCTGGCGTGGTGGTCATCGAAAAGCTTCCCCCCCAGTTCAAGGTAAAGCTTGTTGCCGAACTCCTGAATCCGCTCGCGGATATGCTCGGACTGTATCTTGAGATATTTCTCGTTGTCAAATCCGTATTTCATAACGGAAACTTGCTAGTTTTTGTTACCGCTGTTGTTATTGTTCTTGTTTTTGTTGAACAAGTTCGAGAGCCAGTTGGTGTCGGCTTTCGGGCTGACCTCACGGCAAGTCACCTGACCCCATCCCACGATTTCCTTCGCTTTGTCGTTGCAGGTGCCGGTCTCGATAATGTAAACATTGTATCTCGCATCCAACGAATCGATGGCTGCGGCGGTCATCTCGCCCAATTCGATATCTTCTCCCAAAGAAACGTCCTTGCCATCTACAACGGCGTAACACTGGCAATATTTCTGCTTTTTGCAGGAATCGAAACTAATCAACATAACTGCCAACAGGGCGAACAACAACAATTTTTTCATTTTTCCAATTTTTTGCAAAGATATATAAAAATCCAATGGCGCATCAATAACCTTTCAATTGCTTTTCCACATCGCGTTTCGAGTCCTTGGTTTTCAAGCTCTCGCGCTTGTCGTAGTAATGCTTGCCCCGAGCCAAGGCGATGTCGACTTTTGCCAATCCCTTGTCGTTGATGAAAAGCAACACAGGGATGATGGTCAAGCCCTTCTCCTGCACCTTGGTCTTGAGCTTGCGGAGCTCGCGCGTGGTCAGCAGCAGCTTGCGGTCACGCTTGGGATCGTGGTTGTTGTAGGTGCCTTTGTCGTACTCGGCGATATGCATCCCCACCACGAACAACTCTTCGCCCTTGAAGGTACAATACGACTCAGCCAGACTAGCCTTCCCGTTGCGGATCGACTTGATTTCCGTACCCGTCAGCACAATGCCTGCCGTGATTTGGTCCAACAGGAAATACTCGTGTTCGGCGCGTTTGTTTTTGATATTAATGGCGTTGCTATTCTTCTTTTCCATATTAAAAACCGTGACAATAACCGACCCTAATCACAAATGGATTGGCGTAGGGACTGTTGTAGTTGCCTAAGTCGTCATATCCCCACGAAAGGTTGTACAGGAAGGCGTAATAAACAAAGTCTGTTTCAGAGAAATATTGGCGGTATCCAGCTCCTACAAAGACGGAGTTATACCAACTTGGAGCCGTTGGATTCACAGCCTCGCCACGAACCAACAGGCACATCTCCTCATCTTCCACATGGAGATACAACCCTCTGAAAATTTCACAGTTGGCATAGACGGCACCGCTGAAGAAATGGCAATAATAGCTGCCATAGTAATTGTTGCCGTAATTGTAGTTAAGTTGGTAGCCCAAACGCACACCCATCTCCAGACTGCGGGTCAGGCGGTAACCGGCTTGTGGTGCCACACCGATGTTCAAGCTGCGTCCATAAAAGCCGGCATCAAAGTTGCCACCAACCACGAACTTGCCTTTCATGGATTCAGGACCGCCGAATATTTGAGCTTGGGCCTGAACCAATAAGGCAGAACAGCATAGGAATAAAGCCAATGAGACAATTCTTTTCATAAAATGAATACTATTTTGCGGCAAAGATAGTTAATAATAGGCAATTTGACCGAAAATATCTAATTTTGTCCCAAATTTCATGGTATGAAAAGATTGTTCGTCCTCATTATATGCTTCATGGCCCTGGTTTCCTCCTGCAAAAAGGAACACAGTCTCACCAACGACTCTAGCTGCAAGCTAGCGTTTTCGGTCGACACGGTCATGTTCGACACTGTGTTCACCACCTTGGGCTCGGCGACGCATCAATTGAAGGTTTACAACAACTACAAGGAAGATCTCAAAATCAGCGAGATCCGCTTGATTGGCGGGAATGTCTCACGTTTCAGGATCAACGTCGACGGCGTGAGCGGCTCGGAGTTTCGCGACAAGGTCATCCCTGCCAACGACAGCCTTTTCATTTTCTTGAATGTGACCATCGATCCCAACGACCAATACACTCCTTTCGTGGTGGAAGATGACATCCAGTTTGTCACTAACGGCAACACGCAGGATGTCAAACTGATGGCCTGGGGACAGAACGCGAGGTATATCGTGGCTGACAAGCATGTCAACGGTTTTCCGGCCTTCAAGATCGTGGCTGACAGTTTGGAGACCACACATTGGACCAACGAACTCCCCTACGTGATCTATGGTTATGCCTTAATCAACTCCTACGGAACGTTACATATCCATGAGGGTACACATATCTATATTCATGGCGGAGGCGGTCTTTGGTCGTGGAGCGACGGACAGCTGATCATCGAAGGCACGGCCGAGAATCCCGTGACCATCGAAGGCGACCGGTTGGAGTATTATTTCCATGATCAGCCTGGACAGTGGGATCGCATCTGGCTCATGGACGCCCGTCCCAATGCCGATCACCAGATCGACCATGCCATCATCCGCAATGCCTTTATCGGGATTCAGGCGGAGTCGTTCGTCCATCCCACGGAGAGTGCGCTTCGCATCAACAATACCATCATTGAGAACCATTCGGGTGTCGGGATTTACGCTGTGCTGTATGCCATCGAGGCCAACAACATGGTCATCGACAACTGCGGACAATATGCCTTTGCCGTTGTTCAAGGTGGTGACTACCTGATCCGTCATTCCACGATTGGGAACTACTGGTGGAAGTCAACGCGCACCACTTCGTCCATGGTGCTTACCAACTACGTGGATGAAGACGGCGAGCGTTTCGAGTTCCCCTTCCACTTGGAGATGGGCAACAGCATTGTTTACGGTGCGCTGGAAGAAGAGTTCGGCACGGCTTTGAGCGGTGTCACGGTCGACACCTCCTACCTGTTTGACCATTGCCTGATGAAGACGAAAAAGCACAGCAACGCCCTGCCCGGGTTCGATGAGTGCATCTTCAATGAGGATCCGCTTTTTGTGGATTACAAGAACTTTGACCTTCACCTTGACAGCGTCTCACCCGTTTTGGGCAAAGGCAATCCCATCATCGGGGCACAAGTGCCTTTCGACCTCGATGGCAAACCACGCATTGGCGCACCCGATTTAGGTGCGTACCAATTGTTTTAATCCTTGTTGTTGTAATATTCCCTGAGGAAATCAGGCAGCTTGCGCATGGCGGCCTGTTCGCGCCATTGCTTGCGCACGTCTTGGGCAGGGACGCCGAAGACGGCCTTGCCGGGCTCGATGCTCTTATCGACGGCTGAAGTGGCCAGCACCACAGCACCTTCGCCGATCACCAGATCCTTGTTGACGCAGACACGACCCCAAAGGATGACGTCATCTTCGATGCGGGTGACGCCGGCGATGGCGGCATGGCTGCCGATGAGGCAGTTGCGGCCGATGTAGCTGTCGTGGCCCACCTGGCAATGGTTGTCCATCTTGGTGCCGCGACGTATGGTGGTGTCGCTGGTCACGCCCTTGTCGATGCTGCACAAAGCGCCGATCTCCACGTCATCCTCGATGACCACGCGGCCAAACGACTCAAACTTCTTGTAGCTGTCGGAGCGGCGCTGGAAATAGTAGGCGTCGGCGCCGATGACGCTGCCGGAGTGGATGATGACGTTGTCGCCGATCACACAATAGTCGTATATGGTGACGTTGGGATGGATGATGCAGTTCTTGCCGATCTTGGTGTGGTTGCCCACGGATGAGCCGGGCATAATGACGGTCCCCTCCCCGATCTCTGCCGACGGGCTGATGGCCTCAGTGCAGGTCTCCTTGGGACGGTAGTGGCGCATGGCACGGAGGAACGCGTCGAAGGGGTCGTCATGAATGAGCAGGGCCTTGCCCTCAGGACACTCCACGTGCTTGTTGATAAGCACCACGGTGGCGGCTGAGTTCAAGGCCTTGCCGTAATATTTCGGGTGATCCACGAAAGTCACGTCGCCTGATTCCACCTTATGGATCTCGTTGAAACCAGTGACGGGGAAATTCGGATCGCCGACGAATTCTGCGCCGATCAGCTCGGCGACTTGTTTCAATGTGGTTTTCTTGATTTTCATCAGGCTTTCACTCGTTCACAATATTCACCGGTACGGGTGTCGACACGGATCAAGTCATCAGTGTTGATAAACAGAGGCACGCGGACCATGGCGCCGGTCTCAACGGTGGCTTCCTTGAGCGCGTTGGTGGCGGTGTTGCCCTTCTCGCCGGGTTCTGTGTAGGTCACCTTAAGCACAGTCTTCACAGGCATCTCAGCGTAAAGGATGGTCTCGGTGGAAGCGTCGACGACGACGTCAACGATGTCGTTTTCCTTCATGAATTTAACGCCGGTGATGTTGCCTTCGGCGATCGGAATCTGATCGTAGGTCTCCGTGTGCATGAAGATGAAATCTTCACCTTCCTTGTACAGGTATTGGTATGGACGGTGTTCCACGCGGACTTCCTCCAACTTCACACCGATATCGAATCTCTTTTCAAGCACGTTGCCGCTGAGGACGTCCTTCAGCTTGATACGCATGATGGTGTTGCCCTTTCCGGGTTTAACGTGTTGGAAATCAATGCAGAAATAAATCTTTCCATCCATGCGGATGGCACTTCCGATCTTTACATCTTGACTAAGCATAGTAGTTTATTTAAGATTTGATAATTATGATTTAAAATAAAAGTGCAAAAAAACGGAAAAAAATTGGAATATTCAAGGATTTTTTTTCAAAATCACCTGAAAACGATGTCGGTAAGCAGTTCGTAACCCACCAAATCGTTGAGATTTTTCCTTAAAACAGTCTTCGAATAGCTCAATTCGTTGCGCAAACTGTCGGACGTGAGACTCACGAGCAGCACGCCATCCTTGATGTGCAAATCCTTGGTGTATTGGGCAATGAACGGCCCAACGACCGATTTCCAACTCTTGACGATTTTCACCTCGTCGAGGTAGTTCGGCCCCTTGCGCTCCTCATAGAATGCCTTGATCAGCTCCCCTACCGTGTTTTGGTTCGGATCCTTACTCATTGCTGATCAATTTGACGTGTCCTGATTCGACTTCGAAGATCCTGTGATTGATGTCGGTGTCTTCGAAAAGCCGTTCAATGCGTTGCTGTTGGGTATCGGTGATGAACACCTGCCCGAAATGGTTGTCGCCCACTAGCCTGACGAGCTTCATCACCCGCTGGTCGTCGAGTTTGTCGAAGATGTCGTCGAGCAATAGGATGGGCTTATAGCCGATCTTCTGGTAGTTGTACTCGAATTGGGCCAAACGGATCGATACCACAAACGACTTCTGCTGGCCTTGGGAGCCGAATTTCTTCAGGGGATGCCCATCGAGGCGGAATTCCAGATCGTCCTTGTGGATGCCTACGTTGGTATAGCATGAATAACTGTCCTGTTGGAGACTTTCTTCCAACAGCTGTTCCATGGGCTTCTCATCAAGCTTTGAGCAATAGCCCACCTCCACCTGTTCCTTGGCGCCGGAAACCACCTCGTAGAAATGTTGGAAAATGGGTCGGAACTCCTCCAGGAAACGCTTGCGTTTCTCGTGGATGTCGCTAGCACAAAGGCATAGCGGTTCGTCCCAAAGTTGCAACAAGGTACGGTCGAAATGGCGTGAGTCGGCAAACTGACGGAGCTGCATGTTGCGTTGCAGCAGGGCGCGGTTGTACTTGAGCAAAGCGCTGAGATACAGCGGATCAAACTGGGAAATGACCCCATCAATGAATTTGCGCCTTAGATCGCTGCCATCGTTGATCAGGTCGCGGTCGTAGGGCGAGATCATCACCAAAGGGAACTTCCCGATATGGTCGGAAAGCCGATCGTATTCTTTCTTGTTGAACTTGAACGATTTCTTGGTGTCGCGTTTCTGGACACACGAAACCAACTCATTCTCCTTGCCATCAAAGCCGTAGGTGCCATGGATGCTGAAAAAATCCTGGTCATGGCGGATGTTCAGTTTGTCGACGGCGTTGAAGAAGCTCTTGCAGAACGAAAGGTAATAGATGGAATCGAGGATGTTGGTCTTGCCTGCCCCATTGAGTCCGACGAAACAATTCACCTTCTCCGAAAACGCCAGCTCGGCGGATTCGCAGTTCTTGAAGTTGGCCAGACGCAATTCCTTCAGGTACATTTAGAACTTGTTGAGATCCAAGGTGATGGTAAGATAGTTGGGCGACAAGGTGATGTTGTCGCGTGAGCGGGCATAGCTGATCTCAAACATCTTGATCTTGACGGCCAGACCTGCCGAGAAGCCCACCATTGTACGGGCTTTTGGCACGTTCATGGCATAGCGTTTGCCATAGTTGAACGCGGAGCGCAGCACGATGTTCTTGCCGATGTACAGCTCACCGCCGACCACCAAGTGGGTGGCCAGGTTCTTGGCAAAATGAACCACGCCGTTCTCGGCAGTGAGTTCGCCTGTGATGGGATCGGTATGCTCTTCGATATACAATGGAGTCTCCATCATTTTGTTCCATTTCTGGAGGTCGTCATACCACACCATGACCGTCAAGGGCAGGTGCTCAAGTTTGTGTGAAGCGCCCACGTCGATGGAGAAAGGCAACGGACAATGTCTGTTGTCAAAGTTATTGAAGAGCTGTGTGCCGATGTTTCGGGCGTTCAGCGTGATGATCCAGTTGTTGTCCGTATGATACATGCCGGCCACATCCACGGCCAAAGCTCCAGCGGCATAGCTCTCATATTGCAGTCCAGCGTATTTCAGCGCTGCGCCGATGCTCCAATGGGGCGACAGGCGACGTCCCCACCCGATGTTCACCGAGTAATCGGAGACCGAGAAATCACCAAGCACGGTGCCGCCTTCTGAAGTCTCGTCGAAATGCCCGTAGTTGTGGTATTGCACCGTGGCGGCAAACGACCCGATCCCAGTGAAATGGCGGGCGTATTGTGCAGTGATGAAATTGATGTCGGAATAATAGTCCACGTAGGAAAGCCCCAGTCGGTTGCTCATGGTGGAGTCGATGGCGGCGGGATTGAAGGTGCTGAGCTGAATGTCGTTGTCGTTCATGGGCAACGGCAAACCGCCCAAGGCAGCCACTCTGGCCGAGTTGGTCGCTCTCAGGAACGAATAGGTGCCATTGGTTTGCTGGGCTGTGACCGTAGCCATCCAACCCAACACCAGAGTCAATATCAGTATCGTTTTTTTCATACCTATTAATTAAAGGTCAAACCAGACCCCTTCCGCTTTTCACCAGCTTTCCCTCCGCCGTGAGCTGTTCGGCGAGCTTATCGAGAATGCCGTTGACGAAACGGCGGCTGTCAGGCGTGCTGTAGTATTTCGAAATCTCAATGTATTCGTTGATGGTGACCTTCACGGGGATGTCGCGGAACTGGCAGAACTCGGTCAAAGCCATGAAGATGATGATCTTGTCCATCAAGGCGATGCGGTCGTAATCCCAGTTGGAGATGTTGGCCTTCACCAGTTCCTGGTACTCGTCGGCATGCTTCAAGGTCTCCTTGAACAGCTTGACGAGGAAGGTCTTGTCGTCGTTGGTGTCGTCGTGTTCCGTCTTGAACGCCGGCGGGATCTTCGTCGTGGCGTTGAACTTGGTATCCATCTCGTTGATGAATTTCCACAGCAGGAAAAGCCCCAGTTGATAGTCGCTGTTGTAGCCCAGGCTCTTGTCGGCATAGTAGTCGAACAGCACTTCGTCTTCCGCAATATGGTTGTCGATGACGTCGAGGATCAGCTGCTTGTCAAAGGCAAAGCTGTCCTTTTTACTGTTCATATATTCCTGATATTCAGGATATTCACGAAGACGATTGTAGAAACCGCGGATGAAGTCCTCGCGATCGTCAGCCCAGTTGATCTTATATTTCTCTTGGAGGGCTTGCAGGTTGCGGTTGCTTTCCAGTGCATTGAGTACCCTGTTGTTGATGAACTTGCGATTCGGGTTGAGGTCTTCGGCCGTGGGGAAATTCTTGTGCTGGTTCTCCTCGATCCTGCGTTCGGCAAAACACTTCACCTCGACCCAGAACGTCAGTTGGCGGATGAAAAGCCCGTAAAGCGTGTCCACGCCGTTAAGCAGGCGGCGTTCGGCGGCAAGCATATCCGATTCCTCGGCCTGGTGGTAGGCATAGATTTCCTGTAACACCTTGACTCTCAAAAACCTTCTGTTAAGCATAAAAATAAAATAATTACCATGTTTAAAACTGCAAATTTAAGAAATTATTTTATCTTTGCAATCACAACATACGAAAAACAGAACAACTCAAAACTTATTTAATTGAAAGGAAAACAAGTATGAAAAAGAAATTCATCTGCCCTATTTGCGGTTTCGTTTATGAAGGCGAAGAAGCCCCGGAACGTTGCCCTCAATGCAGACAAATCGTCGAATGGAAAGTCGTTGACGAGAGTGCTGCCCTGAACTTTGTCACTGAACATGTCATCGGCATCGCCAAGGACACAGGTGACGAGATGATCAAGGACCTCAACGCACAGTTTATGGGTGAGGCCACCGAGGTCGGTATGTATCTGGCCATGAGCCGTCAGGCCGACCGCGAAGGCTATCCCGAGATTGCCGAGGCTTTCAAACGCTATGCCTTTGAAGAGGCCGACCACGCTTCACGCTTTGCCGAACTTCTTGGTGAAGTGGTTTGGGACACCAAGACGAACCTCTACAAGCGCATGATTGCCGAATGTGGCGCCTGCGAAGAGAAGATGCGTATTGCCCGCGTGGCCAAGGAACGCAACCTCGACGCCATCCACGACACCGTCCACGAGATGGCCAAGGACGAAGCCCGTCACGGCAAAGGCTTTGAAGGACTGTATAAGAGATATTTTGAATGAATTAGTAATTAAGAATTTAGAATTTAGAGAGATTGAAGCGCCCCCTAAATCTCTAAATTCTAAATTCTAAACTCTAAATTAACAAAAGATGATAAGTAAGAAATTAGCAAAAGCTCTCAACGACCAAATCAACGCTGAGATGTGGTCGGCATACCTTTACCTGAGCATGTCCCAGGACGTCTATGCCAAAGGCTTCAAAGGCATCGCCAATTGGTTCAAAGTGCAATTCCAAGAGGAACAAGCCCACGCTGAGATCATGATCAACTACCTCCACTCACAGAATGAGAAGGTGATCCTGGCTCCCATCGCCAAGGTGCAGACCTCATGGAAGACCGTTCTCGCCGCTTTTGAGGACACCTTGAAACATGAGCAGAAAGTGACCGCCATGATCAACAACCTCTGCGACATCGCCGACGAGGATCATGACCGCGCCGCCGGCAACTTCCTGGCTTGGTTCATCGACGAACAGGTTGAGGAAGAGGAAAACGCCCGCGACCTCATTACCCAGTGCAAGATGATCAACGGTGACCTGAATGGTTTGATGGCGCTCGACAAGGAGCTCGCCGTAAGGGTTTTCAACACTCCTTCGCCGCTTTTGAAAGCATAAGGGAAACGGCAATCAATGAAAAAGCCCCGAAGTTTTTCGGGGCTTTTTTTGTTATTTGGTGATGACCAGCCTTACAGTCTGCGATCCGTTTTCAGAGTCGGCTTGGATGAAGTAAACACCGTTGTCCAGGCCATTCAGGAAATGCTCGATGGCGTTGTGGTTCAAACCGTCGAAACGATAGGACTTCAGATGGCGCCCCATTACGTCGAAAACCTTGATGTCAGCCGTGAAACCCTCGATCAGCTTCAGATGCACGTTGCCATTCGAAGGGTTGGGAAACACGGAAATGATCTCGTTCTGTTGGTGGAAGGTGTCCACTTTCAGTGTCTCCAGTGCTAGATGGAAGTTCGGTATGCCGTAGCCGTTGTAGCTGTCGGGGTTGTCGGCATTGTTGCCAGCCATGCGTATGGCGTCGCAGATCTCCTGTACCGAGGCGTTCGGGCGGGCTTGACGCAGACAAGCCACCGCACCAGCCAGCACCGGGCATGAGAACGAGGTGCCGTCGCCATTGTAGTAAGGCCACCAACTGCCATAACCACTGGCTACGTATGTGCCT
Source organism: Bacteroidales bacterium (assembly GCA_017645245.1). GTDB lineage: Bacteria > Bacteroidota > Bacteroidia > Bacteroidales > F082 > Limimorpha. The sequence continues at coordinate 27,941 of JAGCPG010000022.1, forward strand.
TCTCCCATGGCCATCACATCAGGTTTGATGCGGCCATCGTAGGTTGGGCCAACAGAGCTGAAATAGGCACGTTCGCCAGCTGCGTTAACCGCACCTACGGTAAGGATGTGCTCAGCGTCGGCTGGGATGCCTAAGGTGCAGGTGCCACTACCTTCGTTGCCGGCGGAGTTCATGCAAATGATGCCACGACTGGCGGCGATCTCAGCACCAATGGTCATCGGAGCGGTGTGGCCATCATAATCCGGAAAGTGGTGATCCCATTGCGGCATGTCAAAATCGATATAGCCTAACGAGGTGGAGCACACGTCAACGCCAAGGGAGTCGGCGTATTCGGCACCCGAAACCCAGTTGTATTCCTCCACGATGTTTTCGCCTCCGCCGTCTTCGGTGTGAAACAGGTAATAGGAAGCTTTTGGGGCCGTGCCAACCATGTTGTTCGGGTCGTAAGCGCCCATCGTGCTCAAGCATGAAGTACCATGGGTGCTCTGCGAATACACCGTGGTGGAGCCATAAACGAAGTCGCGAACGCCAAGCAGACGGCCTTCCTCGCGCATGTTGTCGAAACACGATTGGTCTGGAGTTCCTTCAAAACCACCATCCAAAACGGCAATGATCACACCCGTTCCGTCATAACCCATATCATGCAGCTCGTTGACTTTCAGCTGAAAAACTTGATCGTGGGCACCGCCGTAGAAATCCCTGGCGATCACCGGACTGCCGGAAACCCTGAGTTCGTTCTCGAGCCAGATCTCCTTGTTGCGTTGGGCTTCAGGATAGTTTGGACAATTTCTTACAACTTCAACAAAATCAAGTGCATTAATAGCATCAATTACAGCAGAACTTGAAGTATATACAGATACGCCGTTCAACCACTTTGAGGGATTCAACAGCTGTGCTCCGCAATCGGCGACAGCCTGAAGGTATTGTGGATTCACGGGAATATCGTATTCGTCGATGGCGATGCCGAGACGGGCACGGCGATCCAAGGCGCGCTGTGAAAGGTAGGCCTCAGGATTGTCGATGGAATAGGGCGAGTTGTTCTTGTCAGTGAACTGAACCCAATAGATGTTGGTCGCTATTTGTGCCTGGGAGAACACGGTGGACGCGATCAGCAGTAAAAGTAAGCAGAGTCTTTTCATGTTGTGATGAATTATTGGTTTGTTTGGGTGCAAAAGTAATCATTTTTTGTGTACTTTTACCAAAATTTTTCAAGGCATGAGAATCGACATCATCGCGATCTTTCCTGAGATGTTTCAGGGCCCCTTCACGGAATCCATCATCAAACGCGCCATCAACAAAGGCATCGTGGAAATTGAGCTGCACAACCTGCGCGACTACAGTACAGACAAGCACAAGAAAGTGGACGACTACCCCTTCTCCGCAGGTGCCGGCATGGTGATGATGATCGAGCCGGTCGACAACTGCATCAGCCACCTGAAAAGCCAGCGTGATTACGACGAGGTGATCTACATGAGCCCCGACGGCGTGCTGCTTGACCAGCCTTTGTGCAACCAACTCTCATTGAAGGAAAACATCATCATTCTGTGTGGCCATTACAAAGGCATCGACGAGCGCATCCGCGAGCATCTCATCACCAAGGAGATCTCCATCGGCAACTATGTGCTTTCGGGTGGCGAGTTAGGTGCCGCCGTGTTGGTGGATAGCCTGGTGCGGTTAATCCCGGGATCGTTGGGCGACGAGACCTCCGCCCTCTCCGACTCATTTCAGGATGGACTGGTCTCCCCTCCCGTTTACACAAGGCCTCGCAGCTACAAGGGCTGGGAAGTTCCGGAGATTCTCCTTTCGGGTAACGACCTCAAAATTAACGAGTGGAAACTGGAACAAGCATGGCAACGGACCAAGGAGCGCCGACCCGAAATGTATGAAATCTTAAAAAAAAGCGAATAAAAAGCGTTCACAATCAAAATATTTCGTATATTTGCAGCCGTTTTTGACGAAAAATATATAAAAAAATATTATAAAAAATGAAGAACGCATTAATTCAATTCGTTGAGGATCAAGTCGTTGTAAAAGACTTTCCAAAGTTTAGAGCAGGTGATACAGTCACCGTTACCTACAAGATCGTTGAGGGCAACAAGGAGCGTCTCCAGAAGTTCCAAGGTGTCGTTTTGAAGCGCAGTGGTTGTGGCAAGACCGCCACTTTCACCGTGAGAAAGATCTCCAACAACATCGGTGTTGAGAGATGCTTCCCCATTGCTTCTCCTATGATTGACAGCATTGAGCTGAACAAGGAAGGCGCCGTCCGCAAGTCACGCATTTACTACCTCAGAGGTTTGCGCGGCAAGAAGGCCCGTATCAAGGAAGCCAAACGCAAGGATTAATTCCTCAGTTAACGAAAAAGAAAATCCCGACCATCCGGCCGGGATTTTTTGTTTATTCCTTTTTTGCTTTCCGCTTGAAGATTTTCGTTCGTAACATAAACACCGTCAACGCTGCCCAGAAGACTACCAGGATCCCCAATGTGATCCATGTGGAGGTCAGACTTTGTGGCGCAATGCCTACCAACAACAGCACGGGGAAGCCTAACACAATGGCGGCAAGTGCCTGTAGCACAAGGTTGTTGGCTGCAGGGGTCTCAAACTTCGGGTCGATCTCGCGCAAGAGGATCATGCCGTTGGAAGCGGTGCCGGTCAACATGCCGAACATCGAGAAAAAGCCTTCGTACTTGTAGTCGGGATACAAGTGTTTGCTGATCCAAAGCACATAGATAAAGGTGACTGCCGCGCCTAACAAACAGATGATGATGAATGGCAGTATGAACTTGCCAAACTCGTCGAAGCTAATGGCGGCGGTACCAGCCACGATCATGATGTCAAAGCAGAAGCCTCCTATGCGGTTCAACATATAATTATTAATGTATTCGCGGCGGACGATCTTCACCTTCTTGAAACGGTTCAGGATGTTCTTGAAAAGGACGCCGAACAGCGTGCCCAACAGGAAGTTGAATCCCCAAAGCAGCGGCTTCAAGGTGTTGGTTCCGAAATTGCCCAGTTCCATGCCTTGGATCCAGTTGGTGAACAGATAAACCAGGAAATACACGAACAACACCATGCAGATCTGCACCGAGAGCTTGTCGATGGACTCTGCATCTGGGATCTCCCCCTTGCCCTCATAGTCCTCCAGCTTATTGACCTGAGCCGCTTCGATCTTCTTTTGCGACAGCTTGCCTTTGCGTCTCAGGATGTTCATGTAAACGACGCCGATCACGCTTCCCACGATGAATCCCATGGCGGCAATGGAAAGTCCGAAGTCGGCACCAGCGAAGTCGATACCTTGTTGGGCAGCCCATCCTGTGTATATCTTACCGATGTTCAGTGCCTGTCCGGGTCCTTGTCCGTAGCCCATCGGCAGCAGCAATCCAGCAGCATAGAAGAGCTTTTTTCCAAAGAGGAAGAACGGTATGGAGACCAACAGACCTACGATACCTTGAATGACGTACGACGATGCCGTCAGCGCACCGGTCTCAATCACCTTCATCGGTGTGGATTTCGACTCTACCTTGTTGTTTTTCAGTGCCAAAGCTACAAAACCCAAGCCCAAGGCATGATAGGTAACGATCTCCATCACGGACTTGTTGATCAGCTCACGACATTCTGGAAAAGCCTTGAAAATCAATAGCAGCAAGCCGCCCAACAAAGCCGATGGCAAGAGGCTTTTCTTCAGGAATGGAATATTGGTCCTTAAAAGGTTACCCAACAAAAGGGCGGTTGCCAAAATGCAGAATTGAATTAACCATTGCCAAGCCTCGGGCCGGTCAAAGGTCATCACGGTGGTGTCAAGGATTGTCATAGCTTTTGAAATTAGTATGCAAACGTACTAATTTTATCGCAAAGGGCAAAACAAAAGTTGTAATTTTGCACCATGAATATCGCATTTCAGCTTTTCGCCACCTTTTTTAAAATAGGCGCCTTCACCTTGGGCGGCGGTTATGCCATGCTCTCGATGGTGGAGAAAGCTGTGGTCGACCAAAAGAAGTGGATTCCCTCCGACGAGTTTTGGGACATGATGGCCATTGTCCAGTCACTGCCGGGTGTGTTTGCCGTGAATACCGCCTTGTATGTGGGCCATAAGATCGCAGGCAGAAAAGGTGCTGCCGCAGCCATGCTTGGTGCCATCATCCCTTCCATCGTCATCATCCTGCTGTTGGCCACTATTTTCAGCGAATACCGCAACCTTCCCGTTGTGGAACGCATCTTCAAAGGCATCCGTCCTTGCGTGGTCGCACTGATCCTGTCGCCATCCATAAGGATGATCAAATCCGCCAAAGTCAACTGGAAGACTGCCATCATTCCCATCGCGACCGTCTTCCTCATCTGGTGGTGCAAGGTCTCTCCCACCATCGTCATCATCGCTGCCATCGCAGGCAGCCTGATCTACGCCCTGATCATGGAACGCAAAGTCAAACAATCGGTTAACGAGGAGGGCAAGCCATGATCTATCTGCAGCTGCTTTGGGTGTTCGTCAAGATTGGCGTGTTGGGCTTCGGTGGCGGCTATGCCATGCTTTCGCTGATTGAGCATGAAGTGGTCGACAACTATGGTTGGATGACAACCACCGACTTTGCCGATATGGTGGCCATCTCGCAGATGACGCCGGGACCGATCTCCATCAACATGGCCACTTACGTGGGCTATACGACGGGCGGCTTCTTCGGGTCGCTCCTCGCCTCTTTCGCCATCTGTCTGCCTTCGCTCGTCATGGTGTATCTCATCATCCGGTTGTTCATGGAAAAGAAAACCAGCTCGCTGTTGGGCAACCTGCTGAAAGGCTTGAAGCCTGCCATCGCGGGATTGATCTTCGCCGCCGGCCTCTCCATGATGAACACGCAGAATTTTGTGGAGATAGGCAAAGGCGAGAACAACATCAGCATCGTGATTTGTGTCCTCGCCTTTGTGACCTCCTATTTCTTCAAGGCCAACCCGATCCTGCTACTTGTGCTGTCGGGCGTTGTGGGGTATTTCGTGTATTAGTTCTCCTTGAACATATTGTTGATCACCTCTTTGTATTTCTCGGCGATCTTTCTGCGTTTCACCTTCAATGTAGGCGTCAGCAAGCCGTTGCCCACGCTCCATTCGTCGGCGAGTAGCACGTGTTTCTTGATCTTCTCGGTCTCGCCCAAGCCCTTGTTCAGCTCTTGAACCTCCTTGGCCATGAGCTTCAGCACTTCAGGATTTCTGATGATGTCCTCAGGAGTGGTGTATTTGATCTTTTGGGTGGCGCACCAGTTCTTCAGCTCGGTGAAGCTGGGAACGATGAGGGCTCCCGCAAACTTCTGGTTCTCGCCCACCACCACGATCTGCTCGATCAGCTTGGAGGCGCAGAACTTGGTCTCAATGACATCGGGATTGATGTACTTGCCGCCGGAGGTCTTGAACAAGCTCTTGATGCGGCCGGTGATGACCAGCAGTCCGTTTTCGTTGAAGCGGCCCATGTCGCCGGTATGGAACCAACCGTCTTTGTCAATGACTTCGGCAGTCAGTTCGGGACTCTTGTAATAGCCCAGCATGACATTGTGTCCACGGCAGATGATCTCGCCTTCGTCGGAAATCTTTACCTCCACGCCTTTCAACGGAGGACCAACACAGCCAACTTCACGCTGGTGGGGTCCTTGGTCGCTCACAGCGATCACGGGTGAGGTCTCAGTCAAGCCGTAGCCTTCGAAAACAGGCATCTTGATGGCGGAGAAGAAAGCGGCGATACGCACATGCAAAGCCGCTGCGCCTGACACCACACGCTCGAAGCGGTCGGCACCGATCTTCTGGCGGATCTTGGAGTAAACCAGCTTGTCGGCAATACGCAGCTTGAAGTTGTAAAGCCATGAACGGCTGTCGTCGTCAATCTTGTAGCGCTCGGCGAGTCTGACGGCCCAGAAGAAGATGATCTTCGAGATGCCTTTCATCTTCTTGCCGGAGGCGATGATGCCTTCGTAAAAGCGCTCCAGCACGCGGGGCACGCAGCACATCATCGATGGGCGTAGCTCACGGATGTTGTCGGCCAAAGTGGCAAGGCTTTCGGCGTAGTAAATAGCCATGCCCTTGTATTGATAAGTGTAAATCAACAGACGCTCGTAGGCATGACATTCAGGCAGGAACGAGAAGGCGATGGCGCCAGGCTTGCATGAAATGATGTGTTCCACACTTAAAATCTGGTTGATGATGTTCGAGTGGCTCAGCATCACGCCTTTGGGCGTGCCGGTGGTGCCTGAGGTATAGATCAAGGTCATGCAGTCAGTGTATTGCACGGCGGCCTTGCGGCGTTCCAGCTCTTCGGCATGTGGATGCTCGGTGCCCAGGTTGATCAGCTGTTCGAAATAGGGATATTTCTCACGGTCAACCATCGTGTAGACGTACTTCAGGCCTGGGATTTCGGGCAATACGTTGGTCACCTTGTTCATGACCGCGATGCCGTCGAGAAACACCAACTTGGCCTCGCAATCGTTCAGGATGAAATGATAGTCTTCCTGACTGATGGTCGGATAAATGGGCACGTTGATGGCGCCGATCTGCATGACAGCCATGTCGATGATGTTCCATTCAGGACGGTTGCTGACGATAAATGCCACTTTGTCGCCAGGCTGGATGCCCAGCTCGATCAAGGCATAGCTCAGTTTGTTGGTCAGGTCGATATACTCATGTATAGTATAGGTCCGCCATTCACCGTCTTTCTTGCCGGCAAGAGCCACGGGCTGATCTGCATATTTCTCCAGATAATTCGGTAAAAGATCGAATAATCGTCTGATTTCCATATAATTAGTTGCTCGTTATCGTTGTTATAACCTGCAAATATAAAAACTATTTCGTTACGGTTTCAAAAAAAATGACAATATGTCACAAAAACTGGTTTGGTAAAGGGTTTGATGGAAGCGTGAAACTGTAAAAACAAAAACATAAAGAACATGGAAAAACAAAACTATCAAAACAACCAAAAGTACGAGTCGCTGAACCGTTACGCCAAAAACCTGAACGAATTGGCGAAGAACGGCAAGCTCGACCCTGTAATTGGACGTGACGAGGAAATCCGGCGTGTGCTGCAGATCCTGTCACGTCGAACCAAAAACAACCCTATCTTGATCGGTGAGCCTGGCGTCGGCAAGACCGCCATCGTCGAAGGCCTCGCCCAGCGTGTCGTCAATGGCGACGTGCCTGAGAACCTGAAGAACAAGATGGTCTTCTCGCTCGACATGGGTGCCTTGATCGCTGGTGCCAAGTACCAAGGCGAGTTCGAGGAACGTCTGAAGAGCGTCATCAAAGAGGTCGTCGAAAGTGCCGGCGACGTGGTGCTGTTCATCGATGAGATCCACACCTTGGTGGGTGCGGGTGCCACCGGCGGCGCCATGGACGCAGCCAACATCCTGAAGCCTGCCCTTTCACGTGGAGAACTCCAGTGCATCGGTGCCACCACCCTGAAGGAATACCAGCAATATTTTGAAAAGGACAAGGCTTTGGAGCGTCGTTTCCAGATCGTCATGGTCGACGAACCTGACGAGGCTTCGGCCATCTCCATCCTCCGTGGCCTGAAGGAACGTTACGAGAACCACCACCATATCCGTATCTTGGATGAGGCCATCGTGGCCGCCGTACAGCTCTCGGTGCGTTACATCTCCGACCGTTTCCTGCCCGACAAGGCCATCGACTTGGTCGATGAGGCCGCTGCCCGTCTGCGTCTACAGATCGACTCGGTGCCTGAGGATCTCGAGAATGTGGAACGTGCCATCCGGCAGCTCGAAATCGAGCGTGAGGCGCTGAAGCGCGAAAACGACAAAAAGAAGGTGGCTGAATTGGGCCAGGAGCTCGACAAACTGAACGCCCAAAAGGCTGAGATCAAAGCTAAATGGGAGAAAGAACGTCATTTTGTGGAGATCATCCAAAAGGAAAAGAACAACATCGAACAATACAAGCACCAGGCTACCGTGGCCGAACGCGATGGCGACTATGGTCGAGTGGCTGAGTTGCGTTACGGCAAGATCCGCGACGCCGAAGCTGCCATCGAAAAGGCCAAGGCCGACCTGTTGAAGGTCCAAGGCGATCATCCGCTGATCGATGAGGAGGTCTCCTACCAGGATGTGGCTGAGATCGTGTCGCGTTGGACGGGCATCCCCGTGAAGAAAATGATGCAGAGCGAGCGCGAAAAGCTGCTGAACCTTGAAGCCGAGCTGCACAAGCGTGTGGTTGGCCAAGACGAGGCCATCCGGGCCGTTTCCGATGCCATCCGTCGTAGCCGTGCCGGCTTGCAGGACTCCAAGCGACCCATCGGATCGTTCATCTTCATGGGTACCACCGGTGTCGGTAAAACCGAGCTGGCCAAGGCGTTGGCTGAGTTCCTCTTCGACAACGAGAACAACATGGTGCGTATCGACATGTCCGAATACCAGGAGCGTCACACGGTCTCGCGTTTGATCGGCGCGCCTCCAGGATACGTCGGCTACGAAGAGAGTGGCCAACTCACTGAAGCCGTACGGCGCAAGCCGTACTCGGTGATCTTGCTCGATGAAATCGAGAAAGCTCACCCGGATGTTTTCAACATCCTGCTTCAAGTGCTCGACGACGGCCGTCTAACCGACAACAAGGGCCGTACGGTCGACTTCAAGAACACCATCGTCATCATGACCTCCAACGTGGGCGCCGGCTTGAAAGACCCTGATGCCGTGATGAACGAGTTGCGTAAGGTGATGCGTCCTGAATTCCTGAACCGTATCGACGACATCATCATCTTCGATGACTTGAGCGAAAGCCAGATCGCCGAGGTGGTCAGGATGCAGTTCAACCGCGTGAAGAAGATGCTCGAAGAGAACAACATCAGCATCAATATCACTGACGAGGCGGTCAATCTCATCGCCCGCCAGAGCTACGACCCGCAATACGGCGCACGTCCTGTGAAACGTATGATGCAGCGTGAGTTGCTGAACGAGCTCTCCAAGATGATCCTCGCCGACCAGGTCGACAAGACCAAACCGATCACCGTGACCGTCAAAGACGGGAAACTGAACTTTGAAAACTAAGTTTAGTTGGAAGTTGGAAGTTAACTGATAACTCCCAACTATCAACTCCTAACTGTTTTTGTGGTCACCCAAGAGGACTTGAAGAAAATCAACAACACGGTGATGATCTCCAAACGACCGATCAGCATATCGGTGCAGAGAATCCACTTGGCCGCCGTTGGCAGGTCAGCCAAACTAGAACCTGGGCCTGTGGCTCCCGAGCCCATGCCCAGGTTGCTGAAACAGGTGATGAACGCAATGCTGGCGTCTTCCAGACTCATTCCCGTGAAGGTCAACGCCAAAATGTTGACGACAAAAAGAATCATGAAAAGTGACAGGAAGTTGCAAATGCGCTTCACCGTCAACTCATCCAAGGTCTGCCCTGACAGCTTCACCGAATACATCCCAGTGGGATGAATCAGTTCACGCAAGGCGTTGCGGATGAACTTGAAAATCACGATGACCCTGACCATCTTGAAACCGCCGCTGGCCGATCCCGCACAGCCGCCCACAATCTGCATCAGCAGCGTGGGAACCACAAACAGCAAGCCCCACAGGTCGTAATTGTAGTTTTGCCCCACAAAGCCGGTATTCGACAGCATCGAAGCCACATGGAACGAAGAGACGTGGAAAGTGTCCCTTGCTCCTTGGGGATAGCAGGCAAGCTGCTCGGCGGTGATGCTCTGGTTGTAAGGCGCCACATAGAACAAGCCCATGAAAACAGCCGTCATCACCACCAACGAAATCAGATAGACGCGAACCTCCTCGTTGCTTCGCAAGAGATCGAAACGGCCTCTCACCAAAAAGAAAAACAAGGCGAAATTGATCGATGACATGATCATGAAGACCATCGCTACGTTTTCAATGTAATTGGACTGGTAAAACCCAAGAGCGTCCTGATGGGTGCTGTATCCTCCAGTGGAGATGGTGGTCATGGAATGGCAAACCGCGTCGAACAGCGACATGGGTCCAAGGCAGTACAACACCGTACACGACACCGTGAAGAAAATATAGATGAACCAAAGTATGCGCGCCGTGCCATGCATGGTAGGTGACAGCTTCTCCACAGTCACCCCCGGTGCCTCGGCGGCAAACAGGGAACTCTTTCGGGAACCCTTGGCCACCGATGGGATGAACGCGAGCGTGAACACCACGATGCCCAAACCTCCAAGCCACTGCATGATACTGCGCCAAAACAGCACGCCATGGGTCTGTTCGTCAACATTCTTGAGTATGGTGGATCCCGTTGTGGTGAACCCTGAAATGGTCTCAAAAAACGCATCGGTCACATTGTCGATGGCGCCACTCAACAGGAACGGCATCATCCCAAACAAGGAAAAGATGATCCAGGCGAGTGACACGATCACAAAGGTATCGTCGCCGTCCATGCCGGTTTTTTGGAAATAGCCGATCAAATACAGCACCAACCCCACGGCTCCCGTCATGGCAGCACTCATCAAAAAGGCTGTGTAATCGTCCTCGCCACAGTGGATATGGTAGTACCACGCTACCGCCGCAGTCAGCAGCAAGGCCGCTGTCTCGATGAATAGCAATACTCCAAACAACCTAATTTTCATGGCATTGCATCACCATTTTTCAGCCCATCCGTCGCCGTAGTCGAAGTCGTCATCCTCCTCGTCATCGTCGCTTTCCTCGTGATACGAGTCGTCGGCAAGCGGCTTCACCCACTTGCGGAAATTGGCCGAGGCGATGGCCATGATCTGACCGTCCTTCTCAGGCGAAACGGCGATATCGATCTCATCTCGCGTCAGCTCCTTCAGCCATACGGCGAGCTCCGAGAATCCCATCTCCGTAACCTCATACCCTTCCCAGTCCTCCACGGCGGCTTTGGCAGCCTTCGACTCCGACTCCCAAACAGGGATATAGGAGTTGCCTTCGGCGTCCTCCAACATGGCGAACATGCCCGTCATGGCTTCAAGCAACCACACCTTGCGGGTCTCGGAAATGACGTCAAGAAAGGATTCAATTGGATTCATGGTTTATCGTTTTGCGTTTTTAAGTTGTTGCTGCTGAGCTTTTTGAGCTGCCTCCAAACGTTGCATGAACCTCGACTTCTTGGCGGGTTTCTTCTTGTTTTCCTCAATGGTTGCACGCACCTTGTCCTCGTCGATCATCTTGCGGAAGATGAACATCTGCAGGAAGGTGATGATGTTGGCAAGCATATAGTAGTAGCTCAATCCGGCGGAATAGCTGTTGAAGATGCCCAGGAACATGATCGGCATGATGTACATCATGATCTTCATGCCCTTCATCTGCGGATTGGCCGTGGTGTCCATCTGCTTGTTGTTTACGTAAGTATAGATGAATGTGGTTACAGTCATCAGGAGGCAGAAGAGGCTCACGTGGTCTCCATAGAACGGAATGTTGAACGGCAGGTCAAGGATACTGTCGTAGGTTGAAAGGTCCTCCGCCCAGAGGAATGGCTGCTGACGCAATTCGATAGACGATGGGAAGAATCGGAATACGGCGATGAGGATCGGGAACTGGAGCAACATCGGGATGCAGCCCGCAGTGGGACTGGCCCCGGCCTGTTTCTGCAGGTTCATGATGGCCTGCTGTTTCTTCATGGCGTCCTCTTCCTTCGGATACTTGGCGTTGATGGCCTCGATCTCAGGCTTCAGCACACGGGTGACAGCCGTCGATTTGTACGACTTGAAAGCGATCGGGAACAGCAAAATCTTGATCAGGATGGTCAGGATCAGGATGACGATGCCGTAGTTCCAGCCGTAGGAACCCAGCCAGTTGAACACATAGATGACGCCGTAGTTGATCCAACGGATCAGGAAAAAGTTACCCACGTCAATCTGGCGCTGCAGGTTCAAGCCGTAGCTCTTCAAGGTCTTGAAGTGGTTCGGGCCGAAATACATTGACATCGGGAACTCGTTGACGTCGGCGTGGAAATCGTAAGGAATCTCCACGCTCGACCCCATGGTTTTAAAATATTTGGGATTCTGCTTGCCCTTCTCAGTGCTGACGCTGAGTTTCGCACTCGAGAAACCATTCTTGGCCACAAGCACATTGCAGAAGAATCGTTCCTTGAACGACAACCAATTGATGCTTGAATTGATGGTCTCCTCCCCTTTTTTGCGGTCGTTGACGCGATCCACATCCGTCTCGTTCATGGCCTTGTAATAGACCGTGGTGTTGATGAAGCGGTCCACGTCCTTCTCATGCTGCAACAGGTCCACTTGCCAGTTCAGGTCCATGTAGTTGATGTTGTCGGCGATGACGTCTTTCAAGCCTACGGTGCGCAAGTCGAAATCCAGCATGTAATTGTCATCGTACATGGTATAGACGAATTCAAGATACTGGTTTTCATTGCGTTGGCCGTTGATATCATCGACGTAGGCGCGCATGGATACCTGGTTGCCATTGACGTAGGGCTCGAAATAAAGCTGCGAGGTGTTGATGATGCGGTTGTTCGAGAAGAACGATAGGTCGAAGATCGAAGTTTCCGGATCAAAGCTGATCAAGGGCAACGAGTCGTAGGTCTGGTATTCTTTCAGCTCCACCTCCTTGATGGCGCCGCCTTTGTTGGTGAAGGTGATCTTCTGCAGGTCGGTTTCAACGGTCAACAACTGTTCTTCGCCCATCGCGGCTGAGGCAAAAGCGCCGTATTTGTCTTTGTTGATGCGGAATTGCCGGTCGGCTATGGTGGCTGAATCCATTTCCATCAAGGCCTTCTGCTGTTCCAAAGCCTCAAGGGTCTCTTCATTTTGTCTTTCTTCAGCCAACCTGATGGAATCGAGGATGGCGGCCTCACGGCGTGCCATCATGATGGAATCCTGGATGCGTTTCTGCTCGGCAAGCTCTTCCTGGGAGGGCTGCATCCACCACATCCAGCCGAAAAGAATTGCAGCGATAAGGATAAAACCAAAAAGGGATGATTTGTTCATTTTAAAACCAAAAAATGGTAGAGACGTTTAGGCAAACGCCTCTACCCAAAATCGTTTTAGAATTTATTGATTATTAATAGTATCTGTAGCTCTTCACTTGACCGATGTGGCGTGCGAGACGGATCACCTGGTTGCTGTAGCCGAACTCGTTATCGTACCACAGGTAAAGGATCACGGTCTTGCCGTCGGCGCTGACCTTGGTGGCTGGAGCGTCGAAGATGCAGGCGCAGCTGTCGCCGATGCCGTCGCTCGACACAAACTCAGTGTTGTTGCTGAAACGGATCTGCTCGATGAGGTTGCCCTCAAGGCAAGCGATACGGAAGGCCTCGTTGACTTCCTCAACGGTGGTCTCGCGCTCGAGATCGAGAGCAAGGACTGCCAAGGAAACGTCAGGCGTAGGAACACGCACGGCGTTGCTGGTGAGTTTGCCTTTCAGCTCGGGGATGGCTTTGGCAGCGGCCTTGCCGGCACCCGTCTCGGTGATCACCATGTTCAAAGCTGCTGAACGGCCACGGCGCTCTTTCTTGTGGTAGTTGTCCAAGAGGTTCTGGTCGTTGGTGTAGCTGTGAATGGTCTCGATATGGCCTTTGGTGATGCCGAAATGGTTCAGCATGACCTGCAAACCGGGAACGATGGCGTTGGTGGTGCAGGAAGCGGCTGAGAAGATGGTCTCGTTCTCAAGGTCGAGCGTGTCTTGGTTGACACCGTAAACCACGTTCGGGATGTCGCCCTTGCCGGGAGCGGTGAGCAGCACCTTGGCAACGCCCTTGGCCTGGAGGTGACGTGACAATGCCTCACGATCGCGGAAGGCGCCGGTGTTGTCGATCAACAGAGCGTCATTGATGCCGTATTGGGTATAGTCGAGATCCTCGGGATTCTTGGCTTCGAGGAAAAGGATCTTTTGGCCGTTGACCATCATGGCATTCTCTCCTTCAACAGGAGTGCACACACCGTGGAAATAACGGTGCACCGAGTCGGTACGGAACAGGTTGATACGCTTGAGGATGTCCTCGGGTGAGTTCTTGCGGGTGACGATGGCGCGAACGCGAAGGGTGTCACCACGGCCAGCCATCTCTGTCATCTCACGGCAGAGGATACGGCCGATACGACCGAAACCGTAGAGGATGACATCCTGAACCTTATTGCTGCGCGGATTGGCGTCGATGATATAGGCGAGCTTGTCACGGACAAAAGCGGTGACGTTGTTGTTATACTTCTCCTTTTCATCCGTCCACTCTGAGTTGAGACGGCCGAGGTCGATACGGGCGGGAGCTAGGTTCTCAGCCAACAGGGCCTTGGCGATAAGCAGGGAGTCCTGCACGCTAACCGGCTTGCCCAAAACGTTGGCGGCACGGAGGTGCTTGTTGAGGATCTTGCCCGATCCACGGTTGACCAACAATGAACGCAACAGAATCAGTTCCACTGATTTGTCGTACCATAACCTTCCTACGATATTAATAAGTTCGTTGGCGGCTTTTTCATTTTCATTCCATGCTTTGAGTGAGCTTTCGTAATTATCCATGATATTGATTTTGTTGATGAATAGTTTAGTTTTGTGCAAAATTAAACATTTATTTAGAAAAGCAAAAAAAATGGGCAAGAAAAATGCCCATTTTTCACTTTATTCCTCTGTGGTGACCGGGAAAGGCAACTGGCCTGTTGAGTTTTCGATGGAAACGACGCTGTCGACCACGAATTTACTCATGCCTCGCCAAGGCAATGCCCCTAAGTACTCCTTGTAGTGAAGTTCAACGTGCTTGCCGGCGCAACGCTCCAGCTGACGGGCCACGTCCTCGTCCTTTACAGAGAAGTTGAATTCGTTCGACTGGATGGTGCCAGCGCTGTTCTTGGAAGTGTAACCCGCCTGGATGAGTCGGCCCTCGTAGGTCTTGAAGATGTAGCCCTTGTAGACGAAGAAGTTCATCTCCCCTGCCTTCACGCCGCTGCCGAAGACGAAATAAAACTTGATTAAAAACCAGACTGCAATGGCCAATATGGCAAAAATGCCAATGCCCAAGCCAATTTTTCTACCTTTCTTCATAAAAGTTTCAGTTTGTCGTTATCAACGGCAAAGATAAAACTTTTATCGATTCAAATACATCTGATAGAGCGCAGAATTTGTTCCGCTCTTCAAACGCTTCAGCACACGGTCCCTGATTTGGCGGGTCCGCTCACGCGAAATGCCCATGGTTAGGGCGATCTCGTCAAGCGAATATTCCCTGGGCGTGCCGATGCCATAGTACATGTTGATCACCTGACGTTCCTTTTCGGAAAGGGAGCTCAGAGCGCGGTTGATGGCGTTGTTGTCCGACTCGTTCTCCACGGCTTGGTCGGTGGCGGTGGAATCCTGGTCCACGTACACATCGAGGAAGCTGCCGTCGTCGTCATCGTCCAGAGGGGCGTCGGTGGAGATCTGACGCATGTTCATGCCCATCAGGCTCTGCACCTTCGACTCGGGAAGATCCATCTCCTTGGCCAGCTCGGCCGTTGAAGGCTTCCTTTGGTATTCCTGCTCCAGCATGGCGGCGGTCTTCTTCAGCTTGCTGACGGCACCCACCTGGTTGAGTGGCAATCTAATGATACGGGCCTGTTCGGCCACTGCCTGAAGGATCGACTGGCGGATCCACCACACGGCGTATGAGATGAACTTGAAGCCCCTGGTCTCGTCAAAACGTTGCGCCGCCTTGATCAAGCCGAGGTTGCCCTCGTTGATGAGGTCTTGGAGCGACAGTCCCTGGTTTTGGTACTGCTTGGCCACGGAGACCACGAAGCGGAGGTTGGCTCTTACCAAACGATCGAGCGCACGCTGGTCTCCTTCCTTGATGCGTTGGGCCAGTTCAACCTCCTCCTCGGGGGTGACCAGGCTCTCCTTCGCGATGTCCTGGAGATACTTCTCCAAGGTACCGGCATCGCGGTTGGTGATCGATTTTGTGATTTTCAGTTGTTTCATAATCTTTTAGTTATTGGGTTTTAGTTGTAATACTCGAATGTCATCCTCATGCCGTTCGGATACACGCCTTCGATGTAGGTCTTGCGTGAACGGTTCGAGGCGAGTGCGCTCTCGAGATCGGCCTTGGATGCCACGGCCTTTCCGTCGATAGCGGTGATGATAAATCCTTCAACGCCAGCACCTTGGAAGGGCCCTTGACGAATCTCAACAACCTTGAGTCCGCTGTTGAGGCCCAGTCTCTTCAACTCCTGCTTGTTGACGGGCTGCAGCACCAAACCGAAGGTGCCGTTGAAGAAGCTTTCCCCTCTTTTAACCATCTCGGTGGATCCTGATTCGTTGAGGAGTTTTACTTTATAGGTGTCGGGACGGCCGTTGCGTATCACGTTGATTTTCACCTCGTCGCCTGGGCGATACTGACGGACCGATTCCAGGAGCTGAGTCACCGAGTTCACCTCGGTCCCGTTGATGCGTGTCAGCACGTCGCCTTGCTTCAATCCAGCCTTCTCGGCAGCGCCGTCAGGTGTGATTCCAGCAACATACACGCCTTTGATCTCCTTCATGCCGGCCTTTTCAGCCAGCTTGGCGTTCATCTCCAGCGGGTTGAGTCCGATGTAGGCGCGTTGGGTCTCGCCGTACATCAGCAGGTCGTCGACCACTTTGCGGACGATGTTCGACGGGATGGCGAAGGAATAGCCTTCGTAGGAGCCAGTATGCGATGCAATGGCCGCGTTGATGCCGATCAGCTCGCCTCGAGTGTTGACCAAAGCGCCGCCACTGTTGCCACGGTTCACGGCCGCATCGGTCTGGATGAACGACTCCACATTGCTGCCTTCACCCAAGATGCTGATGTCGCGCGCCTTGGCACTGACGATACCTGCCGTCACCGTGGAAGTTAGATTGAAGGGATTGCCAACGGCAAGCACCCACTCACCCACTTTCACCTTGTCGGAGTCGCCAAACACCAAGTAGTTCAAGTCGGAGCCGTCCACCTTGATCAATGCCAGATCTGAAGTGGGATCGGTGCCGATGATATTGGCCTCGCGAACCACCTTGTTATTAAAGGTGACCTCAATGGCGTCAGCGCCTTCCACGACGTGGTTGTTGGTGACGATATAGCCGTCGGGCGAAAGCACCACGCCCGAACCGTAGGCAACCATGGTGTTGGTCTGTGTCTGTCCGGGAATGCCATAAAGATGCTCAAAGAAAGCACCGAAGAAATCGTTGTATGTAGCGGTCTTGCGGACGATCGTGGTCTTGATGTGGACAACGGCGTTCACACTGGCTTCAGCGGCATCCACAAAGTCAGGGGCATCCTCCCTGGGAGCGAAGGACGACATGCCAATCATGGCGATAAAAAGCACTGCCACCATCATAGTGGCCTTCATCGTTTTCTTTAACATCTTGCTATTTCTTGTTTATTGGTTTTTCAATATAATGCACATTTTCCAACTTTATTGCGTTGAAAAGTGTATTTTTGTCAAAAAAATGACAGAAAGAAATAATCAAAAAGCGTGCCATGATGTTCATTTCTGAAGAAAGAATTTCACTAAGGATCGCGGAACCCGAGGATGCCCGACAGATTTATGAATGGGAGAACGACCGCAACTTGTGGAGGGTGAGCGAGACCAGCAATCCCATCTCGCAATTTCAGATAGAGCAATTCCTGCTTGGCAACGGCGATCTTGTCACCAACCGGCAGCTCCGCCTGATGATCAACCTGAAGGGTGCCGACAAGGCCATCGGCTGCATCGATCTCTTTGAATATGATCCCATCAACGGCCATATCGGCATCGGCATCTTGATTGAGCAAGCCTATCGCGAGCAAGGTTATGCCAAATCGGCACTCGCCCTGTGCATCGACTACCTTTTTAATAACGTCATGGTCCATCAGGTTCATTGCCTCATCGACGGGCAGAACAAAGAAAGCCAACACATCTTCGAGAAGCTGGGATTCAAGCCGTGCGGCACCAGAAAGGACTGGATCAAGACTCCTGAAGGCTACATCGATGCCATTTTCTACCAAAAGTTCCAACAGCCATGAAAAAACGTCTGACCATAGTGCTCGGCCTCGTTGCCATCCTCCTGGTTGTTGCCATTTTGGCAGGTTTCAGGCTGTACAACATGGTGATGAAGCCCAATGTCATGACACCCGACCAAAAGGAATTCTCCCTGTACATCCCTACGGGCGCCGACTTCGACCAAGTCAAGGATTCCTTGTATGGCAACCGTTTGATCATTGATCCGGCCAGCTTCGAATGGGTTGCCAGGCACAAAGACTATCCCAGCCATGTGAAACCCGGCCGTTATGTCCTGAAAAACGGGATGGGCAACAACCAGCTGACCAACATGCTTCGAGGCGGATTGCAGACCCCTGTGAAGGTCACTTTCAACAACATCCGCGACGTGAAGATGCTGGCGGGACGCATTGGCACTCAGATCGAGGCCGATTCCACAGCCATCCTAGCTTATCTTAAGGATAATGTCAATCTCAATAAATTGGGATTCAATTCTTTAACTATTCCAACGATGTTCCTTCCCAATACCTACGAATTTTATTGGAACACCGATGCTGAGAGATTTGTGGAGAAGATGAAAGGCGAATATGACAAATTCTGGAACGAGGAGCGACGAAACAAAGCTAGAGCTCTAGGCCTCTCCCCTGTCCAAGTCAGCATTTTGGCCTCCATCGTCGACAAGGAGACCAACAAGACCGACGAGATGCCCCGAATCGCTGGAGTTTATCTGAACCGATTACGTAGCGGATGGCTGCTGCAGGCCGATCCTACCTTGGTCTTCGCCGTAGGCGACTTCGACTTGAAACGCGTGCTCAACGTCCATAAGGAAGTGGAATCGCCCTATAACACCTACAAATACGCCGGACTGCCTCCAGGACCTATCTGCATCCCCTCGCTGCAAGCAATTAATTCAGTTTTAGATGCGGAGAAACACAAATTTTACTATTTTTGTGCGAAAGACGACTTTTCCGGCTACCACGTCTTCGCCAAAACGTTGACTGAACACAATCGTAACGCACAGCGATACCAACGTGCCTTGAGCCGAATTCTCTAAATTCTTAAAATCAAATCAAAATGAAAGCATTCAAAGCATACGACATCAGAGGCGAATGGGGCACTGACCTCAACGAGGAAATCGCCTACAGAATCGGTTTTTTCCTGCACCGCATCCTCGACGTGAACACGGTGCTGGTGGGACGCGACATGCGTCTTTCGTCGGACACCTTCTTCGATTGCCTGACCCGAGGTATCACCGACAGTGGCGTCAACGTGGATGAAATCGGCCTCTCCACCACCCCCATGGTCTATTGGAGCACGGCCAAATACGGCTACGACGCCTCGGTGATGATCACCGCGTCGCATAACCCCAAGCACCACAACGGCTTGAAGATCTCCAAGACCAACGCACTGCCTGTGGGTTACGACACAGGGCTCAACAAACTTGAGGCCTTCGTGGAAAGCGACGAGGCTTGCGTGCCTGTCGCCAAAAAGGGTGTCATCCGCCACAAGGAAGTCAAGGAGGACTACCTGAAGTTCCAACGTGCCTACGTGGGCGACCTTTCCAACCTCAACATCGGGGTGGACTGCAGCAATGGCATGTCGTCGATCTTCGTCCATGAGCTCATCGGTAAGGCACATTATATTAATGATGTGCTCGACGGCAGCTTCCCCAACCACGAGCCGAATCCCCTGGAGGCCGAGAGCCAAGAGCAGATCAAGGCTTTGGTCAAGAAGGAGAAATGCGACATCGGATTGCTGTTTGACGGCGACGCCGACCGCATCACCTTCATCGACGAACTGGGCAACTTCATTTCACCTGACCTGATCATCGCCTTCCTGGGCAACTATTTCATCGGCGAGAAGCATGAGAAAGGCATTGTTCTGCAGGATATCCGCAGCTCCCGTGCCATCCAGGAATACCTCAACCGTTACCAGGCCAAGGTGGAGACTTGGCGCGTGGGCCGTGCCTACGCCGCGCTGAAGCTCCGTGAGCTGGACGGCGTGTATGGCGGTGAACTGGCCGGACACTATTACTTCCGTGAGTTCTTCTATTCTGATTCCGCACTGTTGGCCGCCTCCATTGTGTTGCGCCTGTTGGCCGAGTTCAAGCGTCAGGGCCGAACCATGAGCGACATCGTCAAGGAGATCACTCCTTATTATAATTCAGGCGAGATCAATTTCAAGTTGAATAGGAAACAGGAGGCCATGGATGCTGTGCGTGACCATTATTCCAAACTCCAGACCCCTGAGCGCTTCCTCGACTTCGACGGTTATCGCCTCGACTATCCCGACTGGTGGCTCAACATCAGGCCTTCCAACACTGAGCCTTACCTCCGTTTTTTGGCTGAGGCCAAGAGCGAAAGCCGCTTGAAAGAGATCGTGAAAGAAGTCTCGGATATTATTCATACCTTTGCGGACTGAAAACAACTGTGACATCTGAAATGAAAAGACTTACCATATTTCTTTTGACAACGCTATGCCTCCTTTTTGCCAGCTGCGGCAACAATGTCGAGAAAGCAAGGGTTGCCTTCGACAAAGGCCTTGACTTGATGTTTCGCAACTCCAAGTTCAAAGAGGCTGAAGAACAGTTTTCCATTGCCATCAAATATGACAAGGCCAACTACGAGGCTTATTATTACCGTGGATGCGCCAAGTTTAACCAAAAGCAATACAGCGAGGCCATTGTGGATTATGAAAAGGCCTTGGAGTTGAAGTCTGACTATGCCGATGCGGAGTTTTCGCTAGGTCAGGTATATTTCATCCTCAACGACCACGAAATGTCATGCTATTACTATAAGGCTGCCAAACGTGATGGCAGGCCGAATATGGACGATTTTCTGAAAGCTTGTCCTGATTAATCGAAACCTTTGAGATCGGGCGCGCTGAAGTTTTCAATGCTGATGACGTCGCCATCTTCGTTGTAGGTCTTCCAAATGCCTGTTTTCTTGTCGTTGTGGAATTGGCCTTCCTCTTTCAGTGCCCCTGAAGGATAGTAGTTCTTTGCCGGGCCTTCCATGATGTCGTTGACATACTGCCGTTCCGACATTAGAACCCCCGTCTCAAAGTAAGTTTTCGAGAGGCCGTTTGCCATGCCGTTTTTATACTCTTCTACGGTGAGAAGTTTGCCGTCTTCTGTAAAGAAGCGCCATTCCCCGTCCTTTTGCTGGTTCAGGTAATAGCCAGTGGCGATCATTGTTCCATTGGGCGCATAGGTTTTGTTGAGCGCCTTCGTTCCCGACTTGTCGAAGGTGTTGGTGGCTTTCAGGATTCCTTTCTCATCATAATAGGTGAAGGTACCTTGGCACTTGTCGTCCTTGAACTTACCTTCGTAACGCTTCTGCCCATTGGGATAATAGTCCATCCACAAGCCTTGTCTGCGGCCTTTGGAATCCTTGCGGTTATGATCCTGGGCGTTTAACGGGAGGTTTCCGAGAAGGAAAATACAGAGTATTGCGATAAGGATTTTTCTCATAATTTGTTTTTATTTACAAAAATACTAAATTTGCATTTTGTTTTACGAATTAACGGAAGATTAACTCAATTATTATAGGTAAAATGACACTGATCAAATCCATTTCGGGCATCCGCGGTACCATTGGCGGTGTTCCCGGCGACAACCTCACTCCTATCGACATGGTGAAATTCACTGCTGCTTTTGTGAAATTCGTCCAACGTAAAGGCATTGAAAGGCCCCGTATCGTTGTGGGTCGCGATGCCCGCATGTCGGGTTTCTTTGTAAACCAGATCGTTTGCGGCACCTTGCAAGCCATGGGCGCCGACGTGTTGGACATCGGCTTAAGCACCACACCAACCACTGAGATTGCCGTTACGGGACTGAAGGCCGACGCCGGTATCATCCTCACCGCAAGCCACAATCCCGCACAATGGAACGCCTTGAAGCTCCTCAACGAAAAAGGCGAGTTCATCTCCGCCGCCGAAGGCGCATGGCTGCTCGACGTGGCTGCCCGCGATGAGTTTGAGTTCGTCACGATTGACAAGATCGGCAGCTACCAACAGGTGGACGGCTGGATCGACAAGCATGTGGAGATGGTATGCCAGCTGCCTCTAGTTAACAAAGAGGTGATCAAGCAGGCGCATTTCAAGGTGGCTGTCGATGCCGTCAACTCAACCGGAGGCATAGCCATTCCGAAGATGCTGCGTGCCTTGGGCGTGGACGACATCCTGGAGCTGAACTGCGAGCCTACGGGTAACTTTGCCCATACGCCAGAGCCGTTGGCACAGAACCTCACCGACATCTGCCGCTACGTGCGTGAACAAGGCTGCGACTTCGGTGTGGTGGTCGATCCCGACGTGGACCGACTGGTCTTTGTAAAGGAAGATGGTGAGCTGTTTGGCGAGGAATACACCTTGGTATCGGTGGCCGACTTCGTGCTGAAGCACACGCCTGGATCGACGGTTTCCAACCTCTCTTCAACCCGTGCCTTACGCGACGTGACCCGTGGTCATGGACAAGAGTATTTTGCCGCTGCCGTGGGCGAGGTCAATGTGGTGGAGAAGATGAAGGAAGTCGACGCCGTGATCGGTGGCGAGGGCAACGGCGGTGTCATCTATCCTGAGATCCATTATGGCCGTGATGCTTTGGTGGGCACTGCCCTCTTCCTGACACAGCTGGCTGAGAAGCGCATTAAGTGCTCCGAGCTGAAGAAGACGTATCCGGCCTATTTCATGTCGAAAAACAAGATTCAACTCACTGAGGGTATGGATGTTGACGGCATCCTTGCCAAGTTTGCCGAGAAGTTCAAGAACGAGAAGGTCACCACGATCGATGGTGTCAAGATCGATTTCGAGGAAGGCTGGGTGCACTTACGCAAGTCGAACACCGAGCCCATCATCCGCATCTATTCCGAAGGCAAGTCGGAGGCCGAGGCCGAAAGGTTTGCCCAGATGATCCTCAGTTGCAAAGACATACTGCAATGAAAAACAAGAAAAACAAGCGTTCGGCGAAGAGTTACCAGTACCATGCGGTGACTTTCAAACTATCGCAGGGTCAGTACCGGTCCTTGCGGAATTACTGCAAGGCTCGTCGCACTACGCCGATCAAGCTGATCAAGCGAAGCATCTCGCGATTCATCAGCAACTACGAGTATGAGGTTCCGCCTGAGCTGTACGTCACTGAGAACCAGCTGGAGCTTTTCGAAGAAAGTCCTGATTATCAAGGTACTGCGAAATTATTTTAAAAAATTTCGAAAAAAAGGTTGCGGATAAGCATAAAAGGTCTATCTTTGCACACGCAATTCGCACCACGGAGAGGTGGGTGAGTGGCTGAAACCAACAGTTTGCTAAACTGTCGTATCCCGCAAGGGGTACCGGGGGTTCGAATCCCCCCTTCTCCGCGAAGAAAGAAGACGATGTTAGGCATCGTCTTTCTTTTCGGGGTATGGCGCAGTCCGGCTAGCGCACCTGCTTTGGGAGCAGGGGGTCGAAGGTTCGAATCCTTTTGCCCCGACAAAATGAAAATCATGGAGTTACGAAGATTCGTGACTCCTAATTTTTTGAAAAGGCTGAAAATTTGCCCATCATTTGCCCATAGGATTTCGCAAATGGATAAAGATTTGCCCATCATCTATTTTGATTTTTGATCACCAAGGAGCATAAAAGAGGGTGGCTTTTGACCACCCTCAAAACGCAAATTTAGATAACCCATTATAAAATGGGATTGCCTTAGCCGGACAAACGTCCTTCTAAAACGTGACAAAGATACATTATTTTTTGACACCCGTAACGCCATCATAATTAGGTGCATCTTGTTGCCGCTCCTACTCTACCCTTTTTCACGGATGAATTCTGACTGGCTGACGAAGGCTGCGGCGGATAAACCGTCACAAGAGGGTGAAACTCCCACCCAGCAGCCTTTGGCAGACAGGCAGCTTTCTGATTACTAACATTGTTTGAATGGGTGTGCTGAAGGCTGAGCAATCATGCGAAGCGAGAGCGGGAATGCAGAAACCAAAACATCAACCGAAGGCGGACAATGGCTGCGGCACACTAATTGCCACCAGAATGCCGTTACTGCGCTCCGCAGCCGTTGGCCGACTGAGGATACATTATAAGGGAAGGCTCCCCGAAATCAATCAGGAAGCCTTCACTTTCTTAATAATAACTACCAGTAGTAACGAGAGGATTGCCGCTAAGACTACAACCATACCCAATAGGAACCAAACGGAATTGGGCGGCTTTTTACTTGGCGGCTCCTCCTCGATGACAACTTGCGCATAATGCACGGTGTCTTCGTAATGGATGGGTTCGGGTTCGGCCTCGTATGTGACTGTGAGGCTGTCATCAGTGGCCGCTGCCGTGAAGGTACCCTGCTCTGTGGTAACAGTGACAGTTTGGCCGTCAAGTATCGGAGCGAGGGGCATCACGGCTGAATCGACCACTGGAGGAAGTGTAATGAAGGTGTCGATGGGATGCGCCTGGATGGTGACCAGTTCCGGGCAGCGTTCCGTCATCCGACGGATGCGACGCTGCGCACGTCGATTGGCATCACAAGCACACATGGCCAGCGACACCGTCAATAAGAGGATGATGCAACGTGTCTTCATGGTTTTACAGGTTTTCGATCATCTGTTTCAGTTCTGCGTTTTCAAGAGTGAGCCGGGAGACCTGTGCCGAAAGCCCGACGATTTCACGTCGTGCCTCGGTGAGTTCCTGATAGACACGCTTGTTCTCCTCAACCAGGTTGAAGATGGTCTGCTGCATCTCACGGATGGTCTTGTTTTGGCGCAGCCGTGTAGCGGCAAGCCAAGAAACAACACCCGCAACAGGTGCCAGCATTGTTGTTATCCATTCATAGGTGGTCATGGCTGCACGGTTTTATCAGTTTAACGATCGGACTTCTCGGCTCTCGTCTTGATAAAGAATGAACCAAAGCCACGTGAAGACACATTCTCACCCTTGGTGGAATAAGTGAGGTAGAAGCGAACGGAATCGCCTTCTTCCGCCCAATTGCCGACTGGCACTGTCACGCCCATGCTTGGGTCGGTGACTTCGGTGTTGAAGACAGCGACCTTCTTTTGGGTGAGGTTGTAGGCTACAGCGATGAAGTTTGCCACAGAAGGCTTGCCAATGATCTCTACAGCGGTCTCCTCGGCATAGATGGCCAATGAACCATCGATTTCCGAAACGAGGCTCTCGAGCATCGGCGAGTCGATGCGCTCACCGTTGCCGATGCCCTCCAGCGAGGAAAGGTCAACCGTCTTGACATCATCCACAAACGCAGCGCAAGCGGCGATTTGACGGGTGAGCATATTGCGGCGTGTCAGGCCTCGAGTGGCGGACGGAAAGAGCGAGACAAGCTGCTCATCACTGATCTGCCCCACAAGTTCCTGGACTTCCTTGAAGAAATTGCGCTGCTGCACCTGAGCATCGGTGCGAGGATTTCTGACTGACTGTGGCTTGCCTTTCATATAGGCAATGCCGTTCCATGAGGAACCGATGACGGTTCCAACGGTACCACGGAATCCACCGAGGATCCCTTGTTTGATTTTTCCCATAATCTTCTGTTTTTGATGGTTAATAACTCGTTTTTAATTTTGCGGACTTGGTACGGAGTTGGTACGGACTTGATCCCTACCCAACCCATGCCGGAAAAGACCTTAAAAAAGCCGTCCAGAAGGGCGGCTTTTTGGCTTGTCCGGGAAGAGGCTTTTAGGCGTTCTTCTTCGGACGGACTGGACGGTTGGTCACTGGGGTGCCGAAACCGACAAGAGCTTCAGTGGAGCCAGTAGTCAGCATGAAGCCGCTGAAGGTGTCGGTGGCTTCACCGTAAGCGGCCAGACCGACATTGAAGGACTTGGCACCTGACGCACCGATTGCGGTGGTGGAATTGATCAAATAGACCTTCTTCTTAGTGACATTGGCCACGAATACCGTGGGGAATTCGTCAGCGTGTTCGGTGCGGAAGTCGCCGTCACCGTTCCAAGAGACAGTCAGGTTTTCGCCAGCGGCGGCAATGGTGACATCCGGCATTTCGGCGGTCGAGGCGTTGCCGAGCGAGTTGATGTTGGCCAGATCAACGGTCTTGGTCTCACCATCGTCAACGGCCACGGCAGCGATTTGCTGTGAAAGCAGGTTGCGACGGGTCATGCCCTTTGGCGTGGTGGGTACCAAAAAGGCCAGCTGCTCGTTGGAGAGTTGACCGATGATTTCCTGGACTTCCCTGAAGAAGGCACGTTGTTTCTGTTGCGCCGGAGTGTTGGCGTTTCTTACGGACTGGGCTTGCCCACGCATGTAGG
Source organism: Bacteroidales bacterium (assembly GCA_017645245.1). Lineage (GTDB taxonomy): Bacteria > Bacteroidota > Bacteroidia > Bacteroidales > F082 > Limimorpha. The sequence goes on from JAGCPG010000022.1 coordinate 54,076, forward strand.
CGATGCCGTTCCATGAGGAACCGATGACGGTTCCAACTTTTCCTTTGAATCCTCCGAGGATTCCTTGCTTGATTTTACCCATGATGATTGTTTTTTAGGGGTTAGTAATAAGTGAATTGTCAAGCCGTCACGAACATGGGCAGTACTCAGCAGGTCATAATCTTTATATTGTTTTGGGCTGCGGTTCTGGTTCCGTTCCTATGACGACGTGACAAAAGTATAATGAAAAACAGATATAAACGGAGATAAACCGTGGGCGTGCCTCTTGTTGCCGTTCGTTGCCTCTTGTTGCCGCTTCTATGGAGGGAATGACGGTCTATTTTTGCAGGACAATTAAAAAACAATAGCATTATGAAGAAGTTATTTTTATTTATGGCGGCTTTGCTCCTGACGATGAGCAGCTGCCATGGGCATGCGAGCCGCGAAGCGGCGAGCGTGACAAAGGGTCTGACATGCAGCCTGTCAAGTTGGCCGAGAGGATGTCAGACGGTCGATGACAGTACAAACGTGTTCCTGAAGGTGAGCCGAGTCGTCGATGGCGACACCTTCGAAGGTCGGATTGATGACGGAGGCAATCCGGGCGTGAATCCGTGGGCGCGTGAGCTGACCAAAATCGTGATCAGGGTCAACGGCATCGATGCGCCGGAACGTGGGCAGTATTATGGTGACGTTGCCACGCTGCACCTGCAGTGGCTTATCAATGGCAAGGTCGTAGGCTTGAAGCTGAAGCAAAAGGACATCTATGGCCGATGGATTGCGACGGTCTATCTGGATGGTAAGGACATCGCCGATGAGATGTTGAGTCGGGGCTTGGCCTGGCACTACAAGGAACACGACAGCAATCCCCATTATGCTCAACTCGAGACTGAGGCGAGATGGAACGGTTTCGGGCTTTGGTGCGACGACAGGCCAGTGGCTCCGTGGATTTGGCGCACGATGAGCAAAGACCAGCGTGATGCGTACAGATAATGCAGGAAGGAGGAAACCATGGAACTGTCAGAATTATCAAAAAAGAGACTGGAGGGCGTGGATGAACGCCTGAAAGCAGTAGTAATGGAGTGCGCCAATCGTTGCCCCTTCCCTTTTAACGTGTCGGAAGGGCTGCGCACGGTGGAAAAGCAACGTGAGTATGTGAAGCAGGGAAAGTCGAAAACGATGAACTCAAAACACCTTGTAGGGAAAGCCGTGGACTTGTACCCGCTGAGCATGGACAGAAAGGTCGTTGACTGGTCGAGGTTTGAGGAGTTGGCGGAATTGATTTTTCAAGTGGCCAGCGACCAGAACGTCGGCATCATCTGGGGAGGAAACTGGAAAAACTCCTTTGACAAATGCCACTTTGAGTTGAGATAGCTTTGTCCAACAGATCTTTTTTCTCGTTTTTCCAGAAGTCCCAGTCGCAAGGCTGGGATTTCTTTTTGTCGGCTGTAGCCTCCGGCAGGTTTGGGGCGGGATGAACAAGATGTGGAGCCCGTAGGGCGGAACACCTTAAAGGGTGGGATTCTTTGGGAGCGAAAGCTCAGGGTGCGGGAGCGCGCAAGGGATTGGAGGGGCTTGGTGCGAAGTGCAACGGAGCACCGAAGCGAAGCGGAGCCCCGGAAAGCCCGACCCCGACGGCCTTCGAGACACCTCTACCCTATCGACAAAAACCGGCCGGCCGGCGGGGATGCGCCCAAAAGAAAAAAAAGAGTATTTTTGTCACGACAGAAGATAAAACACCCTATGGGCATCATCAAGTATAAACGAGCGAAAAACGACAACGATGAAATCGTAAACATCGAAGAAGTCACACCTGAGATAAGGAAAGCGAATAAGTTTACCTGTATTTCGTGTGGACAAGAGTTGTCGGCATGCCTTGGGAGCAAAAACCAACATCACTTCAGGCACAAAACCGAAGTGGATTGCAACATTGAGACCTATCTTCATAAAATGGGCAAATATACTTTTGTAAAAGCCTATACCGAATGCCTTGCCAAAGGAAAACCATTCATTATTACCTTAAAGCGGAAAGTGTCTTGTGTGAAAGAAGGAAACTGTCAGGTTAGACACTATTATGGCAGCTATCCAGATGTATGCAACACATACGGATGGGAGGACTTTGATCTGACACAATACTATGATAGCGTTGCTGAAGAGCAAACCGTTGGGTCTTTTGTCGCCGACATTCTTTTGAATAGTAGTAAGGGTTATCCGCCAATTCTCGTTGAAATCATGGTCTCCCATGCCTGCGAAGAGAACAAAAAACAATCGGGCTATAGAATCATTGAGATAGAGCTTCATAAAGAAGAAGATTTGGAACTAATTGAATCATGTCAACTAAGACAATCGGAACCCACAGAAAGAGATTACTACTTAGATATAGATAGCAGGAATACAAGAAGAAATAAAGAAAAAGCTCCAACTGTAAAATGTTACAATTTCCGTGGTGCCAAGAAGGAGTTACTGAATTATTTTAAGGTATATCAATTTGCCATATACAAGAACAACCCTTCTCGTTTCAGCCTAAATGAAACGGTACAATGCGGAGAGAAGGATAAATTGATTGAACGCCACCGAAAGGAGAATAACCTACTTTACGAGATATTGTTTTACAATGAAGGGTTGTGGGGTGCAGGTAGATTTGTGTTTGGTGTGGCCAAAGCCTTTGAAAGGGGTTTCAATATACGGAATTGCTTCCTATGCAGATACCACGCCAACAATGAGAATCGATTTACCCAAGAAGAAGACAAACCGTTTTTCTGCAAGTTATATAAAAAGCTACAGACCAAGCCCCAATGCAACTCCACACAAGCCATCAACTGTGATGCTTTCGTTCCCGACAAAAAAGCCTACGCCAACTATTTGTTGTTTTCAGATAGCTATGAAGAAATAACCTATTGAGGTCGTTAGTGTTCCTAATGAAAAATAATGCTAAATTTGCACTCAGATTCCAAGCTAACAATGACCCAAGAGAACAAGGACATATTGCTTCGGTTGCTTCAGCGGTACCATGAGCTGGGCATTGCTGACCAGATAGACTTTGAGAAGTTCTACCTGTACTCTATCATTGTCCATTCCACTGCCATTGAAGGATCGACTGTGACGGAGGTGGAAGCGCAGCTGCTGTTTGATGAAGGCATCACCAGCAGCAAGCGCACCATGATGGAACAGCAAATGAACCTGGATCTGAAGGTGGCTTACGAGTATGGTCGGGAATGGATCAGGAAGTACCAGCCTATTACCGTTGACTGGCTCGTACTTTTGGCCTCGAAGGTGATGGCGCACACAGGAAGTGAGTACCATTCAATGGGTGGCGATTTCAACGCCGCCAAGGGTGAGCTGCGCAAACTGAATGTCACTGCAGGTTTGGGCGGCAAGTCGTATATGGCTTACCAGAAGGTGCCGGCGAAGCTGGAGGCCTTTTGCAAGGAACTGAATGAACGCCGCAAGGCCATTGACCCCAAAGATGTTGCGGCAGTGTATGACCTAAGTTTCTGGGCGCATTATGAGCTGGTGACCATTCATCCGTGGGCGGACGGCAACGGACGCACCTGCCGATTGCTGATGAACCTGCTGCAGTGGGAGTTTGGCGTGTTGCCGACCAAGGTTCTGAAAGAAGACAAGGCTGAGTATATCCAGGCATTGATTGACACTCGCGAGAGCGAGGATATCGACCTATTTCTCAACTGCATGGCAGGGTTACACTGCAAGCACCTTCAGGCCGATATCGACCAATATTTGAAGTCAACCACGGGAAAAATGGTCGATAAATCGGGTTTGAGACAGAAAATGGTCGATAAATGGTCGATAAAGCCCAGTTTAGCCAAGAAATTGGTCGATATTTTGGAATTCATGGCCGATAAGGATGAAATCACTACCGAGATTGTCATCAAGCATTTCGGCTTCACTCCAACCACAGCCAAGCGTTATCTTCGACAGCTGACAGAATTTGGCTACCTTGAAGCCCATGGTGGAAACAAGAATCGCAGCTATACAAAACGGACAGACTTATGACATTGGAAGAAGCCATCAAGGCACGACACAGCGTACGGCAATACCTGAACAAGCCGATTGAGGCTGAAAAGATCGAGCAACTACAGAAGCTTATTAATGAGTGTAATCAAAAAGGTGGGCTTCACATTCAGCTGGTGACCGAAGAACCTAAAGCTTTTGCTGGAGGGATGGCCAAATACGGTAAATTCAGAGGGGTTCGCAACTACATTGCCATGATTGGCAAAAAGGGTGACGATGTGAATTTGGGCTATTATGGAGAGAAAGTGGTGCTGCTGGCCCAACAATTGGGATTAAACACCTGCTGGGTGGCTCTGACGTTCAAGAAACAGCCCGACCAATACGAGGTGCGGCCTGATGAAAAACTCGTTTGTGTGGTGTCGCTCGGCTACGGAGAAAACCAAGGTGCGCAGCACCCGCAGAAAAAGACCATTGATGACGTGGCTGAGGACAAACGCACGATTGTCGGCTTCCTGCTGCCTGACTGGTTCACCCGAGGTATAGAGGCTGCTTTGCTTGCACCCACCGCCATCAACCAGCAGAAGTTTTCTTTTGCGCTCCATGACGGAAACACCGTAGAAGCTCGCACACGGTTCACCATGTTCAACGGCTACGCCCCCATTGACCTTGGTATTGCCAAATGTCACTTTGAAATTGCTGCTGGGATTGAAAATTTTGAATGGCAGTAGAATTCGATTATTTCAGATGACTTGCCACCTTTTTCCCTCTCTTGGTGGCCATCTTCCTTGGATCGGGGGTGATGCCTACGCGACCAAGGTCGAGGCGGTCGGCATCGAAACAAACATCAATGGTTGGATCACCTGTGCTGTGGGCGGTGGTATGGAGATAGCAGGCGGTTTGGAGTAATTTAAATTGATGGTCGGTGAGGTCTTTTAACAGTGTTTTTTTCAGGCTGACGATCATCTTGGCGGCACGGGGACCATGCTGATCATCATAGCTATCGTCCACCCTGCAGCTGTCATGGAGGTAGGCAAACAAGTGGATGACGGTCAGGTCACAATCTGGAGTGGCCAGCATCTGGCCGTTGCGGTCAACACGTTCCCAGTGAGAAACGCCATGCAAATCACCCAACGTCCAGCGGCTTACTGCCCATTGCTTTACTTTTTCGATGTCAACCATAGAATTTCATTCATTTTTTGCAAAGTTAATCAATTTTTCAATAGCGACTCAAGCCTACTATTTGTATCTTTGCTCACATAGAATACGCCCCGCAAGAAAAGATTAAGAATACATGACGATAGCAGAATTATTTGAGTCGAGGAAGGACGATCCACGCTGGAACACTTCTTATCCGCTGAATCCAAAGGATTGGGCAGGATATCGTGTAGATGGTCCCCTACCCTTTGACAAAGACCAACGACTATCGTTTTACATCCACATTCCTTTCTGCAAGCAGCTGTGTTCGTTTTGTGAATACACCAGAATGCTATGCCCTGACGATGGATTGCAAGAGACGTATCTTCGGGTGGTAGCCAACGATATTGATTGTTTTAAAAAGCAATATAAAGGATTAACCCTCTTGGGATGTGACATCGGTGGTGGAACCCCGACCTCGTTGACGGAAAAGAACTTTTCTTTGCTGATGGAGTTTTATAAAAATGCCGTATCCGGATTGGATCTTTCGGAAGACTTCGAGCCAAGTATTGAAGGCACCTTCAACACGCTTTCAGGAAAGAAGCTGAATGATATAGCGAAGGCTGGGTTTAAAAGACTTTCGCTGGGAGTTCAGTCTTCGTCACATTCCATAATGGAGAGCCTTCGGCGATTGGTCAGTGATGAGAAGCAAATGAAGGAGTGGCTTTCTAAGGCAAGTCAAGCAGGCATTAAGAAAGTGAACCTTGACTTCATGTATGGCCTTCAAGGGCAAAACGAGGCCTTCATCCAGAGAGACCTGGAATTGATTGACCACCTGAGACCGCAGCAAGTAACGCTTTATGAGTTGAGAACCAACATGCTCAGCATCCAAACCTCATATACAAAAGAAGAGCTGTTTAGCCAATACACACAATACTATGAAGGGTTAATAAGCATGGGATACCTGGCAAGGTTTGGCCAAAACACGTTTTCGGTGGATGCCGAAGACCTTGGTGTTTCCTCCTATCTTAGAGAAAGAATGCTCAACGGGGCATCCTACAAGGGGTTTGGATTGTCGGCCCAAAGCATGAGTAGTGCCGGGGTTTCGTATAACTTGGGAAAGCTATCAGGTGATCCAAGTCGGAAGATGAACGCCGAAGGCTATCAAGAGGAATACACCTATCTGTTACCTGCAAAAGAACTTGCTGCAAAGTATATGGCCATATCGGCCTATCATGGTTCTTTTTCCACTAAAAAGCTGCTGGAGATTGGGATAGACGAAAAAACCCTCAACAACAAACTGGATTACTGTTTTTCGCAAGGCTTGTTGACCAAAGGGAACGATGACAAAGTATATGTCACCAGGAAAGGCTTTGAGCATTACGGTGCCGTGTTTTCATTATTCTATTGAAACCTTACAAGCAGGGCGATATTGTGCTGCTGGCAGGTGTTTGACCGGGGTGCGGCTGGCGGCATGGGCTGCGAAGTTGGAGCGGAGTGGCGTTTTTGACAGGTAGGCCAAGTGGGATGGAAAAACGCCGTGGAGCGAAACGAAGCAGCGGATGCCGACAGCTTAGGCTTGTGCGGTGGCCGGGATAAACAAGTTGTGGAGCCATGGAAGAGGCCTTGCCTTGGGCCTGGTGCAGCGGAGGCGGTCTTCATGAAGCGAAGCGAAATGAAAGCCGTCGAAGCGGAGCCAGCCCCAAGGCGAGGCTTCTGGAATGGCGGAACACCCTAAAGGGTGGGCAGCAAGCCATAGTGCGGCAGCGCGCGAGGGATTGGAGGGGCTTGGTGCGAAGTGCAACGGAGCACCGAAGCGATAGCGAAGCCCCGGAAAGCCCGACCGCCGGCGGCTACGAGACACCACTACCCTACCGACACGCTGCCGCTGCCGCCGGGGGACGCGCCCAAAGGAATAAAAATAGCGAATTAAACCTGCTTTTTGTATCTTTGCAAAACTCACCTTATTGTATATCCATAAGAAGTAATATATGTCATACCTTTCATTAAAGCTAATATCAATTGCTGTTTTGCTGTTATTATTGATGGTCATCCTGTTCGTGACGCATAGAGAGAATGATGAAACCTACGAAACAGATGAAGGAAACTGTGAGGATTTAAGTGTGTTTCGATTCCGAAACTGGTGGCAACGGGCAACACGTGAAGAATGTAAGCAAATGCTGATAACGGCACTTGTCAGATTCAATAAGTACCTAAAAGATGAAGACATAACGGATTATGATGTTCAGGATAGAATGATGAGGCTATTCGATAGGTTGGATGAATCGCAAAAAAATGAGATATATCCAGATGCATCCAAATTGAGCGGCTATATTAGAGGAACTGCTCGGTCATTCAGTGAAAGCCGTGAAATGTATGATTATTTTCAAAAGCAGTATGGCGAGACCGACCTTGTGGATGAAACAAAGTATCGGTATATTATGGGATATTCATTGTTCGATGATTCTGGTGCCATTGACCATCAGAACTTTTCAAAGCTCAAAGTACTTCTTGACAAGATGAGAAAGAATTTCAAGGATGGCGATTTATGGAAAAACATCCCATTGGCCAAGAAAGCAATAAACCTCATGAAAAAGCGAGGCATATCAGTGGAAAACGAGGTTTACAAGGAGTTTTGCGAAACAGTTATCTATGAGCCTATGCTTGATGATATGGAAACGCCACGATTGATGCTCTCGTTCATTGAGTATAACCACAAGCTTACGGGGTCTTCTGCCCCATGGGAAGACAAGGAAAAAAAGCTTAACAAGCTGATAGACCCCAGAACGACGTATAAAGAGATTTGCGACTTGATTTTGGAAGACCGCAGTCTTTTATACGACCCTGTTCAGATGACCGAAAAGTATGAAATGGTCATTTATGACGTTGAAAAAGAATGTAATGTTATGCTAAAACTCGAACCGCGCAGAATGGGTTTCTGTCATAAATACTGGTCGGTAAAAGAAAAAGCACTGGCCAAACATGGAATCATTTGGCGTTCACCGAGTGAAATGAATCCAAAAGTAAAGTTTGATTAAAAACACAAGAAATCCAGGACAAAGAATTCCATGAAGATCATCTTTCTTGATTTCGACGGTGTGATGGATACTGCCTATCATGGCCATGTCCTTGGAAAAGAAGGACTCCCCTGTCAAGATGAATTTGGGGCTGTCTTTGACCCAAATTGCGTTAGGTACCTGAAAGAAATTATCGACAAGACTGGAGCCGAAATAGTCATTACGTCTTCATGGAAGTCTCTGATGACATATAAGGAACTGCTTAACATGTGGGGACAGAGAGCCCTGCCTGGTAACGTGATAGACATGACACCTTCGACACCAGAATGTAGGCGACGAGGTGACGAAATAGATGCTTGGTTGAAAGAATGCAATGAGGATTGTCAATACGTTATACTTGACGACATCGACGAAAGCAACTTCAATACACATCAGATAGCGAATTTGATTGTCGTCAAACCCTATTATGGACTCGATGCCAGAGCTGCGGAAAGAGCAATTAAAATACTTGAAGGAAGGAAGGCTTAACGGGACTTGAAATAATCCACGACAGCAGACCAATCGGGGAATTGATCGCTGCCGAAAGCAATTAGCTCACCCTCGAAATCAGCAGCACCGTTCTTGGCACGGTCATCTATGAGATAATCGCCACGGTTAAGGTCTTTATGATGAGTAAGAATAAGACGCTTATAGGCTACATCACCAAGATACTTTTGCACCCATAGGAGTTTGTCGGACCAGGCAGAAGGATTCTTCCATGGAGCGGTTGAGAGGATATAGACATCGAAATGATCGGCAAGATATCGATAGGCCTCTATAGCACCTTTCAAGGGAGCCATTAAAGAAAAGATACCTGGTACTTCATCCAACCTACCTTCATAAGCATCCTTGGTTTCTTTAGACAGATGAGGGAAAGCAGAAAAGAAATCGACTAGAACATTGTCCATGTCAACGTAAATGATTTGTCTATTCATAAGAAGATAGTATTTGAAAGCAAAGATAATGGTTTTGAAAAAACGACCCCATGAATAAAAAGTTTGACTGGGGTGCGGCTGGTGGCATTGGCTGCGGAGGGAAGCGGAGTGGCGGGCGGCAGAGTCGCCCGCCGTGAAGCAACCAAAGCAGCGGATGCCACCAGCTTAGGCTTGTGGGCGGGCGGGATTAACAAGATGTGGAGCTCTCTGACGAAGCCTAGAGATTGGGATGGCTGTGTGGGATGGCGGAAGGCTGCGGCAGAGGGCGGAACTCCTTAATTGGGTGGGAAATTAGGGAACGAGTTGCCTCACCAACGGGACTACGGACCCTTGGATAGCCTCGCGAGTTAAGTGATGCTCACCGTGAAAGAAGCTATAGTGACGATAGTGCTGACAGAATAGGCCAAGACAATTGACCACGGTATCATTATCAGCAAATAAGCCATAAACGTTTTCACGATCAAAATCGCCAATTCCATCAAATTGTTGTTTCTCCATTTCGGCAAAATGCTGGATAATTACATCAGTTATCGTAAAGAATTGTTGGCCGTCCTTTCTAGGGTTAAAGAACTTGAAAGTTCCAGGGTAAATCACCTTACTGTGTTCAGATAGGTTCAATGCTGGATTAACACATATCCGCTTGAAACCATGCATCTGGTGTGCATATAACGCACCTATGCTAGTACCAACAATTATGTCAGGCTTGCCCTGCTTACACATCGATTTCAGATATAGCAACGCTTCTTTGGGATCAACGGGGATATCAAGAGAAAGTACCAGAAACTCTGGAAGGAACTCCCTCAATATCTTAACCGTTTCTGTTTGGCCAGAAGAGCCAAAGCCGTGGAAATACAAAAGCTTTTTCATAAGCATTAAAATGATTGGTGCAACACAAAGGCTTTCCCGTTCCAAATATATTTTTCGTTGAGATTTGGAAAGTAAAACGATGGTTCATCTGGATCGAAACGAATCAGCTCATAATCATTCTCATCGAAAACATCAATGCAATAACCCACTACAATGCCTTCTTCTAATTCGTCGTTCATGAAAAGAGGCAAAGAAAAGACTCCATGCTCATCCATTTTTAGAGCAACCAGGCCATAATAAGCCTTCCCCTCTCCTACTGAAGCTCCGTAAATTCCCCAAATGAAGGTATATGTATCTTCACCGTTCTGAATACGATACACTTTTTCAGGAAATAGGTTATACATGTCCTCGGGCATATAATCGCCATTTGCGAAATCATCATTATCCACCGTGTAAACAGTACCATCACTCCCTTTGTATTGCACCAATAATTCAGGATTCCAATTGCTTGTTCCATCAAGATGATGCCATCCGTAACAACGCACCCGTCCATCGTCAGAATCCACCACAGTAAAGCAGGATTTATTCTGCAAAGTATCAAAGGGATAGTCCATCGAAGATGGATCCGACTGGATCACTTCCTTTAGTATTTCATAATAAGCCTCGCCATAAAGATTGCGAGACAACTCCCCGGAAAGAACGCAATGAGCTATTTTGTATTCAGCCTCCTCCATAGAGGAAAACACCATTTCTGTGGTTTTTGCCTCATTTGTAAAATAATCAGGAGTTAAAACCACCATCTTTTCCGAGAACCTTTTCTCGAATTCAGGAATGGCCTTATTAAGAGTTTCACAGTCGTAACACGTTGTTTCTTTGTTGTTGCAACAACAAAGTGCCATTGCAGAAAAAGCAAATAACACATATATCAATGACTTTTTCATTGTACTTCTATTATTTATGGTATGTTTCAAAACGTCGCTTCAAATGTATTATTAATTCGGCAATAATTTATGTGTATAGCTCAAGAACTGCAATGTTGGGTCAAAGTATTCCCTACTCAAAGGTCTCTGTTCAACGATCCGCTCACCTCGATACTTCTTTTTACAATCCCAAGTGGTATCCATCAAGAGCCATCTGCTTCCAATATTCACGGCGGTAATAACATGGTTGGAAGAGGATTGAATGGCTGTTTCAGACCACTTCCCTACGGTTGAATAACCCAATGCATAACAGCTAATTGTTTTTGCTGGGATTCCAATGGAAGTGAACATTGAGACAGCCAAATTAGAGAAGCCTGAGCAGACCCCTTTGCTGGATTCCAGCACTAAAGACGGAGTGCTGACTTTGGAATAATCAGTGTTTTCCTTTTTAAGGATTTTATCACAAGCATCAAGATCGTATCCGATGGTTTGCGAAATGAAGTCGTGGATAGCCAATGCAGCGTCATACGAAGTGGAGCAATTTCTTGTAATATTGTATGCAACCAACTCTATTACCCGAGAAGGAGCTGCGGATTTCATTTCTTTGAGCACAGGTTTCATTATCATTTGCTGAAAGCAATTGACATTGCTGTCATAGACAGGTGACTTTTCAAAAGAAACAGTCCTTTTAGCATCAATGGAAATCGGTATTTTTCCAAACCAATAGCTATAAGGCTCAAAAGCAAAGCTGCGCTTAAAACAAGATAACGAATATCTCCCTGGTTGCACGTTATGGAGTTGAATATAGAACCGATTTCGGCATTTGTTGATGGGGCTACTATCCGACCTGTTGCCTTTACAATCAACTAGAGAGGCAATAATACTGTCATAAATGCCATCGGATGGGATGTGGTCAATACAGATGGCATCTTTTTCCACTACTATTCTAACGTTGTGGCTGTTATTGTATGTAAGATTGAACTCGTTCATGATGATAGGGGGTTAAAAATGATTCGTTTTTTGTAAGTTCGTTATAGATCAGCACTGAAAACTGCCCCGCAGCTGACGCTCCCCACGATTTCTCGGTACCCAACACCATTCTGTCGCCTACTTGTTTGCCATAAGAAGCCCAACATACAACGACCAGATTACCATCTGAAAGCACCGTCCAAAAGTCACGCTGACGAGTACTTGTCCCAGTCTTTCCATAGAAGTTTTTCCCTTGTGGCAAGTCGTTTTTGTATCTATACAAGGTGCCGTTGCTGTCATCGATGGTTTGATGCAAGGCGTTTTTTACCACGTTGACATGGGCAATGTCCCATATTCTTCTTGACCTGACGGTATCAGATGTTTGCTCCAATGACAATGGGATGAAAACCCCGTTATTGAAGATGGTTTGGTAGATTTGAGCAACTTCATTAACACGCATTTCTCTAATCCCCAATGGATAGTTGTAGATGTCAGACGCACTGATGGTATCTCTGGCAATGCCCATGGATGCATAATCGTTCTCCAAATTTTGATATACCAACCTTGGATTCAAACCTAGATCAATCAGGTTTGCAAAAGGAGCATTAAGGCTTCTTGAAAGAATTTTTTCAGCATTAACATGGATGTTGCTCCAGCCGTGGCTATTGCGTGGTGTTTTACGTTGACCAACCTTTCCATCAAACAACTTGAAATCGATTGGCCCGCCAGATTTAATGATTTCAAGTACAATTGCCGGCTTCAAAACGGAGCCTACTGGATAAGAGTAACAATTGGCGTAATCAAGCACCTCCGAGGAAGAGAAATGGCCGACAATATTACCACTATTTGCTTCGACAACCATAGCTGCTACTTGAAGTTCGGAGCCATTTGCCCGAAACACACTCTTAGTCTTTAATAAGTCGTAAGCTGAAGCTAAAGCTCTTTCGTTCTCCAAGGTAATAGAACAATCGTGACGGCCAAGGCTATCTTTGAATGTCCTTTCTAGATAGAGCCTCGTGCTAGCTGGGAGATCGTTACATTTATATCTTAGAGTAGAAAAACACAGCGAATCGTTGCACAATTGTCTATACTCACGATTTGAAATCAAACCTTCAGACTTCCATTTTTTGGCCTTCTTAAGCAATATACTTTTGACCAATTCAGGATTCTCCTGGACACAGGTATAGGCGATTCTCCTCTCACCATCAGTCAAATACGTAGCTCTTGGCAATGTTGAAATTAAATACAACATTTCCAATGAATTTATTTTATTTATAGCACGGCCGAAAGTGAAAATAGAAGCTGCATTTATCCCTTGATAACCACGCGCCCCATTAAAAGAACTGATGTTCAAATATAAATCGATCAACTCTTCAAGACTATATTGTAAGGACGACTGGTATGCTCCAAGCAGGTCACTTGTTTTGCGACTACCATCGCGCGGAGCCGAAGAATACGACATTTGCTTTATAATTTGGCAATTCAGATTGCTCCCGCCGCGCTTAATAATAGCAGGGGAAAGGCCATGCCAATTGGATTTGTTGGGAAAATAAAACTTTTGTTCTCTAAAACATCTATCTTCTTGAAGAAGTAACATGTCAACATACCATTGAGGTATTTCTCCGGAGGAAATCGGAGCATAATAACGCTCTTGTTCCGTATCCAACCATAAAACCTCACCATCAGGATCGACAATGTAATTATTGTTTGAATAGATACAACTGCAATCTAAACTTTTTGGGAAAACTGTGACTAACAAAAAGATCACAAAAACAAAGCAATATCCTGATAAAAACGCTGAGACGAAAGATAATGTAGTGCGCTTGACATAGTTTATAAAATCACCCCAACGGTTGTTTAGATGTCCCTCCTTTTTAATCATAGCCACAGTTTCGTCCACCAGAAACAAAACCCCATAAACAACGGACGAAATAACAATCAGCATCATAATCAAGCAAAGCGACAAAAAGGTGAACATAAACATTGACTGGGAATAAAACAAAGAAAACAACAGGATAATTATTCCGAACAAAGAACACAAAACAATAGTCCAACATCTATTGAGTTTCATCATGGTAGGTTCTATGAGTGTTTGCTCAAAGGTGGAATCAAACAAAATAGCAGACAGATAATTCCAAGACCTAGCCATCGTCCTTTTTGTCAGGAAAAATGAAATAATTACAATGACGACAAATACGGAAAACAGCAGTTTATTATTAGGTTGAAATTGAAGGCCAAGATATGATGGAACGGTTAAAACAATTGACAGAATATATGTAAATACTATTTGTAACCATGGTGAAGAAATAATTGTCTTTTTTATCTTTCCCATTACTAGGTATTTTTCCATGTCTTCGGTCAAATGATGAGTTTCGCTTGACATAATCCAATAACAGGAAAAAAAGAACAAGAAAAGAGACAGATTTTGCAGTATTATATACAAAGAGTTTGAAATCAAATTTAATCTATTTATGGATTGCGTATGCATGAAGACCTCAAAACCAAATAATAGAGACACTCCAATCAAAGAGAAATAGAAACAGTCTGATTCCGAATATATCCCCCTATTGTATCGTTTATTGAACGATGTAAAATAACGCCTAATTGACCATACCAGAACAAATGCAGAAAGCAGCTTATACAATGGCGAAATAAAGAGCCAAAGAAAATGGTGACTTGGACTCTGAATATCTGATGTGTAAAAACTAAACACGCCTCGATAGGTGATACAGAATTCGGAAAGGTCATTTGTAGTGATAAAGGAAAAAAGGGCTGCTGCCGCTGAATGAACAGCGGCAGCTCCCATCGCTAACAAAACAACAATCAATATAGTTATGCCAAGTTCACAATAAAAAGTTACACCATGGCTAATAAACAAGCTTTTCGTGTATTTCCAAAACAATCTAAATAGATCCTTAAGGAGAAAGCGGCTTGTCAGGAACAAGAACAACACCAATGTGATTATGGTAATAAAAATAATAGTTCTCATGGCTCTTTAGGGATTTGTATGTTATTGCCCAAATTGTCAACAAAAAGAATATTCGATGTTTTAATGCCCAAAACATTGTTCAAGAACTTACTATAAAACTGCTTCAAATCGATATTGTTCACACGATCATTTTTCTTTAACACCATTACTACGACAGGGTCTGCGAGACATATGCGACTAGTGGCAGATTGTAACAAAAAAGGATCAAGTCTATTAGCCAATCTTTCAACAGCATCATCTGTAGTTGGAATGGATGACCTATACATATTCAAGAAATTACTATGCTCAATTCCATCGCTCAACAGTACAATTATTTCTCTTTCTGATTCGGGATTCATCTCCATGAACGTTTTCAATAATGTTTCCAAGATTGAACTATATCTTACATCAGATTCACTGAGTGTTCTATAGGTGTTTAATTCCGTTGCAATCAGTTGGCAGAGTGGACGAGTGTCTCGACACGACGCAGCCTTTCGTTTCGACATGTTCCTGGTTGCAGGTCCTATTGATGCTCCGTTAGCCGAAACGGTTCCAGATGCTTCAAGTGGCAGCATTTTTACAGTCAATTTTTTACCATAATCCAATTGATTAAGGTTTAGGTTACGAAAAAACGAATTAAGATTTGTCCGAAAGTCCCGGTCTATCGACTCAAATAATTCAGGGTCGGTACAATCCACGACAAATGTGACAACTGTTTCTTGAATACTTTCAGATTGTGTAGTTGTTGATGAGCAACCATAAGAAAGGATTAACACAAGTAAGGTCGGTATTAATACAGATTTATTCATGATGTTTGATGTTAAAAGTTAATAGATTGAATTGTTCTCACATCGGACTCTGTGGCCAATTCATAAGGAGGTAATGATGACACAGCCACACTGTTTTTTAGGGCATCAGCTTCAATACGATCAGATCGAAATACGGACAGTACATAAACTATAGCCTCTACTATTTTATCAAGTTCATATTTCCCCATCGAACTGGATTCTTTGAAGGCATTTTTTTCTTTTTCAAATTTCACCAACATTTCTTGAGATTCTTTCTGGTAAACGGCATCCAGTTCTTTAATACGGCTGAGGCGAACTTTATCTTCTTTATTTTCTTTCTTTAAGTCTTCAATACCGATATTTTCAAAAGTTATTTTTTTATCGATTGAGTTGCTCTCTTGTTTTGTGTGTTTCACTTGTTCAACAGCCTGCATCTTACTAATTAACAACAGCAACACTGTTGTTATTAGCTCTATAGCACCAGGAAAACTAACTAAAAATGATTCTATGCCTCTCGATTCACTGATCTGCCCATCGAGATATACTTGCTCCAGATCAAAACCAGATGTTGTGGTAGCCGATATGTCACCAAAAAAGTAACCAACCAAAAGACCATCAATAATACAAATGAAGCTAAGAAACAAGGTGATATCATGAAAGACTTTGATTAGTTTTTTCCCTGTATTATAATACAAGCGAAGTTGATAAACCGAAGCCACCCCGATTGCCAATAAAAACCCAATTCTTGTAATAACGCTCTCCAATTCCAACGTCTCTCTCTGAATCATCCATGTGGCAGCAGATACAATAGATTCAATTACTACAACCAATAAAACATTACTCCAAAGACTTTGCTTTTTCCCATCACGCCTCTTCCCGTTTTCCTGGAATCCAACGCTACTGTTACCAAAACTTTTCAGACGGATATAAAAATCACGGTTTTTCTCTTTCTTTTGAATTTCCTTTTCACGTTGAAGAATTTTGTCCTCAAGTTCCCGTTTCTCTGCTAAATACTGTTCATGATGTTTTTTGACACCTTCATAATAAAGTTTAGCTCTTGTTTCGGTTTTAATGAGATTCGAATTTGCATCAAATATTATTTTCAACTGCTCTTTAATTGGTTTTTCCCAATATGTAAGGATGGCTCTCTCTCCCATGCTAAAGGATCTCACTCCCGAGCTATCACGCTCAGGATAATTTGCACCGGAGTTGATGTCCATCTCTATCAGTTCCGGATAGTTGTTGATGATTGGTGTTTCCATAATAGATTGTTGTTTGTTAGATTAGTTATTCGTTTAATTATTAGAGGCAATTGCCAATTCCCAATCGCTAAATAGAGTTATCCAATCCAGCTCTCTTATTTCATCAGCCAAAGAGGATCGAACCGATTCTAAAGACCTTTTTTGATTGCAGTCTTCCATGATTTCGTCATAGTATGCGCTTGTTGGTACCATATTGTGTTGTTTTTAAGTTAGACAGTGTAAATTTTTCGAAAAACTTCAAAAACATTTCAAGAGTATTCTAAGAGGAATCTAATCTCACTTGGAATTGACACCCGAACTTGATAACTCATGTTGCGAAAATATACCGAAGACGGAATTGTATCTTATCGGATTATTAGAGTACAACGAATTATACGAGAAGGCCAAATTCTCCAATAAACACTAATAGACTCTTAAATTCCATTCCTGCACTGGGCGGTTCGCTAAACTAACGATGCGAACGATGTCGCCCTTTGAATCAGGAGAATCGATAAATAAAGTCGGTTTAGCGAACTTATTAACCGCTAAGCAAAACCATAAGAAGGCCACGGCCTTGGGGATGACAACTTCCTGGCACATCGAATATGCCGTGGAGGATAACCGGATGCCTTGGACATGGAAGATGCGGATGTCCTTGCTCAAGGATATGGATATTATGACGTAGTTTGCGAAAGTGATATTTTGCGAAATGATGACGTTGCAGCACGACCCGCAAAATGCAAGCTAGTTCCCTAAAAAATCTTCGTTATCGAAGATATGTCCGCCTGAGGCCCAAATCTTATTTATAAAACAGCCATACGCACCAGCGACAACCACTATTTCACATACCCCAGCATTGCCATTATGGTATTGGAGCCAATTCCAATGATCTTTTAAATGATTTGGGAACCATGGGGCTTGATGTTTGAGACGCTTGCCGTGCACAACCCCAGAGTGCATGTCGATGCTTTGGACGGCCAAGTGTATCATTACTGAGACAAAAAGGGCTTAGAATGTGATGCCATTCATTTAAAGGATGGCTCCTCCAGACTCTTTGAAATCAAGCTTGGAGGTGGTGACCAGATTGATGCCGATGCAAAGTCACTCTCCGATTTGGCAGCGAACATCGACACTACGCGATTGAAATCCTCAGTGTTAATAATGGTGCTAACAAGCGTAGGTAACTTTTCTTACCAAAAAGAAAACGGAGGGAGTTCTTATGGTGAATATTGGGCACTTGAAGAAGCTGAGGGGGCAATTGTCATTCCGATACACCTATTAAATAGTTGGCATCAACAAAGTCAGTGAGCCAAACATCGTTGCGACTAAGAAAGAACCTGATTCCCTCCTCATGCATCCTTTTGGCATCGATAACCAAAACGGCAGGCTTGCCATGCCGCTCCCCTACTTTAATGGCCGTATCGAAGGTTGTGGAAAGGTGGACATAAAGCCGCTCGCCCTTCAGGATGCCTTGCTTCATGATGGAACTGATAGCATCTTTTGTCGTGCCGTGAAACAGGATGTCGGGCGGCGTGGCTTCAGCCAGCTCCACATCGACTTGGATACTATGGCCTTGTCTGGCACGGATACACGTCATATCTTCGGAAAACTCAAATCGCTGCTTGTTGTTGGTGGCTACAATCTCGCGCAATTCTTCCACCGTAAAGCCGTGGTTAGCCTCAAGGTCACTCACTTCGCGCCAACCATGTTCGTCGAAAGCGTATGACTTGTCATGCCGGAGAAGGTATGAGAGCTTTTCGCCTTGTTTGATGAGATAGGAGGCGTGATCATTCAACATTCTATTGTATTCCATGATTGTTTCGTTTGAAAAAGTAATGCAACTTTTTTCTTCTGAATAATTATGTAGTAAGAATAGCCGTATTAATAGAATTATTTATGATACAAAATGAAGCCTTGTGCTTCTTAAATAATTCAAAATCAAAAATGGTTTTGTAACTTAATCCAGAAAGGACATCTGAATAAGTATAGATTATGATATTAATATCTAATTGTAAATAATAAAGGATGAGCTTTTCAAAATCATCTTCACGATAATGATAAGGGTCTATCATTATCAAACACTTATCAGGCAAGTTCAAAGGGAACTTATAATCAACAACATTTTTGCAAATAAAACTATAATTAGGGAAAGACTTATTGGCAAGCATTATAGATTCCTCAACAAAATCCACCCCATATAGCTTAAGCGGATAACCAATATGGTTTTCTATATAGTTTAGCAATAAACCGCTCCCGCATCCCATATCATAGATTACATCAAATTGATGTGGAAAATATCGAATGGTTTCAATAATCACCGAATATTCTTCTTCCGGATACGTTGAGAACCCACTACATTTTATTATATCTGAAACGCCGTCATGATCATCCACTCCGCTCAGACAAATCTCTCGGTAATATGCCCTTGATCTCTGATAATAATTCATCGTAAAAAAAAGCCAGTGCTCCCCCATACGGAGCACTGGCATGATTGCTTAAGAGGTTACGACCTGCGATAATTCTGGTGATTAGCATAAATGGAAGCGTCACCTTCTTTGAGTTTATGGGGGGTGAACGCCTGGGTGCCTCTTTCAAACGACTGGTGTTCTGTAACGCGTTTGAGCAATGAAGATACAGCATCCATAACAATAAAGATTTGGTTAAACAATTAGTAATTTATCCTTAAAATACCGAAGGATATCACGGTGTGCCTTACAATACGGGTTTTGACCATTTTCTCTGTGATATGTACATCCATTATAACAACCATATAGAAAATCACAATCTTTGCATTTTTTCGGCAGAGCATTAATACGCTCAGCCAATTGAAGCCTTTTGTCTCCGTTTTTAATATCTATCAGATTATCCGATGAAAGATGACCAGGAACAACACCTTTATGTGAAACAATATTATCACAACATGGATAAACGGTCCCATCCCAATCAATCGTAATAAAAGAAGAACAATTCCCTGACATAGAACAAGTGTCAGGAGTTTTCCCACATGCCGCTAAAGCATAATCATCAATCTCACGAATAATAATGGATGGATCGTTCTTTTCCATCCAAAGATCCAACAACTTGGTAATTAAATAAAAATAATCCTCGTTTGTAATCGATTCTCCTCCCATAATTGAATTTGTACGCTCGACATCCCTAAACACATTTACCCCCCAGTTGTGAATATGAAGTGCATCTGTGAAATAATCGAAACTCTCTTTTAAGAATGCCAAAGAACTCTTCGTAATTGTTTGCAAAACATTGAAGTCAACACCAGCCTCACGTAATATAGAAACTGAACGTTCTATTGTATTAGAAGTCCCTTTCCCTGAAATAGTCCTTCGATATTTGTCTTGAACACAATCAACACCATCAATACTTATACTAACCCTAAAACCATTCTGTTTTAAAAACGTCGCCCAATTATGATCAATCAATGTGCCATTGGTCTGTATTGCATTTGTAATTATATGGGTTTTATTCTTATATATTTCTTCTAATGACAATACCGTTCTATAAAAATCTATACCAGCAAGCATAGGTTCTCCCCCATGCCACACAAATATCAAAGGTCCATCAAAAACAGACAAATACTGTGAGATAACTCTCTCAAGCATTTCTATAGACATTATCCTGTTGCCGTCTGGTGTTTGATTTATATGATTGTAATAGCAATATGAACACTTTAAATTACACCGTTCCCCCACAACTTTAATAATAGGGGTTATTCTTGTTGCCGAACTCGTTAAAAACACTTCTTGCATTGTAGTTGGTCTTGAATTACTATTATTGCTATTACTATTTTAGATAATATTAATGTAATCCTCTTAAACTATAATCACTTTATTACAATCTTCTAATAAAAAATACAACAATAGTATATTATCTATTCTTTCAATACCTTAAAGGATAGTTATTTCCACTGAGGCATTGAACAGTTTTTGTAACACTTAAATAGGTCGCAAAGGTTGTTAAGACTTTAGGCATAAAGAGTTCTTTCAAGCATTTATATTTTGACATTCTTTTGTCGAAACATAGGCCAAACTTCGTTGAGCATATTTGCAATAGAAATTCTGCCGACAAAACAGCTTATTACCACAATCACTTATTAATCCTTTTGCCAAAGTATGAATCATAGCGGACGTCTTCCGACAATAATCGCATTTCATAAAATGATAACAATTAGGATTACAAGGCTTACCATAATACATTCCCATAATTATTGTATTGCACCTAGTTATAACCCATTAGGCTCTTCGGTTTTTATTCGTTTATATCTGCTCATTATTAGTTTTCGCAAAGATACATCTTTTTTCTAAATACCCAATGTTTTAATGAAATTATTTCAACAAAGCATAGAAACTTTCAGGAAGGTATATGTTTTGAATTTCTTCGGTGATGGCACGAGAAAACAGCGGAGCTATTTCTTGTGGAGTAAACCCTGCTATGCCACAACCAATCTCAGTGACCAAAAAAACAAGCTCGCTATGCTTTTTGGCAAATTCTATGAAATCATCAACATACGGCTTGATGGTTTCAACACCTCCTTGCATGGTTGGAATGGCATAGGATTGTCCAAACAATCCTACGCCTTGGCCCCATTCTGCACCAAAATCCCGATAGGCTAGCCTGGCGGCACCGCCGCCATGCATGCCTTGCAAATTGCTTCCGAAGACAAAGACTTCATTGGGCGCAAGTTGCGTGATGTAATTAGATGAAATGCGTTTTTTGCTCATTTTATTTCTTAGTGTTTTGTAGGTGCAAAATAATGACATTTTTCAAATTACGGCTTGAAAACGTACTTTTCCTTGTAAAAAACCGGAGAAAACGAATGATTTGATGCCAACTAGTTAGCATTGTGCTTTTAATGCTTAGGTTAACTATTTGGCTCTTCAATATTATTCATCATCTTTCTCAACAACTCTTCTACCGCTTCCTTTTGGTCTTGAGGGATGTTGCGCTGTTCTATGTAGCAAACAGCTAGCCTGTAACACGCATCATCATTTTCCTGCTCTGCAGCTTTTATATACCACTTTATCGCTGTCTTAAAACTTCGTTTCACTCCCTTACCAAATTCATAACATGCACCTAAATTATACTGAGCATCTGCATTACCCTGTTCGGCGGCTTTGGCAAACCATTCCGCCGCTTTTTTAGTGTTTTGCGGAACACCACGGCCACTGCTGTAACCATATCCTAAACGAAGTTGAGCGTCCGCATCACCTTGTTCGGCTGTTTGAGAGAAAGACTCCATGGCTATTGCATACCACTTTGATGCTTTTCTGCCGTCTTTTTTTACGCCCAGGCCTTCTTCATAGAAACAACCCATTCGATATTGCGCATAAGCTTCGCCTTGCTCTGCAGCTTTAGTATACCATTTCGCCGCCTTCTTATAATTTTGCGGCACTCCGTGGCCATAGTCGTAAGAAAACCCTAATTCAAACTGTGCCCCCACACATCCGTGAATAGCAGCTTCGGCGTATAACTCTACCGCTTTCTGAAAATTCTGAGGAACACCCTTACCCATGTCATAGCATGATCCCAAATAATAAAAAGCTTCCACAAGGCCCATTTCTGCAGCCTTAGTGTAACATTCTACAGCCTTTTCATAGTCTTGAGGAACAACTATTCCTTCCTCGTAGCATACCCCAAGTTTAAACTGCGAGAATATCTTCCAGGCTTTTGCAGTTGTTAGATTCTCCTTAACATGTTGGCCTTGGGCCGTGTTGTTACTTTCTGTGTTTTTTCTCATAACTCGTGCGATTTAGGGTTTGACAATCAATTACAGCGCGAAGGTATTCCATCTTTTAAAGTTGGAGATAGAGAAATGGCTAGAGTAATATTTTCAAGTGCTTCTCTCATACGCTCAATGTCTTCCTTATTGTCATTAAAACTCACAAGGTATTTCGCAAAGCGGTTGGCAAGTTCGTGTTTGGGGCTGATGGATATTTTTATGGGAGAATGACTTTAAGTTTTACAAACGAGGCTAAAGTATAAGCATTGCATCACCATAGGCAAAGAATTTGTATTTGTTGGCTACAGCTTCCTTATAGGCTTTCATCAAGAAGTCATAGCCGGCAAAGGCTGCGGCTTCCATCATCATAGGCGATTTGGGAAAATGGAAATTCGTAATCATGGCATTGGCCACACTGAAGGTATATGGCGGGAAGAAGAATTTGTTTGTCCAGCCATTGAACGGTTTTATCTTTCCATCAATAGTGTGAGCCGTTTCAAGGGCTTTCATAGATGTCATACATACAGCAATGATCTTGTTGTGTCTCTGGTTTGCCTCGTTGACCTCGTCGCAACAGGCCTGGTCAACGATCATCTCTTCCGAGTCGCATCTGTGTTTGCTGAGGTCTTCAACCTCAATGTCCCGGAAGTTTCCCATGCCAGGGTGCAGCGTCAGTTCAACGAACGAAGTCCCGAGGATTTCAAGCCGTTTCATGAGGATTTTGCTAAAATGCAATCCTGCATAAGGTGCAACCACCGCACCTTCTACTTTAGCATAAATGGTCTGGAAGAACTCCTCGTCGAGTTTCTCGATTTCATCTTTCATTATGTCTTCGGGAATTATATTATCGGCACGCAACTCTAGAATCTTTTTTGGCAAGGGAGTGTGCCCTAAGGAAAACAGCTTTTCTTTGAATTCTTCATGAGTCCCGTCAAACAGAAAACGCAGTGTTCGACCACGAGTTGTGGTGTTGTCAATGACTTCGGCCTCCAACCAATCGCCATCTTCGAAATAAATCTTGTTGCCAATTCGTATTTTGCGAGCCTGTTCAACAAGCACATCCCATAGGCGACTTTCTTGGTTTAGTTCGCGAAGTAACAACACCTCGGTTTGAGCACCGGTTTTTTCCTTTTGTCCGTAAAGCCGAGCAGGAAACACTTTCGAATTGTTGATAACGAACACATCGCCATCGTTGACATAATCCACCAAGTCTTTGAATGCCTTATGTTCAATGGTATGCGTTTTGCGATCCAAGACCATTAAACGGGCTTCATCGCGATTTTGCATAGGGTAAATAGCAATCAACTCTTGTGGCAGATTGAATTTGAATTCAGATAGTTTCATGGCTGTTTGTTTTTGTGGTTTGACAATCAATTACAGCACAAAGAAAACAATGCTTATTAAAACAAGCTAAGAGTACAAATAGAACAGTGAATCGCAAAAACTTGGTTATAGGTGGGGGGCAACTATGGCCTCCCTGATAATAACAGTTCCTGCAGTCGGATTAAATCATCTATGTATTCATCACGGGTCTTGCTGGTTTCATATTTCTTTCTGAAATCCTCCATCGGTTTTTTGAATCTGTCAATTTGATGAAGAATGCGGTATGTGGCAAACTGACCAATTTTTTTATTTGGTTCAGAAAAATCAATTACAAATTTTTCAATAGCCTCATCCAAAAACTTAAACTTTGTTGAATCGATAATGCACCTCATCTTTTCAGCTACTGTATCACCAACCTCAATAGTTGTTAGAATATCGAATAGGGGATAGTAATAATTGTTGTCTTCTGTGTCGTGTTGACCACGAAGTACGATAACATCTTGCCCCAAGTTGCTCTTTTGTACCCCTTCGGTATGCACAAGGGCATAAGCTTCATCATTTGCGCATTGTTCAAGCAGATGGTTCAATCGTGGTCCGTCAATTTGATCATAAACGAAATAAACCCCTTCTTCGTTAATGGATAATTCGGGGAGATTCTCCAATACAGCTGTTCCGTTATCAATGCTGTATTTCAATACCAACTTTTCTGCAATGGTATCATATTGGGCGTTCCAGAGAGCCTTATCAACTTCGAATTCGGTTTTCAGTTGGTTCCATCTTTTGGCGTTTGTAAAAACTAAGATTTTATTCATTTTTCCTTCTTGATTGATTGATTAAACAATTGATTAAATACTTGTTGCGGTTTTCGGTGAACGCATTGAGCACCGATGACAAGTTGGCAAAGCAGACCGAATCCGGCAATTGGAGCGAATGTGAACCGCGCCCACTGGTAACCACAACTCTTTTCGCCTTTGTTGCCCATGTTTCAAGCTTCTCGGTGATTACTTGCTCGGTTTTATACATGCGTTCGAGGATGCCATAATGAAGTAAAAGAAAAGCCTTATTAGTTTCATCACATTCATCACATATAAGTTTTTCTATTTCTTTAATTGTCGCCTCGTCAAATTGTTCTGGATCAAGCTTGGTCTCGGGAATTATGACATTTGTTGATTTGAAAAGGGCTGATATTGGAATTGGCCCGCCCATTTCTTTAATAGATGATCCTTCAAAATTTTCAAGGGCAAAACGTTGAATGCGTTCGTCTAGAACCACTACTTTGTTGTGATAGGCTTCAAAAATCTCCAATTGGAGCTGTGGAGTGATGCTGTCAATGTATCTAGTGAGTAGTTCCTCCGTTGCGCAATCTCCCCCCTTGGAATATTGTGCAAATAAGGGTAGTTTGTTTTGTGTGTAGCTCGAAAGATTATCAACCCATAATTCAGGTAATTGTTTTCTATTCCTATCACTCCAATAGGATTCATGACCTGATTTAGTGCTATGGTTCGCAAAAACCACCTGGCGGCAGTTGCTAAACTTTCGACTGACATTTTCTCCGATGTGTATGCCGTCGGCTTCAATGCCCATGCTTTGCGTGTGTTTTTTCCATGCCAAGTCTTTTAGCAGCGACAAGATACTACCGCGGGTATTGACATTGTCTACAACTTCATTGATCTCGTCTTGTGACGCCATAACCTTTCTGATGGGCAACAGAGTCTTGCAGTCATTATCATCCGATAACATTTTTTTTGTCTCATTAGTGAGCTTGTCGGAATAAAGCAGGAAAGGGTGTGAGAATGAATGGCCTTCGTGCATTGCCTTAATAAAATCTTCTTCGCTAAAGAATTGGATCCCTTCTCTATTAATCATGTCTTTTTTGGAAGAGTCTAAAGGATAATCACCGACAAGAAGGATTTCTTTTGGCTTCTGGAGGAAGAAACGATAACCCAAGGCTTCGTTTTTGTTGATGGCTTTGAGAAGAATTAGGTTTTTATGCTCATTGTAATATTCATCTCTGTTTTCAAAATGATATTCATAAGAGTTGATTTGCTCAAGTTCGATTTGGCGCAGGAACGCTGCCGCTACTTTCATTTCAAGCAGCCCCAAACCATAAGTTCGCAATCTATTGTCACCACCTAGCACAGAGTCATTAAGTATTTCATTTTGTTTGCAAACCAAGCTTTTAATGTCAACTTCATCAATCCCGTTATCAATCTCTACGCAATAATACCCTGGGATATCTACATTTTCTATTAGCTCAATAGTAAATACGGTCTCGGCATTGCTACGCTTTGTCGCATGTTTTGCCGTGTTTCTGATGATGTTTTCTATAATATTATAAAAGGCTTGGCTCCCAAGTGCGTCGGGCAAAGCAACGGATAAGTCGTTTTGTTCAGACATTTTTTTGCCATTGAACAACATGGAGAACCTATATCTGAAACCCGAGATGCCAGAAATGTGGTTAAGTAAGATACGCTCTCGATCGAGTTCCTTGATTATGTTTGCGTAAAAACGCTTTGTGGTCAAAAGAGTGGGAACTTCAAAAGTCATTTCGCTCAAATAGTCCATGCGATTATTCAAATATTGAATGAAATACGGTAGTTGAAGATTTTTATCCTTTGGGAACACAACATCATCCTTTTCGGAAGAAATGTAATTGTTTAAATTATGTCTAATATGATCATCTTTTAGGCTGTCGTACGCATGCTCGGAAGTGTAGTTATTAGATACATGTGATCTGATATTGTGACTCATGTTGCGTATTAACGCCTGTGTAATAGAGCTGTTTTCTGCAATTTTGCGCAACTTGTTGTTTTGAATTTTTAAAATAATGTTTTGTGTTAAATGGTTTATCAACGCATGAAGTCTTTCTAAAAAATAATTAATCTCATCTATTGATCCTTTACTTCTATCAACACCCACAACAGCTCGAAGTGCATGTGGAAGGAATTCGTAAAAACTTCTATCATTACTTGCCCATGACCAACCAAGAATGAAAAACGTATTAGTGACTTCATTGTTGGATTCATCATAACATGTATCAAAATTATTTAGCAATTTATAGAATTGCTGTTTGTTAAAACGATCGGCAAATTCATCTAATTGTTTATTCAACTCCTCACTGATCACATATTGACGTTCTTCCTTTAAGCCTCTTACCAAACGCACTGCCGAATATGCGGTTTTCGATAATGGTTGGTGAGGATCGCTACAGTATTCAAATAATCTGCTGCCAAAACGACGAAAACAATTGGGGAGAAGAACTTCCCTTTCAAGATCAAGTAAATTCTCAAAAAAACCATCTAACCCAAGGTCAATCTCTTCTGTTTGATCTGTAATGTTTTTTTTGCCATTGGCCAGTTTTTTCACACCATTTAATCCATGAACAAAATCAGCATAGAACTGTATACTTCCATACTGTTCAGAATAGTTAAGAATGTTTAAATAATTAAAAATATTTAAATATTTAACAAATGGAAATCTAGCATGAAGAGCACCTATATTTTCTTGGAATGACTCAAATACCACTTTGCCTATGGTATTTTCTTCCGTATTCTCTTCCATTTTATCCAAGTTTATAATAACCGTTTCGAAAAAAGCATCTGACCGAAATGGATTGCTTTCGCCTTTAATATCGAACAGATCTTCTACAGAAAGAGGTGCATTTCTGCCATTCTTATTATGATTATATGAGTTCAACAATTTATCTGATTCATTCAATTGCATAACCGCCCTATTCGTCTTTCTAATTTTTTCATATGAATAGGGATCTGACTTAATAATATCAATATTTTTTATTTGAGTTTTATCGACTGCTTTTTCAAGCAATGCAGCATTTTTAATATACACTCTACGCAATCTACTGCATCCAGAAAATGCATATGTTCCTATTTCAACAACCGTCTCGGGGATAATTATTTCTTCTAACTCTTCGCAAGAATGGAATGCAAAATCTTCAATAGTAATTACTGAATCTGGAATAACCAATGAACTTCCACAATAACAATTTGACATAGCATCGGAACCAATCCTAGTTACTGAATTAGGAATAGTCGTATTTGAGCAACCCAGCAAAAGAGAGTTTGTTGAGGTTTCTATAATAGCATTGCAATTGTCTCTCGAATCAAAGAAATGGTTATCTTCATCTACTATAATGGACTTAATATTCCTGCAATAATCAAACGAAGATGAATTTCCACTAGCAATGTAATTAACGTTTTTAGGAATATAAATTTCCCTTAAACTATCACATTCTGAGAACGCACAAACACCAATAACCTTTAATGAATTCGGCAACTTAATTTTATCCAATTTTACACATCCACCAAACGCATTCAAACCAATGATTTCTACTGAATCTGGAAGGATAACCGTTTTCAAATTTTCACAAGCAAAAAAAGAACCATCTCCAATCTCTACAATGTTGTCTGGAATAACAATCTTTTTTAGCCATCTCATCCCCGCAAAGGCTCCATCTAAAGATGTAACTGTCTTCGGAATGATGGTGTTTCTGCATCCTGCTATCATTTTGTTCTCTTTTGTTTTGACAATAGCATTACAATTATCTCGAGAGTCGTAGACAGGATTGTTGGGATCAACGACTATTGAAGATAAGTTAACACAACCACTAAATACATCATCCCCAATAGAAACAATAGACTTAGGAATAAATATACTATCTAGTTTTTCAACATTACTGAATGCGTATTCCTTAATAACGCGTACGGAGTCTGGAATACTGATATTCTTTATATTTCCAATGTTGGACAATACATCCGACTCGTAATTATCAGATCTATACCTGTCACCTAAGATAACGCCCGCATTCGGCAATAAACTATTAATAATTGTCACCGAACAGCCCTGAACTTTGGGAGGGATTCGCAATTCGGCAGTTGGCGCCAAAGAATGGTCACAAAAACAGCTATCTTCAAAACCAATTAAGCAGAGTTCATGAAGATTTTCTTCATTTAGTCTAAATAGAAGACTGTATTCTGTGTTTTTTTCCTGGTTAGAGAATGTAACTCTAAAATCAGCGACGGCATCTTCTTTGCCCCTTAAATCTTCAACAAAATAATCAGTTTTATTATTTGCAGTATTCATAGTATTCATGATGTTTATCCCTTATTTCTCTCTTGCCAAATCTACAATAAGGTTGAAAGACAATTGTCCCAGGAATCCTTGAAGTACTTGAAGGAATTGTGTAATGGTGTTTCTATCCTCCTTGCGAGAGTCAATCCCAACGATAGCTCGAACAACGGCTTTTCTGAATGTTTTATCCGATGCGACATTATTCCTATAATATGCTGGACTACCAAAAAGGATGCAATAGTTTGTCACGCCATTGTCTTTTTCATCATAACAGGCTTCTAAACTCTGCAGCCATTCTCCAAACCATTTTCCTCTCAGTCTATGAGCCTCCTTTATAACCTTTTCAGGAAAGCCATTTTTAGACGAAACAAACGGATTTGAGGAACCTGTTTCAGGGTCTTTGTACACCGTAAATCCATTCGGCAATAAGGGATTTCGTTCTTTGAAACAATACTCAAACGATTTGCCCAAAGTACAGCAGTTACCTAACATTTTGTCAATTAATAGTGAGGAACCATGAAACAACTGATTGTTTTTGCCGACATTAACTTTCCCTATTTGGTTGGTAACAACATCATACCCGTTCTTTCCCTTGTCATGTCCAAAATGGACAAAATCAGCAAAAAAACCGACACTCCCCTTGTCAGAGACGGGAATGTCATTGAAAATATTCAAAAATCTAACATATCCCAAATCAAAGAACTCTTTTGTGTAATACTTCATCGCCTTAAAGAATACCGCATTGAAGTCTTTGAGGTTACTGGGCCGGGTGTCATCAAAAACGGAATTTAAAACTGTACCAATTGATGTTACCAAACACTCCAATTTATGCATTTTTTCAAGTTTATTGAGCAAATGACAATCTCTTTCAGTTGATTTGGGCTTATTCACGGTGGGGGTGTTACTTCTGTTCAAGAAATTGATGCCGTATGTTTTAGAAATCGATTCAACCAAATCTAAAACTTCAGATGTTTTTTTAGCCGAAGCGTTGTAGTCATAATATGGATTTCCTCCTTCAATAGGGTAAGGCAACAATCTCGGACAATCTTCAAAAGCATTGATTGCAATGCTTTTGACTGAGCGAGGGATTGTTACATCTGACAAGTTTTCACAACCACCAAACGCCCTGCTCTCAATCTCTATTACAGAACGTGGGATGCTGATCTCTCTCAAGTTTGAGCATCGGGCAAATGCATCTTTTCCTATTTTTTTTACAGAATTAGGGATAATGATCTCTTTTAATGCTTTACAACTACAAAAAGAACTTTCGCCAATGTTTACAACGGAAGCAGGGAGGGTCATAGACTCCAAATCACTTTGGCCTGCAAATGCAAATTCGATTATTCTAACCGAATCAGGTATTACGGTCCTTGTGCAACCAACAACCATTCTATCTTCAACAGTACTTATTATTGCATTGCAGTCTTCTCGCGAATCATAGATTTTGTTGTCCTTGTGTACGGCAATTGAGGTTAATCCTTTGCATCCCCAGAAAGCCTCTCTACCTATACTAACTAAAGTTTTAGGAATGGTTATTTCCGACAAGCTACTACATCCCCAAAAGGCATCTTCCCCAATCTCCAATAACGAATTGGGGAGCGATATTTTCCGCAAATTCTCGCAGTTTTGGAAAGCGCCCTCTCCTATTGACACGATCGTTTCCGGCAGCTCAATGTTTTTTAACGCAAAGCACCCAGAAAAGGCGTGATGGTCGATAGTATTTACTGTTGGTGGAATGACGGCGCTTGTCATCTCACAACATTCCAGGGCGCTTTGGCCAATTCTTGTTACTTGATAATCAAGCAATGTATCGGGAATAACCAATTTGCGAAAACATCCATCTCCTACAAATCCACAAAGACATGCTTCGTGACTTTCCTCTGTCGCTTTGAAAAACAAGCTAAAGTTTTTCTTTTTATGTTTAGCAACAAAGTCGATGGTGGTTCCACCTTCGCTCCTTAAATCTTTAACTACGAATCTTTTATTCATTGTTTTCCTCCTTTTTTTGCGTTGGTTAACCGTTCGACCAATTGTCTTCTTTTGTTTGATAGCATCTACTGAAACGTACTTGCTTTTTGCGTTTATAATTCGTTAAGCAGTGCAATAATAGTTCACTTGACTATTATGGACATAGAGTAATTGCCAGAGTAGTGCTTAATAATTGAAGTTTAATGTATCAATCCTTTTCTTACTAGAATAATCGAAACAGGTTATCTTTTGTTCCGTCAAAAAAGCAACAAACTTCTTTTCTTCATCTGTCAACATGCTTTCCAGCTTGTTTTCATCTTCGGGCAACATCAAGGTTTCTGAAAGGCATTTCGTTTGACCAGGGCCATCTTCACTATATTCTTTATACAAGCCCTTGGATCCAATAGCTCTACAGGCCAAATCATCTATGGACAAATCGCGTCCATCTTTATTTAAACTATCACCAATTGTTTTGATTTGGTAGTATTTGACAAACTCCCTGACATAGAGGAAGAATCTTCTCAAAACCAGTCTTACCATAAAAGCCTTGACATTGGAAGGTGTTGGGGCTTCGTTTTTCTTTTTTATCATGGTTTTAACAAGTGCACTATTCCCTCTTCCGTACTTGCCTTCAGTTATTATCTTACGTGTTTCTGGATCTCTTTCTCCTCCAATATAGACTTGTATTTTTTCGCATACTTCATTAAATGCATTAAACAACGCCCTGTCTTTAAGCACCAAATTTGCATTATTCAGTTTTACAAAACACAACAGGAAAGCCTGTGCCAACTTGGCAGTTTCGGTTCTTACAACCATTTCAAGCTTATCGAATCCACTTTGATTTTCAGAGTTTTCCAATTCTTCCTGTCCATTCATATAATTGAACTTATACCCAATAGGGTAGTTACTCTCGTTTTTGACATAAGTATATAGCTTCTCAAAAATGTACTGGTAATCCTGCTTGGGCGGTTGTTTGCTGTCAACGGCTTCTTTTATACCATACAAAAATCTGTTGATTTTTTCATCCGAACCGAACACTTCTTCTTTCAGCCTTATCCGGCTGATTCCAGGAATTTTAATCTGGTCGTAAAAACTGCGAGTAACATTGGTTACAATGTAATAAACATGATTCAAGGCACCTAAATCCTCAATCAGATGTCGCACTACCTCAAATCCAAGTGCAACCACTTCTCCTTTCTCGTTTTTTATATCAATATCAGCTATGAAGACGTCGTAGTCTTTATACCATTTTTCTATATCATCTATAGTGGCCTTGATTTTTACAGGTGCAAATCTGTATTTTTCCTTTTGTTCCCCATCTTTTCTTCCCTTATTTCTTTCTTTTGTTTCGTTATTCTTTTTTTGGACATATTCTACAAATCTATGGGCATTCCTGTCGTTTTTTGCATTATCTTCCAAATAAACGATTCTTATCGGTTCCTCCTCATCGTAGCATATAAACTCTGTATCTTCTTCTTTACTTTTACTCATCTTTCCTTCTGGATTATCCATCAAATTGATGAGTTTTTGGCAAAATAGTTCCCAGTCATCTGTCTCATTAAGCTCCGTCATCAAGTCTTCATTTTCGTTGAATTTCTTTTCGAGAACATATTTGATTTGGCCTCTGAATTCGTCTTTATTTAAACTACTGCTTATGGAATGTTTTATTCGAACCAGCATACCTCTTAGGCTGCAATAGAGTAACTGCGTGAATTTTAACTCTGCTTGATTCAAGGGATGCATGTCGTCAAAAAATCTGAGAATATCTTTCCAACCAGATACTAGCAGCATATTAACTAGTTTGTGCTGTAAAGCTGGCGTCCTAATGATTTCAGCATCTTTTCTTGTCTTAATAATATGTTCGCCTGGGAAAAAGGAAGTGAATACTATAGGAACTATAACACTGTCTTCGCGGAGTCGCTGAGCCAATGATATTCCAGCATACTGAGTCAGTTCGCAATCTGTTCTTTCGGCATCCCAACTTAATTCGCAAGGAATAACAATACCGTCATAATCGTTTATTTTTTTGATATTGTTCAAATCGGCATAGGAGGAGCATATCATAAATGTTCTCTCTCCATTTAAAAGGATTTTTAGGTTTACGAGTCTTATCCAATCATTGCCATCAAATTTGCCGTAAGCATCTCGAATCGTTTTAAACATCTTATAATCAGGCATCTTTTTCCTCTCATCTAATCCTTTTGGATAAATATCATCAAACAAAACATGGTCATTTACTATTACTTTACCTCGCTGAATCTCTTTTTTTTGACTCAACGATGTTTGAACATTGTAATCCAGCTCATCCAATAATGGGAATAGTTTGCTCACTGAGGGTTGCCTCTCTTTTTTTTCTTTTGGAGAATTTATGCTCTCAAGTTGTTTTTTTATGTCATTGCTGTCTTCGCTATTGCAACAAATTATAAATTTCCTTTCCGTTTTCATGGCTTATATGGATTTTTAATATCCGCAAAAATACAAATTATCCAATCAAGATTGATATAAAAGCGTTTGGATGTTACATTCTTTGATTCTTTCGTACATTGTGCCCAAGAAAGAGGCGTTTTCATCTGATACACAGGTATTAAAAAGACGATAAAAATCCCGCTCTGGAATTAACTGATTGTTTAA
The DNA here is from genome assembly GCA_017645245.1 of Bacteroidales bacterium. GTDB lineage: Bacteria > Bacteroidota > Bacteroidia > Bacteroidales > F082 > Limimorpha. Next base: position 87,586 of record JAGCPG010000022.1, read on the forward strand.
AGGCAATTCAATTGACATAATGCTTGCATCCCGAAAATCCAACAATTTGACCGATATGTCGGTCAACGCTTCAGTCAGAAGATCGGACAGCAACTCCTTCAATTCATCGAGGCTCAAACTAGAAACAGTTCTTCTCTCAAATCCTTGGAAAGTGAATTCGATTTCAGGGAATCCATCTTCATTGTCAACCACGTTGCATTGTGCTTGAAAACTACCAAACAGCATTTGGAACAACATTGACCAAACAGATTCGGCACACTCTTTAAAATCGGGGTGATGGTATTCGATAGGAGTTAAAAAACGATAATAGCATTTGTAAATCGGTAGGCTTTCATAATCAATAAGAGCTTCCTTCCCCACTTGATTTGAATATACATCCAAAAAGCCTTGGACTGTTTCCAATAAATCTTGATCATTTTTTGCCCATTGAAGGCTGATTAACCATTGGAAATCAATCCTATCCCATTCAGAAACAATGTCAGTTTCTTGACCCATTACATCTGTTAAACCACCAATATCTCTTTTGTGTTCGGAACACACCTTGTTGGTCTCATATATTGGATTGCCTAAGGTGTCAGTGTGTATCATAAAAGGCAAACCGGCATCTCGAGTCACTTGATAGACAATAGAACAGATGTCATCAAGAAGGATGTTGAGGGCCTGCTTTTTAAGGTCTTCTTCAATAATAGCTTCATTAACATCTGGGTATACTATCTTAACAAACGCACTGTAAACCAAGAACAATTCATATACGGGCTTAACGCCATCTGTCATTGAAAGATTTACTTGAATTTCAGTAATACGGTAGTTCTTGTTATTTGTTTTGGCTGTTTCAACTCCTAAACGTAACTTTTTCTCATAATGTGAAACTGGGAATAATGGAATTTGCTTTGTCTCAGATTCGATTTTTGTCAAATATCTGTGATTGTTGTCAATAATAATAGATGGAGTCATGGTTTATAGGCTTATTTGGTGAGTAAATTGAGATGTCTGGCTATGAAGTTCTGGTCGATATTAACAGTTTGCATGGCTGTTTTCGCAGGCTCATCACGGAATTCATAGTATATCGGATTCAGGCACTTGGAGAGCAAAGTCTTTACGTTGCGGAATCCAAGGCCAGACTTGTAAGCGGCATCGGCAATTAGGTGCAAAGCCTCCGAGGTGAAATGAAGATCAATATTGTACTGATGGCAATAGTCGATGTGAGATTGCAGGACGTTGTCCTTGGCATTGGTCATGATAGCGTAGATCAAATCCGGCGTGAGGGAATTCAATGCACAGATGTTGCCGATACGACCAATAAGTTCAGGCATAAAGCCCCATTCGATGAGATCTTCTGAAGTAACCTGATTCAGCAAAGCATCAATCCCCGTGGTGGATGCTGAAGCTTGGGAGAATCCGATTGATTTGTTGAGGTGCAACCTCTTCATGACAACATCCTGGATGCCACTGAAGGCTCCAGCGAATACAACCAAAATATTGTCCACGGGTATTTTGTAGCCCTTGGGAGAACCGTCTTGATTGAAACCATCATCCAAAAACAAGTATTCGCCAGAGTTTAATAGTCTCATCAAATCGCACATGATATCGGTATTGAAGTCCGTTCCCGAACTACTTGAGGTTTTCTGATCATGATGGGGGATTTTATCTACCTCATCGAATAATACGGAGATGTATTCATCGATGATGTTGTCTCTGTTGACGATGTCCTTAAACTTCGGGCCGTATTTATCTTTTATGGTGCGAAGGATTACATCGGTCATGTGTGTTCCTTTCCATTGGGTTCCAGATATTTCACTGGAGTTGATGGGAACGATAATACATTTACAAAAACGACCGAACTGTTGAAAGATGGCGCTTTTACCCGATCCCGTGGGGCCAATCAACAGGACAGGAGTTTTGATCAGGCAGGGCTGACCACGCCGTTTGCTTACATGCTGCTGAAAGAAAGGTACTGAAAGCATGTCGATAGCTTTGTCCTGACCGACCACATATTCTTTGACACACATGGCCAATTCTTTGGGGCTATGGAAGTCAATTTGTGGTGTTTTGCTTTCTTCACCCACTAACAACTGACGGTTGAGATTGTAGTTCTTTTCTAGATAAGACCAGTCGGACGCGGAAAGTTCTCCGAACGCATCGGTCCAATCTTGGATTTTGTCATGCATGATTTCGGAAAGGTCAGCCCCCAATGATTGATTCAGGAACAGGCCATCCGCACCATTGGCGGTGAGGCGAAGAAGCCTTTCAATAGGCACAATTCCTCTATTTAGCTGATCAATGTAACGCTTGACGTGTTCAGATGTGATTTGAGGATGAAGGAACAGATTTACTATTAGTTTTTCATAGGTAGGCCTGTCGGTTTTGCTGCACTTTACAGGAATACCAAAAAACTTGGCATCCGCATTCTGGCTGTTTGAGGTGTTCTTGTTGGTTTTCATGACGGATTATGTTTTTATTGTTGTTAATTAGCTATAATTGTTTCGGTGTACATTAATTTTTCGACAAAGCTCGTTTTTTGACTTTGAACCAGTTCAGAGTAGGATTAAGAGGAATTAAAAATGCCATTTTTGCAAACTCCAATAATCGGAGTCAATGGCTACCTACAATATCATCGGCGACATCCATGGAAGAGATGCATGGAAACGGTTAAAAGAGATGACCAAAACAGGGAGAAAAATAATTCGATTATAATATCATATTTTCCAAACGTGATGTCCCCCGACGGCGATTGACCGGGGTGGGGCTGGCAGCTGGAGCTGGAGAGCGAAGTGGAATGAGGGCGTTAGCCCGAAATGGAACGAAGCAAGACAGCGGGGGCTGACAGCTTAGGCTCGTGCGGTGGCCGGGATAAACAAGATGTGGAGCGCGGAGCGCGGAACTCCGCTACTGGGTGGGTTACTGAAAAAAAGTGCTGACCAAAAAAGGCCAGCACAAAGGTTTCTAGGCATTCGGTGATAATATTGGCTACTCCCCTCTTATTAACTGGGAAAGGTTATCGATATAAGTTTTGGCCTGGACGGTGAGATCGTCGGTCATTTCCTTATCGCAATAGATGAAATCATCGTAATCGCCGCTTTGACGCTTTTCGTAAAGAGTTGAGAGGATCTTGCCAATGTTTACGGGAATCAGACCTTTCGAGGCGGTATTCTACTAACGCATTTCTGCTATCATCATCCAGTCCGCTCATAGTCTGATTCCTTCTTTTAAGATGTTAAGATAAAATGGCGTAATCATCGGGCGGTGGGCCCACTGTTTTTTCAGCATTACGATGGGACTGATGGCCACACCCGTTTGAAGTTCCAACTCGTACAACGGAGTGGTGATGGCATCCTCCTGAGATAAGGTAAGCTTGTCACCATCGACGAGGATTAAGAGATCGATATCACTATCAGGCCTTGCCTCGTTGCGGGCTTCGCTACCATACAGAATGACCTCTGCGGTAGGAAACAGCCTCCGCATAAGCATCTGGATCTGTAAGACAATCTCTTTCCTGGACATGATTGGAACTCTTTACTTCGGTGCAAAGATAATGCTTTTTTGGAATAATGGCAACAAACAATAATTTTGCCTTTGGGTGACAAAGGATGGATGGCCTAAATTGGCATCTAACTCCGCCTTAGTCTTGGTCTTTTTATGCCAAGTTCCCAAATGAAAACTGGCCAAATTCCCAAATATATGTAAATATGATGGTTTCACCGCCCTTTATGGAATGTTTATTATTCATTGCACCTTTGAAATTTTAGCAATTTTTCAAGTGTAAAGATTGAAAAACTATCACTTTTACACATGATAATATTACTAGTTTCAGTTTCGACTATCAATCCGTTTTTACTGAGATTCTATCTTTTTTACTATTATCTGGTTTAGAATTATTACTAATTTTGCATTTTTAACGCACAGTTGTTATGGATAAAAATAGCTTGGATGAAAAAAAGAAATGGAAGAAGATTGCAGAAAAACTTGATTTGGATAATTACCAGATCAAACTAATATTAGCTGCTATATTGATTACTGTTGTTGTATTATTTTTACCTGAAGACATAAAGACTGATTCAAAATGGGGAGTTCCTTTAATAAGCTTTTTAACTAGTATAATTGCGGCATTAATATGTACTGCATCATTAAATATATATGAGAAAAAAAGAAAAAACAGATATGATGAATCCAATACCTTGAATAAAACCTTAGAGGAAATAAACGATAAACTGGCAATAATGCCTACAGATATTAAGCAAGTAAGTACAGAAGAAGAATATGACGCAATAAATGGCTTTAATTATCAATTTGAAAATTCGAAAAAAGCAACGTCAGTATTAATTCACGGTCGTACGTTTATTAGAAAGCACAAAAAAGCAATCATCTCAAGGTTTAACAAGGATGGTTTTGTAAGCAAATGGTTCTTCGTCAACCCTAACAGTGAATTTTTAAAATTGATAAAAGAGAAAACTGGCCAAAAAACAGATTCGATTAAAGAGCATATCGAAACCAATGTCAACATATTAATTGACGAATATAGAAATAGCGATAGACTAGGAGCCTTGGAAATCTATTATATGAATCTTCCACCGATGCAAGCAGTGTATATATTCGATGATACAATTATTGAATGTAAGTATTACTCATCTACCGTAAAGGGGCCTTGCAGTTATGTCGTTATTTACAAAAATAAAGGCAATAAAACTGGCATTGGAGGAGGTTTTGTTGATGATTGTATTAAAATTGAAATGGAATCAAAATGCGTGTTTAGCAGTTATGTAGATTCTGATGGTCTATTTATGACATACTTAAAAGGGATAATGGATGGTTTTAGTATTACTGAGTGGCGCAATAATCAACCTGATAAACTAGAGTTTATTACCGCCACCTCTAACAATGACAATTCTATTCAATTCAGTTATAGGTATTATAAAGATGATGCTGATTATGACAGAAACCTTGATTTCTGCATATCTCAATTCAAGAAAATAGCGTTGCAAAACGATGAGAATTCAAAGTTGTTTTTTATTACAGGTATTGGAGGAGGGGCTAGCTGTCCTAGTAGAATTAATATATCTCAATTTGGCAAAGGAAACGTTTTCATTCCCAAGAGTTCCAAACGTACAAGTAGAATAAAAGCAGTTTATTTGAAAGATTTTGGTTATAATCACAAAACAGGCGCTTGGAAATAAAGGCGTAAGCAGATAAATTATTTGTACATAACAAGGACTAATAATTATAGTTCGGCCAGAAACAGGTTTCTTTGGGGAAATCTTTGGTGAAAAAAAAGCGTCGTCCTAGGCTAAAACAACATGATATCTTTCTGACTTTCAATAGTTCCGATGAGTTTTCTATAATATATTCTTTGGTGAAATTTATGGTGAAATATTAGTTTTGACGAAAGCTAAAGCCTGGGTAGAAGGCAGGAGAAAGCCTGAAAGCTCTTCCAAATCATAAAGAGCCACCCACTCACCGTTTTTACGTTTCAGAGTCTCTTGCCTGGTGGCTTTTGGGTAGTGTTTAACGGCTTTTGGGTAGTAGTTTTTCTCTTTTGGGTAGTTGATTCTTCTTTTGGGGTAGTAGAAATCAGCTTTTCGTTCGCCTTTTGGGTAGTATTGGGGCGAGACTGTTCTTGGTCTTAATCCGTCTTAAATGGTCTTAAAATGAAGAGGAAACTTACTTCTGAAGTTCTCTAATTACCTCGTCAACGATATAAAGGTCACCGAAAGTGTAAAGCAATGTTGATGGATCATGAAGGCGTTCGTTAGTTTTGGAAGTGTAGAAAATATCCAAAGCTCTTTCGCCTGAAATGTCAAGACGTTCTGCCAAAAGCATAACAATTCTGCCAATTTTATTCCACATCAAAATATCGCTTAACATAGCCTTATCCTTTCATCTTGGTGGATTTCTCAAATATCAAGTATTTATCAACAACCTCTTGGTTGAGAATGCAAATCTGATTGTTAGGTTGATGCATTGCCAAAAGGCCAAGGGCTCTTTCTTCATCAATCATACCAGCCATGTAATTCTCTACGGTATCAATCACCCGATCGTTGGCTACGCCACCTTCAATAATATCAAATGCTTTCCAAACCGTTTTTCCATTTCGACAATCGACAATGAAGTGAAGCCATTCCCTGTCGTAACGTTCAAACTTTTTAAAACGAAACTCGGCAACAGCCTTGTCGAAATCAAAGAGGTAATAGCTGATGATGCCTGTAGCATCCAAATAATAACTGCTTTTAATTTGCGCCCAGGTCTTGGCTTGTTTTAGAACATCAGTAACATAAAAGCCTTTCCCGAAATCAAGATTGTCGCGCCCAATATGAACAAGGGGCTGCTCAACGAGCTCAACACTGCCATGATACACTCTTCTCATGCAACCACTCCTTTCTTGGTTTCCCAAATGACAAGTGCTCCTAACACATCTTCGGTTACATGTTGACGACTTTGTGTATGAAGGCCTTCGTAGCATTTCAGAATGAAGCCTTCTATTAAACCGACACGTTTCATTCTTTGGTACATTTCGGACGATGACACGTTTTCGGCTCTCGCCGCCGACTCCACACAGGAAGCCGCAAAGATCATCATTTGCTCGGTTTTTCTTTTCGTTGTGCTTCTTGGCATAATCTTTCTTTTTTCTAACTGCAAAAGTAATAAAAAAATGGTTAGTTAGCGTAAAAAGCCAGATTTCCTCACTGAGGAAATGAGGATTTTGAGGATTGGGACAAACTGACCGACTGGAAAAGTGTGATATCATACTCTGAGGGTGGAACGCCGGAACCCCGAGCGGCATGGTTGATGAGATCGACCAGATAAGCATAATCTTTGGCGTTGATGGTGGCTGATATCATCATGCCACTGACACCGAGATAGCCGATGTTGGATGCTACGAGGGCAGGACGGATGGCACGGTAAGCAGCTGTAGTATAGGTTTGAATAAGCACAGTGGGTTTCATAGAGCAACTTTTGTATATAGGTCATGGGCAGGATGTGAGAGTTGGCCGGACTTGCAGAAGTCGGCGATGTAACGCTCAGCGGTTTTCACTGGAATGTTGAGTGCAGCGGCGGTTTTGAGGTAGGTTTGTCGATCGAAAGACTCCGGCAATGATGCCAGGAACTTTTGACGATATGGTATAACGGAAGAGCGACGATTTTTCAGGGCTTTGTCGGCCTTACGAGGCAATGTTTGATAGATGGCCACTGAATGCTGCAGCAGGACTTTGACGATTGACAAAGCAGTGTCAAAATCCGCATCGACACATACCAAACCCTCCCCTATCTTTTTGCCTTTGGCCTCATCGATAAGACGAAGGACGGACAGGATCATCGCGAAGCGAAAAAGGATGAGTCCCAGACGACGCACTGAAGCTATGATTTCGTCGCCAAAAAGCTGAGCATAGCGAAACTGGGTGGCCTCAAAGAAGCTGTTGAATCGGGTCTGTTGAACTCGGCTAAGCGTGAACTGGACGGGTCTTTTAGGGAACTTCTTCAGGAATTCGTAAAAGTCAAGGCCAATCTTCTTAAACTGCTCATCTGCGGTGAAGCCATCAGAATAGGCAAACATATCGTGCCAGACCAGCTCGGTCTGCATGGTGTAAAAGACAAAACGGCTGAAAAGACCGTTTTCGGCATCAGGTATGAGATTAAGAACCTGCTGCGGTGTTCCTGAAAGGACAGCGGAGAACTTGGGCTTGACAATCTCGACAAACTCACGATCCTTCTTGCGGAGATAAGAAATGGATTCATGATGGAAGGCCTTACGAAAGCCATCGGAATAGTTGCCCAAGTCGGAATTGAAAGCGTTGGCCAATGTGTCGCCTTCGGTTTCAAACAATAGGCCGACACCGTTGTTTTGGGATAGCGTTTGATAGACTACCGAGGCTGTACTGTTGGCCGGGACAAACAAGGTGAGAAATGGTGGCTCCTGAGGCTGAACGGCAAGTGTATTCTTTTTGCTTGATGCAAAAGCGGTTTGCGCCGATTCAAACTTCTTCATCTGTTCACGGTATTTGTCGCGAAGTGCCTGATGGATGGGTGCCGCAAGATGCCGACATAAGGTAAGCCGCCCCTTCCCTGCCGATGCCCGGGCTGTGACAAAAAGAAAGAGATTGGCGAAGACCTCGCGGCGGTCATAAACGCCATAGACATTGGGGATGCAGGCGGAAAAGACAGTAAGGGAACCGAGGATGAGGATATCGGCATCGACTTCGGAGACTGAATCGGCCACAATGCGCTGCATGATGGCAGGAAGGTTTTCTTTTATGTTTTGCGAGAAGGTTGGAAGTGGTTCTGGGGCGATATCCTCAATTTCCTCAAAATCCTCATGAGGAAATGATGAAGAAATCTTAGGATTTTGCCTGGTGAGTTCGGGATTTGGAGGAGGCAACACAATGCCGTGAGCTTTGGCGATATGGAACAGTGTGGCGATTGTGACAGGAGCCTTGCCAGTCGGCACCTTATGACGAAGGCAGGCTGCAAATTGCTTGGAGGCTTCGTTTTGGTTGTAACCAGGATAGAAAGCTGAAATACGATGGAAATAGGATTCGCCACCCGAGCCCATAGCATCGGCCAGTGTAAAGCCTATGTTGCACCAATCACCATAATCGGCGGTGATGTCGGTGCCTGAACGTTCGATAAGAACGGTGAGGGTCTCGATAGACTCAGCGGCGGTCATAAGATGAGTGGTCATAGCAATGATGGATTGATGTAAGCTTGCGGGTCGAATGGAAGCAAGCAGGCACGAGCGACATCCTTGCACTTTTCATCGACTTCGAGGGAATAGGTGTTGCGAAGGTAATGCTGGACGGCATGGAAAAACAGTGGATGGTAGGTTGCTGGCGTTTCAGCCGGAAAGAAACGCTCACGATGGGTATAGTTCTGCTCCATCGAGACTACCCATTTAAGGCCGTCACCCGAAGGGCTACGAAAAAGCAACAGCGTTTCAAAATACGGATCGCTCAACAGGGTAAGACCGACGGCCTCAACATCTTTCAGGTGGTCAAAGTCAAAACACACCAGGAATGAATGACGGATGAGTTTCTCCGTTTTACGCTGGATAAAAAGCCCGGAGAAAGTGCAGAAATCGAAATTATACTTCTTGAAATCAGGTCTTTCATCAATCGGCAATGCTCGACATTTGGCGGTGGCCATCGAAGAAATGCCACTTTTAATATAGTTGTAGGCATCAACCAAGGAGTACTCCATGACGGGTTGCTGGCTGGTGATGGGCTTGGTGAAGAATGAGAACCTGGTAAGCGAGGCCACCGAAGCCGAGGCGAGGTATGACGGCACCAAAGGATTAAGAAACGTTTCCATCATTTTTAGCGTTTTTACCATCCTCGATAAAGGCGAGGACTTCCTCCAATTTATAAAGGCAATAATGGGTGTGCACCTTGTAAAAAGGCAGACCTTTGGCGCGGAGCTTGCCAAGGGTACGAAGCGAACAATGGAGCAACTTCATGACATCGGCTGAATCGAGCCAGACCGAAGAAAGATCAGGATGGGAAAGCGTGACATCCTTTAAATTGACATAGCCTTGTGGTTTGGTCATTTCTTACCTCCTTTCTGCTTGCGTGCCTTGACAGGAACTCGGATTTCCTCCTCATCGTCGATGGAGAAAGTCTCGCCCAGGATCCATGCATCAATCTCAGATTTCAGGAATTGGAGCTTTGCGCCGGCCTTGTGATATGGAATGGCTTTCTTCCACACCCATGAGTAAATGGTTTGGCGCGCAGGCTTTCCGGGAAGATAGATGATGAGGTCTTCGACGCTCATCCACTGTTTTTCGGGTTGGCCATCACGGTCGGCAATGGCTTGGAGCATGGTCTTCAATTCGCCCACATCCTTAATAAGCCTTGAAACGGCTTTGGGTAGATTATCGAAGGTTAAGGGTTCGTTGGTTTGAATCATAGCGGGTAAGTTTTAGGGTTATCCGCTGCGAAGTAAAGACTAATAAATCGCTTAGAGCCATAGCCTATATATAGCCTATGGCTGATTATTTGGCATTAAACTGGTCCAGAATAACCGATGACAATTGGTCAAATATGGCAGTGTGTTTGGTGCCTGAATTGCCGTCGGAAAGAGAGGCGCTGAAAACAGTGGCTGCATCGGACAGATCAACGCCGAAGAAATCACCAACGGCACTGAAATAGGCTTTATGTGTGAGTTTAGAGCCGTCACGAGTAACAATCTTTCCGGCATCGATGAGCGAACGAAAGACACGGATGCAATCGATTTTGGAAAAAGTCTTGCTAATGGCAAGATTGGAAGTAAACTTCGACATCACCTTTTCGTTATAGGCTTTCTTTTGAATCTTGACAAGTTCCTGAAAATCGCCTTTCGTATTAGCGAGGTAATAACTCAACACATCAAAGATGTCAGACGTGTTGGATTCGATGGCGGCATTGAGCAGGTCTTTTATCTGAACAATGCCGACAGTGGCAGTCTCTTCGGGAGTGGGTTTGGCATCAAAAGAAATAAGATACTCGTTGTTTTTATCGGCAACTGGAGGTGTTTCAACGATGGATTGATAAAGAGCTGAAAGCGCACGGTATTGCTCCTGCAGCGAAAGGTATTTGGTGCGCCAGTCGCCCTCTGGCGTATTGGCAGTGTTACCATCAACAGCACGCTCTACAGCAGAGACGAGCCTCTCCAAATAGACTTCCAGATCGGCAGGAATCTTAAACGATGATTTAGCTGACATGGCTATGGTAAATTAGAGATTTGCCAAGCAAAGAAAAAAGCCCAGCGGATTGCCAGGCTTGTTTTCGTTATTCGTCTTCGTCAATCTCTGGATCAACGAAAAGCAGGTTGTTAACCTTTAATCGTTTCTTTGGACTGATGGTGCCTTGATAACCTCGAAGGACGTTCTTGGAATCGACATGGCCAACCATGGAATCGATGAAGGCATCGGAGATGCCGTGCCAAGTGAGCGTAGTGATGTAGGAGTTGCGGGCTGTTGAGGCGGTGACAGGACGAATGCCTAGTTTGGCACAAACGCACTGCATACCCTTGCGGATTTGACGGTTGAAATCGTGGGTACGGCTTTCCATTTCGGCTTCGGTGGTGGCGTTGAGGAGAATTTGAGGAAATACTCTCCTACCCTTTTCCGGCTCGGTACCGTATTTATCAAGAAACTGTTGCAAGGAGTCCGTAATGGGGATATGGACAGTGACCTTCACCTTATCGGCAATCTTTCCCCTGACGTATGATAGTTCCTTGCTATAGAAATAATCATCACCCCATTCAAGCTTGGCAAGGTCTTTCAAGTTGCTACCATTACAAAGGTATAGAATTAGCCACCAGTCAGCGGCTTTTCGTCCATGGCCTTCATAGTCGCGAATCTTGACAATGTCGGACACCGGGATGTAATCTTCTTTGCGCCTGGTGCCTTGTTTGATGGCAAACTTTGGTGTTTTGCTAATAATGTTGCTCTCGCCTAAGCTGTTCATGACGGCACGTAAGGCGCGGAGATAAATGCTTTTGGTGGAATCAGATAAGCCGGCTTCTTCCATTGAGGCTTGCCATTGGCTGATGACGGTTTCATCAACGAACGAAGGAGCGACCTTGGCTTTTTTGCCTTTCACCACAAGCATTTTCTGCTTTGGGTTATTGGCATCGGGGACACTCTCAACAGTACACCCGAGGAAGCGATAAAAGTTCTTCAGGGAGGAACTATATTGCTCGCGTGTCTTATGAGTGTTTTTGCTCTCGCCAAACTGGATCCAGTACTCGAGTAATGTTGTCTTTTTAGCCGATGGAGTGGCGTTTGGATTGGCGAGGGCTTGTTTCAGGTTGTCGAAAGAGAAGTTGTTTTCGGCATTGAGGGCTTTGACAGCTGTGGTGACCTTTGTAAAGACTGAGCTGATTTGAGCCTTGGCTTTACAGATGGCA
>JAGCPG010000125.1 GCA_017645245.1 Bacteroidales bacterium
AATCTTCGATTTCATTGAGAAACAGGACAAAAAGACCATTGTCGCCATTGATGAGTTCCAACAAATCAGGAATTACGACATTAACATGGAAGCGCTGTTGCGTTCCCACATCCAACCGCTGAAGAATGTGCAGTTCATCTTTTGCGGCAGCAAGAAGCACTTGATGGCCGAGATGTTTACCGATGCCAGAAACCCTTTCTATGAAAGCACCCGTTGCTTTTATCTTGAGAAAATCGACCGTGAGGTTTATGCCAACTTTATCATACAGATGTTCGAAAAAGGGAAGAAAACCATCACTGCGGAAGCCCTGGATTTCATTCTGGATTGGACGAAGATCCATACTTTCTACACACAGTCACTCTGCAACCATGTGTTTTTAAAAAGTGGAAGAAATATCGGGAAGGAGAACGTGTTGCAGTCGGCAGCCCAAATCCTGAAAGAGAACGAGCAGACCTTCCTCCAGTGGCGCGACTTGCTGACCTCCAACCAATGGAACTACTTAAAAGCCGTTGCCAAAGAGCAAGTCGTGACGCAGCCTTACGCTTCAAAGTTTCTTCAAAAGTACAACATCGGCACTTCGGCTAATTCGCAACGACTGTTGGAAGCGCTCATCGACAAGGAGCTGATACTTGCCAACTCCACTCTTGAAGGAGTTTCCTACAGCGTCTATAATGTGTTTTTGTCGCGGTGGCTGGAGAATCAGTAGCCGGAGTGTGACGAAGATATCCTCTCCAGTGCTTCCTTCACGATCTTCCGTGGACAGCCGATGTTCATGCGGACGAAGCCTTCTCCGCCTTGGCCGTACATGGCGCCGTTGCTTAGCAGGAGCCCGGCTTTGTCGGAGAAAAAACGCATCAGTTCCTCCTGCTGGAGCCCCATCGCACGGCAGTCCAACCAAACGAGGAAAGAGGCTTGGGGTGGGATGGCCTTGATGCCCAAATCGTGGAATGAGAAGAAATCGACGACCTCTTGGACATTGCCCTGAAGGTATTCCCGAAGCGATTGGAGCCAGGGAGCCCCTTCGGTATAAGCGGCGATGGTGGCGACCAAACTGGGGATGGGAGGCTCGTCGAGTTTCAGGTCCCTGAGTTGCTTCAGATAAGGCTCTCTCAGTTCCTTGTTGGGGATGAGGCAGTAGGCGGTCATCGAAACCCCTGCCAAGTTGAACGATTTGGTCGGGCTGGCAAAAACGAGGCCGACGGCCGATGCGTCTTCGCTGACACTGCAAAACGGAGTGTGTTGATGGCCGGGGAGGGTGAGGTCGGCGTGGATCTCGTCGGAGATGACAAGCACACCTTTTTGGCGACAGATGGATGCAATCCGCCTAAGGTCGTCAGGGTCCCAGACGATGCCGACGGGATTATGGGGGTTGCAAAGGACAAGGATCTTGATGTCAGAGGCAGAGAGGGTCCTTTCCAGTCCGTCATAATCCATCCGATAACGGTTGCCGTCGAAGAGCAGGGGGCTGTCGACCACCCGTCGCCCCAGCCTTTCGGCGTACATCCTGAAGAGATTGTAAACGGGCGGCATGACGACGATGCCGTCGCCAGGTTCGGTGAAGGTGAGGTAAGCCTGGTTGATGGCGGTGATGACGCCGGGGCAGTAGGTGACCCAGTCCTTTTCCACCTGCCAATCGTGCATCTCCTTCTCCCAGTGGATGATGCTTTGGTAAAACTCATCCGGCGTGTAGGTATACCCCAGCACATCGCGGTTCAGCCGCTCTTTCAGGGCTGACGATACGGCGGGTGCCGTCCTAAAGTCCATGTCGGCAATCCACATGGGAATCTGTCCCTCGGTGGCCCGACCATATTTGATGCTCCACGTTCCGCTGCGGTCAACCACCTCATCGAAGTTCCATGAGTCGTTGGAGATGGAAGGGGTGACGGGGGCCTTTCCTTCGTCCGTCAAATCCTTGCATCCAGTGATCAAGCCGCCGACTGAGGGTAGCAAAGCCGCGGCACAAGCTGCCGTTGAAGTGATTTTGATAAATTCTCGTCTTTTCAATTCGCAGTTTTTTCAAAAAAGCAAAAATAGCAAAAAACACGATAATTCTTTGAAATTCAAAACTAATCTCAAATAATTCAAATTATTTTTTAGTTTTGCATTTTTTCATTCAAATAATTTGGTTTTTCTTTAATTGTTTAAACATAAACAAATGAAAAATAGATATTTAGTAGTATTGCTGGCTTTGCTTTTGCCTTGCATGGGAGTGTTTTCACAATGTCTTACCCCAACGGATCTTGCTGTCACAAACGTTTCATACAATGCAGCCACTGTGAGTTGGAACGGAAATGCCGACAGTTACAATGTGTGGTATGGGACACCGCCATCTACATCACATTTTTTGGGTTATGGTGAAATGACACTCCAGGGAGCCTTGGGTAACGATTCTGAAAGCACTTGGACCTGGGGCGTGATGTTCCCCGGCGAAACGGTGCCTGGCAATGTGCTGACAAAAGTCGGATTCTTCAATACCGTCAATAATATTAATGACATTACCATTAGGGTGTATTCTGGTGGCGACAATGCCCCCGGGACGCTCCTGTTAACCAAGGTGGTAACACCCATCCCCGACTCCTATCAATTGGTGACCCTTGACGCTCCGCTGCACTTGCCTGCTGGAGAGAACCTTTGGATCACTCTTGAGGAAACGGGTATATGGCTGATGAGCATGACCAATGCGACCGACCCCAACAGCAGATGGTATTTTAACGGGAATGCATGGACTCAACAAAGTGTCTTTCCTGACAAGGGATGGATTATTCATGGCCACGTTGAAAACCAGGATTATGAAAACATGGAATGGAATCAGGTCTCTACCACTAACGAGTCGATAGAACTTACGGGCCTGACTCCCGAGACCACCTATGTCGTCAAGGTGCAGTCGCACTGTGGTCAGGGCAACGATAGCGAGATGAGCGATGAGATAGCCTTCATTACCAGATTGTTTGAGTGCCCCGTCCCAACAGACCTGACCGTAGGTGACGTCACCCACAATACCGTTGATCTGAATTGGAACGGTGAAAGCGATTCGTATAAGGTGATGTATCGTGCAAAAAGCCAAGTCCAAGGTTCGTTACAAGGCTTCCCCTCAACGACTATTCCTACGGGTTGGAGTCAAAAATCCGGTCTGTTGGAAGAGGTGTTGTCGGGCCAAGGTTCACTGACAAACGGCTCTGCATGGGAGTTCGGGGAAGGCGGCAACGTGTTTGACAGCCACGCCAAACTCAACTATGTTGAAGGCGTTCATCACTGGCTCATATCATCCCCTGTTGCTATCGCCGATAACTACGTCCTCAACTTCGACCTGGCCATGACCATGTATGCTTATTGCGCCCCCTGGGACCTGTTTGCCGTGCTTGTCCAGGACGTTGAATCGGGCCAATGGAGCCTCTTGAGGCAATGGGACAACCAAGGCTCGGCTTACGTGCTGCAAGACATCAGCCACACGGGCGAGAATGTAAGTATTGACCTGAATGCATATATGGGAAAAGATGTTCGTATCGCCTTTTATGGAGAGAGAATAGAGTATTTCTGGAACATCCAAATCCATGTCGACAATGTATGTGTTGTTGTTCCTTTACCTTCCAGTGAATGGCAGACCGCCGTCGACAATCATCCCAATACTAGCTATACGCTTACCGGACTCGATCCGGAGACCTCTTACGAGGTTAAGGTAGGGGGTGTTTGCGGGACGACTCAAAGCCATGAAATGAGTACGGTCAGCTTCATCACGTCACCCTACATCCAAGAACCCACCAATGTATATCTCTCCGACATCGACTATTTTTCCGCAAATTTGGGCTGGACGGAGAATGGCACCTCCACGGCATGGCAAATCCAGCTTGACGACGAACCTCCGATGACCGTCAACACCAATCCTTATACCCTAACCGGCCTGACTCCCGAAACGGATTATGTCGTAAAGGTGCGCTCGCTACAAGGAGGGTATTTCAGTAACTGG
Organism: Bacteroidales bacterium; assembly: GCA_017645245.1. Classification (GTDB taxonomy): domain Bacteria; phylum Bacteroidota; class Bacteroidia; order Bacteroidales; family F082; genus Limimorpha. The sequence goes on from JAGCPG010000125.1 coordinate 3,965, forward strand.
AGCGTTGCGACCAATTTCACCACGCCTTTCTATTGCTATCCTCCGACCCAACTTGCAGTCACGGAAGGCACCCTCAACTCTGCTACGTTGGGCTGGACCGATCATGGTACCGCCACCCAATGGCAGGTCTGTATCAATGGCGATGAGACCCACTTGGTCACGGTCAACACCACCCATTATGTGATGACCAATTTGGACGCACAAACTCAATACATGGTCAAGGTGCGGGCCATTTGCGGCGAAACGTACACTGAATGGACCGACGAGTTGAGTTTTGTGCCAGTTCTCTACTGCAACCCTCCGACGCTTACTGTCAACAACATCACCACAAGTACTGCCGACCTCAGTTGGACAGCAATCACCGGGACCGATAGCTATACGGTCAACATAACCACTCCTGTCGTTCAAAGCACCTGCCCAATTATTACGGGCTACACGGCTACTGGAGGGACGGCGGGAGTGAACACTAACCAGAGCTACCCCAAGTTGGTGGATAACGACAAAAGCACCAAGTGGTGTGCTTCCCTTGATAACGGCATCTTCATCGAGTTCCATAGCGAAGAGGAATTCATTCCTACGGCCTATATCCTAACCACTGGCAATGACAATTCCAGTTATCATGGCCGTAACCCCAAGAACTGGGTCATCAAGGCCAAGTTGAATGCCAGCGATTCCTGGACAACTATCGCCACTGTCACTAACGACAATGTGCTTCAAGATGAGAACAACACTGACTACGAATTTACACTCAACAACACCAACGCCTACCGTTACTTCCGGTTCGAGGTGTCGGCCGTCCAAAGCGGCAACGCATTCCAACTGAGCGAGCTGAGGTTCAGAGGCCAGGTCACCTCTTTCAACGTGACGGACACAAGCATGCCTCTTACCGACCTTCTGCCCGAAACGGACTATGCTGCCAAAGTGCGTGGCAACATTGGGGAAATGCTCACCAATTGGAGCAATGAAGTCAACTTTACTACCTGTTATTTGCCACCAACCAATCTGACCGCCACTCCCAAGACCTATAGCTCTGTCACCTTGTCTTGGACTGCTAATAGCAATGCCCCTGAATGGCAAATCTGCCTTAATGATGATGAGAACAACTTGATTGACGCATCCACCAATCCCTTTGTCCTAACAGGATTGACTCAACAGACGCAATACGCCGTTAAAGTGCGAGCCAGTCACAATGGAACCATCAGCGATTGGAGCGGTAATGTCAATTTCACGACGCTCCCTTACTGCCCTGCACCCACCGACCTTTCAGCCCTCAACGTCACCTGCAACTCCATGATGCTAAGCTGGAACCAAAACGGCACCGTCAGCAATTGGCAGATTTGTCTCAACAATGATGAGTCCAACCTCATTACCACAAACGCCAATCCTTATTCGCTGACTGGGTTATCGGCGCAAACCACCTATTCCGTTAAGGTGCGTGGCCAACTCGGAGGGGACAATTACAGCTATTGGAGCGAGCCACTCGATGTCGCCACGACTACATATTATCAGACACCGACGAGCTTTGCCGCCGCTGAAATCCATTCAAACAACGTCATCTTTAACTGGACTGAGAACAGCGACGCCGACCAATGGCGACTATGCCTCAACGGCGACATAAACAACCTGATTACCGTCAATACCAGACCTTTTACACTAACAGGGCTGACACCCGAAAGCACATACACAGCCAAGATCAGTGCCTACCATGATGGTTCGTTTAGCGGATGGAGTGATCCGATAAGCTTCACCACACTGGTCCTCACCCCAAGCCTTACGGTCAGCAACGTCAATGTACACAGCGCCGACCTCAATTGGACAAATACATCCGGTGCGAGTTATATCGTGAGATACAACCAAGTGCCAAATGTCATGGAAACCTTCATCTGGAACGGCTTCGAAAGCGGTATGGGCTGGAGTTTTGGTTATTATGGCACTAAGCCGTCATCTTCAGTTGTCTATAACTCACATAGTGGGTCATGTGGTCTCAGATTTGTCGCCACTTCCGGATGTGACTACCAGATGATAGTTTCACCTTCGTTTGAGGAATGTCTCAGTATGGAGCTTTATTATAAAACCGAAAACACCAATGAGACCTTCCAGATACTCTTTTATGTGGGCAACACCCACCAATCAAGTACCGATGAGATAACTGTCAACAGCCAAGGGCAATGGCAAAGATACACCTGCGACATTCCAGAAGGCACGACAGGGTTGAGAATCAAGTATTGTGGCCAATCGGAGAGCTCATTATGGATTGATGACATCCGAATTTATGCGGACCACTTGGAGGTTGCAAGCAACACCAACAGCACACAGCTCACCAGTCTTGTTTATTGCAAAACATATTCTGCCAAGGTAAAAACCAAACATGGAGAGATTTACAGTGAGTGGAGTGATGCGGTCGAATTCACCACATACCTGCCACCAACAAGTGTAACTGTGAGCGAAATTGCTGAAACTGAGGCAACCGTCAGTTGGAATGAAAATGGTGACGCAACCCAATGGCAGATTTGCCTCAACAACGACCAAAACAATCTGATTAACGTCAGCACCAATCCTTTTACTTTGACAGGCTTGACTCAAGAAACTCATTACACACTTAAGATTCGCGACTACCACGAAGGGTATGGCAGTGCTTGGTGCGATGCCGTCGAATTTACCACGCTGGCTTATTGCACCGCTCCGACCGACCTTGCCGTTGACGATATCCTGAGGCATTCGGCCACTTTGAGTTGGAATGCCAATAGCGATTCCTACAAGGTTTTTTACAGAACTACTGGAGAATGGATGCTCGCTGCAGAGAATATCTCCGAAAACACCTTTACCTTCACCGGGCTCGAGGCAGAGACACATTATGAAGCTTGTGTGAAGGGCGTTTGCAATGGCATTGAGAGCAATGCCTCGAACAGTATCGGTTTTAACACGTTGCTCGATCATACTCCGACACTTACGGTAAGCGACATTACCTATACAAGTGCCGGCCTCTCTTGGACAGAAACCCTTGGGGCGGATAGTTATACGCTGAGCTTGAACAACTCCGAGGAAATCCTCGTTACTGCAGGCTATACAGCCACAGAGGGTACCCAAGGAAACTCGGGCGAGAACTATCCAAACCTGGTGGATAACAACAGAAACTCCAAGTGGTTCGTCAATTCTAACGTCAACAATCATTTTGGCGGTTGCTATATTGAGTTCCACAGTCAGCACGTCTTTATTCCTACGGGTTATGTCTTGACTACGGCCAGTGATACTGATAATAGTGGTACTCATCCAGGACGCAATCCAAAAAGCTGGGTCATCAAGGCAAAGCTGAATGCGGAAGATGAGTGGACGACTATTGAAAGCGTCACTGACAACTATGTGATGCAAAATGAGCCTTTAACCGACTACGAGTTTGCGATTAACAACAGTACGCCTTATCGTTACTTCCGCTTTGAGGTGTTGGATGTGCAAAACAGCTCCAACCATAGGTTCCAGCTCGGTGAGATGCGGTTCTTGGGATACTCCAAAAACAGCATCTACCTTACCGACCTTGAGCAGGCAACAACCTACACTGCCAAGGTGCGCGCCAAGGCAGGGAATTTGTACAGCGAGTGGAGCGATGAAGTCAGTTTCAGCACACTTTTCGGTCTCGCCGCACCAACGCTTACTGTGAGCAACGTCGGGGCAACTGTCGCCGACCTCAGCTGGAGCGAAAACACCGAGGCTATTGGATATGACATCAGCCTCAATGACGAGATGGTCAGTTTCCCAAGCCATATCATCACAGGCTACACGGCCACCTCAGGCGCGTCGGGGTACAACAACGAGGGTTACGCTAACCTGGTGGATAACAACAGGACTACCAAGTGGTGCTGCAATATGAGCAATGTCTATATCGAGTTTCATAGCGAATCGAGCTTCATTCCTACAGGTTATATCCTGACCACGGGCAAGGACAATGAGACGGTTCATGGCCGCAATCCCAAGGACTGGGTCATCAAAGCCAAGTTGAACGCGGGAGACGCCTGGACTACCATTGCCACTGTCACAAACGACAATACGATGCAAGATATTAATACAAAAGATTATGAGTTTGCCATCGATAACCACTCACTCTACCGTTACTTCCGCTTTGAGGTGTCGGCAAACCACGGCAACAACAATTTCCAGCTCGGTGAGTTCAGATTTTTGGGATATGTACCAACCAACAGCCTGCATCTTACCAACCTGCAGCTAGGAACCGACTATTCCGTCAAAGTTCGCAGTGACTTGGGTGAAGCCTATTCCGAGTGGAGCAATACGGTCAATTTTACCACGCTTTTCAACATACCAGCTCCAACGCTTGCGGTAAGAGACATCAGCCGAACCTCAGCTGTTATCAGCTGGACCGAGATCAGCGAGGCGGATGGCTATAACGTCAGCGTGAACGACAACATCATACCCGATCAAATTTTTGCAGGCTTCACTGCTACCTCAGGTGCGTCGGGATATAACACAGGCGAGGACTACGCTAACCTGGTGGATAATAAGAGGAATACCAAGTGGTGCCGCTCGAAAAACGATGTCTTTATTGAGTTTCATAGCGAAACGAGCTTTATTCCGACAGGTTATATCCTGACCACGGGCACTGACAATGCGACAGCTCATGGCCGCAACCCTAAGAACTGGATCATCAGAGCCAAGTTGGACGAAGGTGACGCATGGACCACCATTGTCAGCGTCACCAACGACAATGTGCTGCAAGACGTGAATACTACCGACTTTGAGTTTACCATCGATAATCACTTACCATACCGCTACTTCCGCTTTGAGGTATCGGCAGTCCAAAACGGAAGCAGCTTCCAACTCGGTGAGCTGAGGTTTAGAGGCATGATGACAAGCCACAGCAGGATGCTAACAGACTTGCAACCCGAGACCGACTATGCCGTCAAGGTACGTGCCTACAGCGGAGAGACCTTCGGCGATTGGAGTAATGTTGTTAATTTTACCACGTGGTTCAATGAAATTACCTTCATTGCCAATGGCAATTGGAACGATGCCGGCAATTGGAATATTGGCCAGGTTCCTGATCCTGATGAAGAAGTGTTTATTGCTGCCCAAGCCGTTGTTCCTGCGGGTTATATCGCTCAGGTCAAGCATGTTGATGTAAATGACGGTGGCAGCATCACCATCGAGGACGGTGGCCAGTTTATTGCCGAAAACGAAGTTAATGTGGCAATGCAGAAATACATCACAAAGACGTCCTATTGGGGTGCTGGAAGCAACTACACACCCGATAACTGGTATTTCATAGCCTCGCCAGTCGATACGGATGATTCAGGTTACAACGTTACTGGATTAATCACGGAAGGATCAGGAAATGATTACGATCTCTATCGACTCAACACTACTATTTGGGAGAATTACAAGGCAGCGGGTGGTCACTATCAGTTCGATCTCGAAAGAGGTCGTGGCTATCTTTATGCTAGCGAAAACGGCACTGAGATCGCATTCAACGGCAACGCCATGCCCTACTCTGAAATGCCCATCCCGCTTTCCGATGGCTTCAACCTCGTTGGCAATCCCTATACGTTTAACACTTACGTCAACAGGCCTTATTATAAACTGAATTCTGAACGTACCGACATTGAATTGGTGAACGACAACACCGTTATCGTACCTTGCGAGGGCGTGTTGATCGAAGCCGAGGGAACGGATCAAGTGACCTTTACCAAGACGAACCAACTGGCTCAGGCTACGAATAACGGCAGCTTGATTGTCGCTGTAGCGCATCAGGCCTCCAATCGTGGTGCTAGCGCTTCTGATAAGGCTATCGTTAGCTTCAACGAAGGCTGTCAACTTGGTAAGTTCTACTTTATGCAACAGGATGCCAATATCTACATCCCGCATAATGGCAAGGACTTCGCTATTGCCTTCAGCGAGAAGCAAGGAGAGATGCCATTGTGTTTCAAGGCTATGAAGGATGGCAAGTACACTATTACGGTTGCTCCTGAAAACGTGAAAGTGGATTACCTACACCTCATCGATAATCTGACTGGTACCGACGTTGATCTGCTGGTCACGTCGAGCTACACCTTCGAAGGAAGGATTGACGACTACGCTTCCCGGTTCAAACTGGTGTTTAATGTCTCTGACAATGCTGATAATGAAGACTTTGCCTTCATCAGTAACGGCGACATCGTCATCAACGGCTCGGGTTTGATCCAAATCATCGACGTGCTGGGACATCAGCTCTATGGCCGCGAGATTCATTCTGGCTTCCGTCTTCCGACTTCTGACTTCCTCACTGGTATTTATGTATTAAGATTGATTAATGGCAAAGAAGTGAAGACACAGAAGATCATTCTGCCATAGCCCTGACGATATCTAGGGCCTGTGTCACCGTGCTTACCTCCTTGATGGTGAGGATGAGCTTGGCGTGGGCTTCCTTGAGGGCGCAACGCTTGGGATGGCTGATGATGTATTGCATCACCTGATGGTAAGTCTCAGTCTCGTAATAGGGCGATTCTTGATTGCTGACGAAATGGGCGATCATCAGGTTGTCGCGAAGCACGATCTTTTCGAAACCTAGGTCCTTGGCGATCCATCTGAGACGTACGGTGTTGAGCAGGTCGTTGACGGGCTTTGGAAGCGGACCAAAGCGGTCGATGAGCTGACCGGTAAACTCCACCAGACGCTCTTCGGTCTTGATGTGGTCGAGCTCGGTGTAAAGACTGATACGCTCGGCGGTGGAGCTGACATATTCCGAAGGCAGCATCACCTCCATGTCGGTCTCAATGGCGCAATCAGTCACATAAACCAACTCGGTCTCCTTGTCGAAGAGGTCGGCAAATTCATTTTCCTTCAATTCGGCGATGGCTTCATCTAGGATTTTATGATAGGTCTCAAAGCCGATGTCGTTGATAAAACCGCTTTGCTCGGCACCCAGCAGGTTGCCTGCACCTCGGATGTCCAAGTCGCGCATGGCGATATTAATTCCATTGCCGAGGTCGGAGAACTCCTCCAAGGCACGAAGCCGTTTCTGGGCCTCTTCGGTGAGGGTGTTGAACGGTGGCGTGAGCAGATAGCAGAAGGCTTTCTTATTGGAACGACCCACGCGGCCTCGCAATTGGTGCAGGTCGCTGAGCCCGAAGCGATGGGCATCGTTGACGATGATGGTGTTGGCATTGGGGATGTCGAGACCCGATTCCACGATGGTGGTGCAGAGCAGCACGTCATACTCGCCCCCGATGAAGTCGAGCATGATCTCCTCCAGCTTGGAGCCTTCCATCTGTCCGTGAGCCACGGCGATGCGGCAACCCGGTACGTAACTCGCGATGAGGTCATGCACATCCATGATGTTCTGCACGCGATTGTGGATGAAGAATACCTGCCCGTTACGCGACATTTCGAACATAATGGCTTCGCGGATGAGTTCGCCGTCGAAGGCACGCAACTCGGTCTGCACGGGATATCTATTGGGCGGCGGGGTGTTGATCACGCTGAGGTCTCTGGCGCCCATCATCGAGAACTGCAACGTTCTGGGAATTGGGGTGGCGGTGAGGGTCAGGGTGTCGACATTGGCTTTCATCTCCTTGAGCTTCTCCTTTACGGCAACGCCGAACTTCTGTTCCTCGTCAATGATAAGGAGCCCCAAGTCCTTGAACTTGACATCTTTACCTGTAAGGCGATGTGTGCCGATAATGATGTCGATATGGCCTTCTTCCAGCTTCTTTAGAATCTCCTTTTGCTGTTTAGCACTCTTGAATCTATTCAGGTATTCGATGTTGACGGGGAAACCATCCAAACGGTTTTTGAAGGTCTGATAATGCTGCAAGGCAAGCACGGTGGTAGGCACCAATACGGCTACCTGTTTGCTGTCGGTGGCGGCTTTGAAGGCGGCTCGGATGGCCACTTCGGTCTTGCCAAAGCCCACGTCGCCACACACGAGGCGGTCCATGGGGCTTTCACTCTCCATGTCACGTTTGACGTCGTTGGTGGCTTTGAGCTGGTCGGGGGTGTCCTCATAGATGAAGGAGGCCTCGAGCTCGGTCTGAAGGTAGCTGTCGGGGGCGAACTGGAAGCCCTTGCTGCGCTTACGTTCGGCGTAGAGCTTGATGAGCTCGCGGGCGATGTCCTTGACCTTACTTTTGGTCTTGGATTTCAGGCGGTTCCAGGTGTTGGAGCCGAGGGTGCTCAAAGAAGGCTCCGCGCCGTCCTTAGAGCTGTATTTGGCAATCTGATGGAGCGAGTGGACGCTGATATAGAGCGTGTCGCCGTGGTTGTAGGTGATGCGCAGCACCTC
>JAGCPG010000126.1 GCA_017645245.1 Bacteroidales bacterium
CTGATAATGAACCCTCAGTCGGCCAACGGCTTCGGAGTTCTGTTGTGTCGTTCTGGTGGCAGTGAGTGCGCCGCAGCCATTGTCCGCCTTCGGTTAATACTCTCCTACCCTTGCAATGTTATCATTCATGGGGCTGCCTGTCTGCCAAAGGCTGCGGGGTAAGAGTGTCACCCTTTTGTGGCCGCTTCTGTGCCGCAGCCTTCGTCAGCCAATCAGACTCCAACAAGGAAAGAAGCATTGGACAACAAAAAACATCTTTATCCAATGCTCTATCCAAAGAAAAAGTCTATCTTTGCAACTGCTCCATAATCACGAGATGCGGAGTTCGTTAACAAAAGGAAGCCGATAGCCACTTTAACTCGGCTTCCTTTTTTAAAGTGAACTTATCATCTTTTGTTTCGTTTCATTGCTGACCTTTCGGTACCGCGAAATTGCTTTGCTGCCTTCCGCATGACCGCTCATCGCTGCGATATCAGCTTCCCTATAGCCAGCCTCATATAAATTTCCGCAAAAGTTCCTACGCCCCATGTGACTGCTCGCCACCTCCGATAGCTTGACCTGCTTTTCCAACCTGGTCACGGGATCGAGTATAGAAACCGTATGGTCAATTTCAGGCACTGCTTTGAACATCTCCTTTATTAATACATTGTACCTTTGATCAGTTCCGAAAGGCAACAGTCTATCATCTTCCAGATTGCTATATCTTTCCAAGATGATTTTAGCCGTGGGATGCAAAGGGATCGTCACCAACTTGCCACTCTTGTTTTTCGTCTTTCCAGCCACATATTGAAGGTATTCACCGTCCACAATATTCGACTTCTTAAGCCTCTTTAAATCACCGATACGGCAACCCACAAGCGATTGGAACACAAAAATATCCCTTTGCACGGCCAATTCCGGGTTGCTGCTGAAATCAGCTTCAAAGAGTTTATTTCTATCCTCATTGGAAAAGAAATACGGTGTTCCGTAAATTGACTGCTCCACGGGGAAGGTCGCAAAAACATCTTCTACTTTGGCCTTCTGAATCCTAATTAGCCAATGCCAAAACGCTTTCATGTACTTGAAATGAACCGCCACCGTGTTCAAACTGCGTTTATACACTCCCCTATAGAGCACATAGTCATAACCTTCATAAATATACTCGTAACGTTTCAAAGGCACCCTCTTTTCAACGGTCTTCATACATTTTTTATACACACCCTTGGTTACTTGAACCGTTTCCCAAAGGTCACACTCATTGACAATGAAATGCCGGAAATCATACAAGCCGGCCGTCGTCAAATCTTTCACACGATACCGCTTGCCTTGGTATTTCTCCATCCTATCCCAGATGCCCCAGCAGGTGAAATAGGTCTTGTGGCGCACCTCTACGATAACTCCGTTTTTGAGCTGCTCATCAATGAAGCATTTGAAAGCGTCAAGCAGATACCAGTTCTCAATTTTTGCCATTTCCCTCTTTTGCACCGCAATCTCTTTGGCCTTCTGCGCCCTGCTCCCCATCCTCCATGAATTGACCGATGTCGTTTCGCCATTGATAACAACATCCTCCTTTTCGGCATTCCACTCCACATCCTTCAGCCAAGTTGTCAACGAGTCCGGCTTCAAATCATCCTCGTTCGTTTTTTCCCAACAGCGAATCAAATACGATGTCAATTGGTTCAACCTATCCCTAATCTCCTCGCAATCGTCGCCATACTTGTTCACTTTCTTGCCTTTGGGCATCCCCTTCTCACTATCCCAGTTTCCTGCGGTAATGAAGATTCCCGTAGCTGCCCTTTTCACGAAATTTCTGTTACCGCTGAAACGTAGTTGAATTTCGCCCCTTTCGTCATCTTTCTCGATGAACCTCGAAAGGTAATACTTGATAGTTGCCATAATTTTGAAATGTTTAATTGTTCGTTAACTGTCCGAATCAAAGGGTAGCCACCCCCTTCAATAGACAATGCAAAGATAAGTAAAAAATCTTAATCCGTGTCAACGCTGTGTCAACCAAACACGATTTTTTGAACAATCATAGTAATTTATTATCAGTCTAAACAACACTTGAACTAATAATATAATACTGATTTTCAATTAATTAAATAAGCAATAGAACTCGTCAACACATTTACGAATATCAATGTAAAATCATTTCTCGATTCCTAGTGGGGCTACAGGAGGACAGAATCTGTCCCTACACAAGATCCAGTACAATCGGGCAATGGTCCGAGTGCATTACTTCAGGGAGAATGTCAACAGCGTTGATGTTCTCCTTTAAGTTTTCGGTAACCATGTGATAATCGATACGCCAGCCAAGGTTTTTGGCACGAGCACCAGCCCGAAAACTCCACCAACTGTAGCGATTGGGGTCTTTCACCAGCTGACGGAAGCTGTCGATGTAACCATCGCTGAGAAAGTCGGTCATCCATTGGCGCTCTTCCGGCAGGAAGCCTGATGAAGTGTCGTGTTTTCTCGGGTTGTTGATGTCGATGTCCTCGTGGCAGATGTTATAGTCGCCCGAAAGCACTAGCTTGGGGCGCTTTTTCCGCAATTGATTGACATATTGGCGGAAGAAGTCTAGCCACACCATCTTGAAAGCCTGGCGCTCATCGCCTGTAGTGCCTGAGGGGTGATACACGCTGACCACCGAGAGGTCGCCGAAATCGGCACGCAGGAAACGGCCTTCGCTGTCGTAAAGCGGGTTGTCCATGCCGTAAACCACGTTATCCGGCGTCTGTTTGGTGATCAAACCCACGCCACTATAGCCCTTTTTCTGGGCCGGAAACCAATAATGATGGTAACCCATGGCCTCAAAGTCGATCAGGGGGATCTGGTCGGGTGTGGCCTTCAGTTCCTGAAAACAAAGCACATCAGGTTGGAATTCGTTGATCCATTGCAACAGGCCCTTGCCGATGGCAGAGCGGATGCCATTGACGTTATAGCTGACGATTTTCATATCTTTTCTTAAATGTGAGGCGAAGATACGGATTTTTTCCTATTTTAGCAGCCAGAAAAGAGCTTTTATTGTGAAACAAAGCATCAGCCAACGGATCGATCGTTTCAATGAATGGCGTCAATCACACCTGACCAACGCACAGTTCCTGCTGTTTTTGAGTGTCCCTACGGGGTTTTTGGCAGGATTGGCGGCCATCGTCATCAAGAAGTCAGCACACGGCATCCGCGATTTGGTATTGGGCATCCATTTCGAATATTCCCATCTGCTCTATTTCGTTTATCCCGCCATTGGCATCCTGCTGACCCTGTGTTTCTGCAAGTTTATCCTTCGTAAAGAGATCGGGCACGGCATCCCAGGCATTTTGTATGCCATCCGAAAGAAAAAAGGCGAAGTCAGCAAGCACAGCATGTGGTCGACCATCATCGCCAGTGCCCTGACAGTAGGTTTCGGCGGATCAGTCGGTTTGGAAGGTCCATCGGTATCCACCGGCGCCTCCATCGGTGCCAATCTGGCCCGTTGGCTGAAACTGGAATACAAACAGGTGATCATGCTCATCGGCATGGGCGGTGCAGGGGCTTTGGCGGCCATCTTCCAAGCTCCCATGACAGGCATCTTCTTCGCTTTGGAGGTGCTGATGATCGACCTCACCTTGGGATCGCTGATTCCCATCATCTGCTCAACGTTCATCGCCATCCTGACATCCTACTGGTTCTTGGGTCAGGCGGTGGAGTACCATGCCGTCATCAACGAGGGCTTCATCCCCGCCAACGCCTTGTATTACATTGGATTAGGAATATTCGTCGGCCTCATTTCCGCCTATTTCCTGAGGGTCACCTTCGGCATGGAGAAACGCTTTAAGGCCATTGCCTCGCCTTGGAAACGCTTCTTGATCGGTGCCACTTTGCTTGGTGTGTTGATCTATCTCTTCCCCGCCCTCTACGGCGAAGGCTACGAAGCCATCAACTCCGCCTTGCGCGGCGACTATAGCCCCATTTACGAAAACCCGTTCTTCGCAGGATTGCAGCAGCACGAGTGGACCATCCTGATCCTGCTGGCGGCCATCATCTTGCTGAAGGCTTTCGCCACTGCCTTGACCTTTGGCGCAGGCGGCGTAGGCGGCACCTTCGCTCCCGCACTGTTCATCGGCGCCTTCTCCGGACTGCTGTTTGCCCTCAGCATGAAATACATCGGACTCCGCGAGCTCGATCCCGCCAAATTCGCCTTGGTCGGCATGAGCGGCCTCGTCGCCGGCATGCTTCACGCACCCTTGACGGGCATCTTCCTCATCGCTGAGATCACCAATGGCTATTCGCTCATCGTGCCCCTGATGATCGTCTCCGCCTTATCCTATTTTGTCAACCGAATCTTCTTCAAACACTCGGTCTATACCAATGCCGTTGCCGAACATGGCGTGGAGGTGACGCACAACAAAGATGTCAGCATCCTGAGCATGATGACCATCAACAATCTCATTGAGACTAACTTCAGCAAGGTCAAGCGGGGCTCCACCCTAGGCGATCTGATCCCCGTCATCGCCGCTTCAAGGCGCAATATTTTCCCCGTGGTCGACAAGGACGGCACCTTCTGCGGCCATGTGCTGTTCGACGACATCCGCAGCGTGATGTTCGACCAAACCCTCTACGAACAACCCATCGAAGAGTTCACCGTCATCCCCGAATACCTCATCCAACCCGAGGATTCGATGGAAGCCGTGGTCAAGAAATTCCAGGTCTCTGGCAAATACAACATCCCCGTGGTTGAGAACGGAAAATACCTCGGCTACATCTCCAGAGCCAACATGTTTTCGACCTATCGGAAGACCTTAAGCGAAATTTCTGAGGATTAAATTCAATTTTTTCGTACTTTTGTCGTTTTAATGCCAAGAAAACTTGCCATGAAAAAGCTGGTTGCACTCCTCATATTCCTCTTTTCCGCTGTCGCACTACACGCTCAAATCCAAGATACCGTCAAGCAACCCAATTGGTTCGAACGCGTTTTTCTCGGGCGTTCGGTCGTCGTTCATGACACCGTATATATCGTTGTTCATGACTACGAGGACGAGGAAGAGTGCGATGAGGATGACGAGGAGACCAGTGGCATCATCGGATTGCCCATCGACACCTTGAGCACCGATGACAAATTCCTGAAAGTCATTCTTTTCGATAACGGATCATGGGTTTATTACGACATCCCGAAGCCTGAGCTGCCTGATTTCATCAGCAACGACCACTGGATGACCGACCAAGTGCATGCCTATTACGATGTCAACGTCAAGGACCTGCCCGAGGAGTTGGATTTAACCTTATGCGACTCTGTTCATGGCTGGTGCATCCCCGGCCAGGGGAAGCTGGTCTCTCCCTACAAGGTGCGCAAAGGCCACAAGCACCAAGGCGTGGACTTGGGCGTAGGCTTCGGCAACCCCATCTATGCCGCTTTCGACGGAGTCGTTAGGGTGGCGTTGCCTCCACGACTCACAGGAGGTTACGGCAACGTGGTGGTGCTGCGGCACGCCAATGGTTTGGAAACCTATTACGGCCATCTGACCAATTACATCGTTGAGGCAGGTGAACTGGTGAAAGCCGGCGAGGTGATCGGCTATTGCGGCTCCACAGGTCGCTCCACGGGACCCCACCTCCATTTCGAAACCCGTTACATGGGCCAGTCTTTCGATCCCGAGCGCATCTTCGACTTCCAGGAAGGCACCTTGCGCGACACTGTTTTTACCCTGAAAAAGCACTACTTCAGCATCTATTCGCATGAGGGACAGAGCGACAAGGAGTCGGAAATCGCCTCCACGCAAGTGGCACCCAAGAATGTAACCTACAAGGTTAAGAAAGGCGATACCCTTAGCAGCATCGCCAAGAAATACGGCACCACCGTGTCGAAAATCTGCAAACTGAACGGCATCAGCGAAAAGAAAACCTTGAAGATCGGCCAAAAACTCATTGTACAGTAATCTTCGAAACCATGAATAAAGGCAAACTATTGATATTCTCAGCCCCTTCGGGCTCCGGCAAGACCACATTAGTCAACTATTTGCGTGAAGAGATCCCTGAAATTGCTTTTTCGGTGTCAGCCACCACCCGAGCTCCCCGCGGCACGGAACAAAACGGAGTGGAATACTATTTCATGAGTCTCGAGGAATTCAAGCAACGTGTTGACAATGACGAGTTTCTGGAGTGGCAGGAAGTGTATCCTGGCCGCTGCTACGGCACCTTGAAGGCTGTGGTGGAACAGATGCAGGAACAAGGCCTGCATGTGGCCTTTGACGTGGACGTGGTGGGCGGCACCAACATCAAGAAGTTCTATGGCGACGAGGCGCTGTCCATCTTCATCCAAGCACCTTCCATCGAGGCTTTGCGTGAGCGCTTGGTGGGCCGTCAGACCGACTCGATGGAGGAGATTGAGAAACGTCTGGCCAAAGCCGATTGGGAGATGAACTTCGCCAAGGGCAAGTTCGATTGCACCATCATCAACGACGACTTGGAGACCGCCAAGCATGACATCCTTGAAGCCGTTCAAAAATTCATCGAACAATGAAGATCGGCATCTATTCCGGATCCTTCAACCCCGTGCATCACGGCCACGTGATGTTGGCCAATTATTTGGTGGAGTTTTCCGACCTTGATGAGCTGTGGTTTGTGGTTTCGCCGCAGAATCCCTTGAAAAAAAGGGAGGATCTGATGAAGGACGAAGACCGCCTGAAGATGGTGGAACTGGCTTTGGAAGGTGACTCGCGACTGAAGGTTTCGGATATTGAGATGTCGTTGCCCCTGCCCTCCTACACCATCAATACCTTACGGGCTTTGTCTTCGCAATATCCTGACGATCAGTTTGTTTTCATCTGCGGCATGGATAGCTTGCAAGGCATGCATCGCTGGCGCGAATACCAAGCCATCCTCGACGGCTATGAGCTCTTGGTCTTCCCTCGCAAAGGCTACGATGGTGGCGAGTTGATCCGTCATCCCCATGTAAAGGTGTTGGAGACCCCCGTCATTGAGGTGTCGTCAACGTTCATCAGAAACAGCATGAAGGCAGGCAAGGACGTGCGGCATTTCATGCCAGAGAAGGCTTACCAATACCTTATTTCATCCGGAGCAGTTTTGTCATTTTGAAGCTCGTGTCGAGGAAGATGATAGGCGCGTAACCGTTGCGCTCAATTTGTCGTGAAGCCTCTTCCAAAAGGTCGGCAATCTGAATGATATTGGCAGGTTTCACAAACGGCGCGAATCCTGAATTGAACTTCTTTTCCTCTTCGGGAAGCATCACCAACTGAGCCAGATTGTTGTTGAACAACAACGAGTTGCGCACAATGTTCAATCCATAATCCAACAGCTGTTTTTGCCTTTCACGGCCGATGCTCTTGATGTTGTTTGAGAAGTCGATCAGCTCGCTGACTGCGGCCCTGAAGCATAGTCGCATCCATTGCTGGAAGGTATGGAAGTAATACTTCTGATCCTCGGCGTCCTTCACCAGCTCGATGGCTTTGATCCAACTGCCGTCCGCCACGATGGCCGCATCCGAAGCCTGTTGGTCAGTGCATCCCAGCCGCTGCATCAAAGCGTTTTTGAGCGTCTCCTGCCCGATGCGAGGCACCTTTACCAGCGAGGTGCGCGATCTGATCGTGGCCAGCAGCTCCTCTTGGTCTTCGGCGATCAAGATGAACAGCGTCTTCTCTGGCGGTTCTTCCAAAAGCTTCAGCAGCTTGTTGGCGGTATCCACGCGCATCTTCTCGGCCATCCATATAATGGCGATCTTGTATTCGCCTTCGTAGGCCTTGAAGCTCAACTTTCGCAAAAGCGTCGCCGCGTCGCGCACCGAAATATAGCCCTGCTTGTTCTCCACCTCGAGGAACTCGTACCACGAGGAAGCGTCGACATAGCCTTCCTTCTGGGTCACATACTCGCGCCATTCCGTCATGAACAGGTCCGACTCAGGGTTGCTCTTCACGCTCTTGGTGGTGGTGGAAGGCACTACGAAATGCAAATCAGGGTGCGTCAGTTTGCTGATCTTTTGGCACGACGGGCACACGCCACAGCTATCGGTAGCCGAACGATGCGGACACAGGATGTATTGGGCATATGCCAAGGCCAGCGGAAGTTTTCCGTTTCCGGCGGGACCCAAAAATAGCTGGGCATGAGGCACTCGATTCTCTTGAACGCTGAGAATCAGCTTCCGCTTCACTTCGTCTTGACCGACGATGTCCTTGAATTGCATAGTGGCGTTTATTTCCTTATCTTGAAGACGATAGGAATTGCTTCATTGCCATTCTCGAAATGGTAGACGGTATCGCTATCACCACTGACGTTAGTGCTCAACGTCATCACGTAGGTCTTCATGGGGGAGAACACCTTGAAGAACTCCGTATCGCTTGCGAAGATTTCAGTGACTCTCGTCACCGTGCGGGTAACCAGCACTTCGTTCGACGAAACAGCCTCTTCCAAGGTTTGGTCAGGCTTCAGCTCATAGACATTCACCTCGTATTCCACCACGTCACCCTTGGTCACATTCTTGACACGGGTCCAGGAGACCGGGAACGAACCTGACATCTCCACTTCGGGCACCAAGGCGGGAAGTTGGTAATTCGCCGGCTCATAGATATCATCGCCAGTGCGATCCACGGGAGCCTTCCATTGCGGTGTGGTAAAGGCAGGAGCCTCGGAATCGTCACCCCATTGGAAGAAGACTCCGTCGGTGCTTTCCAACTCATCCTTCACGAGCTCATACGATATGGTGTCGTGGATGTGCTCCGCAAACACTCCGTTGACATAGAAGGTGGTGTCGGCAACCGCATATTTCAAATACTCGGCCGAAAATGAGGTGGTCAGTTGCAGATAATAGAGATTGCCCTGTTTCAGCTTGTTACCCCATCCAGTGAGGGTACGGGTAACCAATTCATGACTATCCTCTGGCACTTCTTCAATCTTTTGACTGTAGAGCGGCTTATTGCCGACGGTGCCCTCAACGTCAACACCATTATAACGATAGAGATCCAACGAATAGGAGACATTCTTCATCATTTCGTGTTGTGCGAACCTTAAACCAACCTCAATATCATTAGTCATAGGGATGGTATAGTAACCGTCGCTCTCCACATAATGGCGGCTGGGGACAAGCACAATCGAACCTTCATCTGGGATGGCTTCCTCAAGGATATCATCCAATTGCGACACCTCTTCCAAACCGCCTTCCCACTGGGTCAGGCTATACCCTCCTTGTCCTCCTAATCCATCAAGACCGTCAATGTCATTATCAAGACCGCCTGCTCCATCTGGGATGGAACACCAATAGAAAGGCATCGGCTGGCTTTTGCCATCATTGGCGATATTGAAGGCCATTGATCTACTGCTGGCATTGATCAGAGTAGCCTCTACCTGTGCCACATAAAGCGCTCCCTTTTCCAGCCGCACCTTGACGTCACGCAGGGTATCCAATACCGCGAAGGTTTTGTTGCCCACCTCAGTGGCGAAGATGGTAGGATTAATCTTGATGGCATCCTGATAGTTCTGGCCATTCAGCACCTTTACCACTCTCAAATTATAATTGAAGCGGGGAGTTTTTTCATTACAGTTGGAGATGACGGGAGTCCATAAGAAATTGATTTTCCTCATGGGCGACAGCACCATGGCTCCATTCAAAGCCATCTGGGCACCTGCCAAAGGCGACACCAGTTCAGGTGCGGAGCCTGAATAGCAGACTTCGTACGAAGAACAAGGTCCGAGGGAGATCGGAACTCGTTCCGGATTATCCTTATCTATCCAGAGATAGACATCAATGCAAAGCTGATATGTGCCTTCGGGAAGTAGTTGTGAGTTGATGGGGTTGCTGAAATCAACATTGGTTTTCTTACGGCCCCGCAACTGCGACAGCATGTCATCCTTACTCATGTGGTTGATTCCCGCACTAAGAGTGAGTTTTTCCTTAGGTGCCTTGGTCGGATCAGTGCGAATATAGAAGGATTCGTCATTGAGCGAATAGTCAATATCAAAAAAGACTTCAAGATTATCCGCACCCACCAGATTACACGTTATGTCAAAGTAACGGAACGGATCGTCCAAATAGTTGGTTGCTGTCGTAGGAAGGACACGAACCTTTTGTCGCACATTCACCGTAACAGTCTGTGCCGACACGGTCGTTAGTTCCGTAACAAGAATAACAGCCAAGATTAGAATTCGAAAAATGTGTTTCATATCAAGATCTTATTTTATGTTCTAAAGGTTATTATCTTTTCTTTGACTTAATCAAACGCGAAGCGAATGTATAGCTGTATTCCACCATGACACGCAGATCGGTATCGACAGCCACGTGCTGGCCAATGATGACGTTATCGCTATAATTGCTGACAGCAAAATAAATGGACGCATTGTGGCGATCCTTGTAGTTCAACGAGGCACCCAGGCTGGAGGCCACGGAGAAGTCGTTGGTGATCGTGGAACCGACTTTTGCGTTCGTGCCTCGGGCAAGGTAGTTCAACACTCTTTTCTCCGAATCCGACAATTCTTCCTGTTCGGTTTCCATGATATTGAAAGCCGTCACCACCCTGGCATTGCCCGAAAGCACCAGGTCTTCCTTCTGAATAAAGTTATAGCTGGTGCCAAAGGTGAAGCCATGGGACTTATAGTCGTTGCCCGGAGAATAGTCATTGCCCGGGGAGTGGGTCAGGGAGTAGTCGTAATTGGCATCTAGTGAGAGCCTTATGCTGGATAGATAGACTTCATAACCGCCGCCGAAACTCATTGTGGTGACGTTGAAACTCGATGCATCCAACAACTTATTGCGGTTCTTGCTCTGCAAGTAATTGAAATTCAAGCTGAAGGTATGGTCGTTATGAAGCGACAAGGTGTAGCTGGGTGAGAAGTCGAAAGAATGGGTGAGTTGGTCAATGCGAGAATCCACAGGAACTTCCATCACGCCGTTAAGCTGTTTCTGCATCACAGCATAATACGTGAGTGACAAGGCTACGCTTTCACCTATGAAATTGTTCCAACTGGCAGAATAAGAACTAACCTGATTGGTGTAAATCTGTTTTTTATCCAAATTGTCACGTTGCAGATAGCCATTCAAGTTCAGGAAAGCGGTATTGTGGAACAGCGAAGTGGACACATTGCCACCGACAGTCTGGGAGTTTTGGTTGAATCCGTTGGCACCCAAAGAGATATAGTTGGGTTGCACAAAGCGGTAAGTAAGCGTGGCGTTGACCGGCTTGACGTTCACATTCAGCAAAGCGTCGCCGGCAAAGTGGAACTCACTTCCGAAACGAGGATTGAAAAGGCCCGTTTTGCGCACTGTGCTCAGGAGCGAATTAACGGTTGCGATCTTATTGCTTTCACCGTCCAGCTCCATGTCCTCACGCGAAATGTCGGGAGTAAACAAACTGACGCCCAGGTTGGACTCAAACGTCACGCTTTTGCCAAAGGTGAAATGCGCCTTCATACCCATAGCCAAGTTTTCTTTACCCATAATGGAGTCACGCGCCCAGAGCGTGGTGTCATACCCATCGTCTATATACCATTCCGTCGGTAAACTGCCGAGGTCATCCATGGCATGAAGCACACTGAAATCCACATAGTTTCGGAAACTACCGATAGCAAAATGGGCGGCGTATGCCTTGCGCTCGAACTGAGGCATGGTAGTATAAGCCACATTGTTCATGCTCAGCAAGTCATCTGAAAGATATTGGATGGCTTTGAGTCCATTGAGCTCCTGATTGAATTTAGTGCGTCGGTTGAAAGAACCATAAAAACCTCCGAAGCGGAACATGCTACCCCGGTATTCCATACCAACGCCATTGAAAGAAATGCCGTTATACGTATAGTTGGAGTAATTCAAGCTGGACGTACCTAAATAAAAAGTGAATTTCTTCCACATGGGCCTGACGCTAATCGTGAAATCAGGATTGGAAAACCTAAACCGCTCGGCACTGTTGTTTATGAAATTCAAACTCACCGGAATGCTGATCTTGTAGAGATTGAAAGTCATATTGGCGTATGCAGTGGTCGAGAACGGCGAACTGTAATACTGGTCGTTACTGTTCCACGAAGAGGTGATCTGTGTCCCGACCGTACCCGAGGTGGTCAGCGGGTCAATGATGGTGTGATCGTCTGTGTTCTGGGCCCATGAGGTAATTGGAAGGCCGAACAACAGCGTAAAACAAAGCAAGTTCAATAAGAGTATATGACGTTTCATGGCAAAAAGTTATGTTATCACTGTTTTTGTTCTGCAATATTAGGAATTAAAAAAATAATGTGCAAGAATTCGTGAATTTTTTCAGTATTGGGAGGCGTTCTTTGGCCGTTTTTGTATCTTTGCAACCAAATTTCAACGTATTATGTTAAGCGAACAGGAACAAATCAGACGCAATTCGTTGGCCGAACTCTACAAGTTGGGCATCAACCCTTATCCACAGGCCGCCTTCCCGGTGAATGTGTTCACCACTGACATCCTTGAACAATTCGACGACAACAACTCCGAACAGTTTCAAGAGGTTACCCTTGCCGGCCGCATCATGAGCCGCCGTATCATGGGTGCCGCTTCATTCTGCGAGCTGCAGGACTCGAAAGGCCGCATCCAGCTTTACGTGAAGCGTGACGAGATTTGCCCCGACGAGGATAAGACGATGTACAACACCGTTTTCAAGCGTCTCTTGGACATCGGCGATTTTATCGGCGTGAAAGGCTTTGCCTTCCGCACCCAAATGGGCGAGATTTCCGTCCACGTGAAGGAGATGACCGTGCTGAGCAAGTCGCTGAGACCCCTGCCCATCGTGAAGGAGAAGGACGGCGTGAAGTACGACGAATTCAACGACCCCGAGCTGCGCTACCGTATGCGTTACGTTGACCTCGTGGTGAACGAAAAGGTGAAGGACATCTTCATCACCCGCACCCGCATCATCGACAGCATCCGCCGCTTCTTCAACGAGAGCGGCTACCTCGAGGTGGAGACTCCAGTGCTGCAGGCCATTCCGGGTGGTGCCACGGCTCGTCCGTTTGTCACCCATCATAATGCGCTGAACATCCCGATGTACCTTCGAATCGCCGATGAACTCTACCTGAAGCGCCTCATTGTAGGCGGCTTCGAGGGCGTGTATGAGTTCTCGCGCAACTTCCGCAATGAGGGCATGGACCGCACCCACAACCCTGAATTTACTGGGCTTGAGATCTATGTTGCCTACAAGGATTACCTCTGGATGATGGACTATACCGAGGCCATGATTGAGCGTGCCGTCACCGAAGTGCTGGGCACCGACACCGTGAAGGTCGGCGAACATGAAATATGCTTCAAACGTCCCTTTAAGCGAATTACTATGATCGATAGTATCAAGGAAAAAACTAGCATAGATATAACTGGCATGGATGAGGCACAGCTGCGCAGTGTTTGCCAACAACTTGACATTGAAGTGGACGCCTCCATGGGCAAGGGTAAGTTGATCGACGAGATTTTCGGCGCGAAGTGCGAGGGCACCTATATCCAGCCCACCTTCATCACGGATTATCCCGTGGAAATGTCGCCGCTCTGCAAGCGTCACCGCAACAATCCCGAACTCACCGAGCGCTTCGAGCTGATGGTGAACGGCAAGGAATTGGCCAACGCTTACACCGAGCTTAACGATCCCATTGACCAGCGCGCCCGTTTCGAGGAACAGATGAAACTCAGCGAGCGTGGCGACGACGAAGCCATGTTCATCGACCAGGACTTCCTGCGCGCCCTCGAGTATGGCATGCCGCCAACTTCCGGCATGGGCATCGGCATCGACCGTTTAGTTATGCTTCTCACTGGTCAGACCGCCATCCAAGAGGTGCTGCTGTTCCCCATGATGCGCCCCGAGAAAGTCGTGAAGAACGCCACCAAGGAAGATTTCATGGCACTGGGCATGGCCGAAACATGGGCAACTTTGTTGCTCTCCAACGGCTACAACACCATCGAACAGCTGAAAGCTGAGAAGCCTTCCGCCCTGCGCGAAAAGCTGAACGGACTCCGCAAAAAGAACAAACTTGACATTCCCGCTCTGCAACTCGAAGACGTCGAGGCTTGGATCCAATAATCGGACTTGCTTTTTTTTATAAAAAAACATTTCTGATTGTCGTAAATTTTCTATTTTTGCACCTTTAAATAGGCGTCGCCGAAATAAGCGACGCATGAAATAGGATTGGCATGGCCTCAGACGAAACAACCGGCAAAAAAAGTGTTCTCACGCGAGCAGGCATACTCGTCAAGCATCTTACTGGCATTCAGGACTTATCCGAATCCAGAAAGAAGCTGAAAAAACGTGTCGGGCGTCTTATCTGGCATCGCCACTATACCGCCGCCGAACTTGTGGGGCTCATGCAGGAAATGGGGATGAAAGAAGGCAGTGTGGTGTGCATCCATGCCTCAATGAGAGAATTCTACAATTACCGAGGGACGGCAAAAGAGCTCATCGAGGAGATCATGCGTGTGATCACTCCAAAAGGCACTTTGATGATGCCCGCCATGGTGTTTAAAGATCCCAAAGTGCTCTTGAAGACAGATCACATCTTTGATCCCAAAAATGACAAGACTGAGGCGGGGTATCTTGCTGAGACCTTCCGAAAGATGGACGGCGTCAAGCGCAGCATCAACGCTCGGCAATCAGTGTGCGCTTGGGGAGCGCAGGCAGACTATCTCACCCGCGACCATCATCGGGGTGCCAACTGCTGGGACGAGTATTCCCCATGGTATAGGCTTTGCGAACTGGACGGTCTGGTCTTCAACTTGGGCCTGCCACGCTTGTTCATGGGAACCTTCAACCACTGCGTCGAGGGACTTTTGGCCCGCGAACATCCCTATTGGGCCAAGTTTTTCAACAAGCGGATGACGTTTCGTTATCGTGATGAGGATGGACAAATCCAGTCCTACACTGCCGACGAGAGCTTTATCGAAACCCGCGATTACAAACCTAAAATCACGCGCCACTTTGGCTCCGACATCTATAAGATCCGTAGAATCTCCAATCTCGAGGTTAAACTTTTCCATGCCAAACCTTGCCTTGACATCATGCTCGATCTTGGCCGCAAGGGTATTAGCATGTATGTCGTTCCGAAACCATAGCTAATTGAAATTTGAGAAGATGAAATTGATACAGAAAAATATTGGAGGCAGCTCACTTTTCAGGAATACGCTGAAAATGTCAGCCACTAATGTGCTGATGTATTTCATCCCAGTCATTGTCACCCCTATTCTGTCACGCATGTATCCCCAGGAATCGTTTGGCGAGTGGGGTGTCTTCTACAGCGTGATTTCGATTTTGGGTGTAGCCATGTTCTTTGGCTATGAGAACGCAATCGTCAAAGCGGAAAGCGAACAGGACTCACGGCATCTCGGCATCATTTGCCTGGTCATCAGTCTTTTCACCATTACCCTGACATTTCTCGTCTTCAAGGCGGGAAGTGCCCTGGGCATCAGGTTTTTCCAGACATTCCCCCAGCAATGGCTGCTTTACATCTACCTTGTCCTCTACGCTCTTTACATGATTCTGTACAATTTCTGCAACCGGCAGGAGATGTATAATGCGCTAGCCATTTCACATATTGTTCGCGGAGGAAGCCAAGCCTTGCTGCGCATCTTGTTTGGTCTGGTAATTCTTGGCACGATCAACGGTCTCATTTTTGGTACCACTTTGGCACAGGCTTTGACCGTCGTATTTTTCGCGATTTGTTTGCGTAAGTTCCTGAGTGATTCGGGGTGGACCCACATCAGCAAGAAACGGATCAAGGAATTGCTCTATATCAACCGTCGTTTCCCCATGTTCGATGCTCCCGCAAGCGTCCTGGCGTTCACGGCTTTCCAATCCCCGACCCTGATTCTCAGCCAATACTTCAGCAAGGCCGAAGTCGGTTGTTTTTCCATTGTCATCCAACTGCTGCTGCTTCCCATGTCCTTCATCGGAGCCGCCATGGGAAAGGTTTACTATCAGCAGTTGTGCCAAGTGCGAAACGATGCCGCTGCCATTCGCCAAATCAGCAAAAAGGTTGTTGACACGGTATGCATCATTTCCATCTTACCTTTGCTGTTTCTGGCAGTGGGCGGCGACAAGCTCCTTGTCATCTTCCTTGGCGAGAAGTGGGTTACCGCTGGCGCCGTAGCCCTTTGCCTTGCGCTTTGGTCCTTCCCGACCGTCCTGTCCCAACCTATGGTTCCGTTATACAGGACTTTGGATCGTCAGAAAAACCTGCTATTGTTCAACGCCCTTTATTTTGTCGGCGGCGTTGGATCCATTGTTTACGGTTGCCTCACAGCCAAGCCGCTTTGCATCATCCTGCTCATCTTTTCGCTCGTGACAGCAATCTGCAAATTCTGCATGTTTATGAATCTACTCAAGCTTAGCGGATTAAAGTTCCGCGAGTTGAACAAATACATCCTTTGCCTTTGGATAATAAGCATCATTATTTTGGCGATTCGCCTAAAAGATATTGTATTATTGAACTGTTGATTTTATGGAAATATCATCCGATAAACTTCTACCCACACTGAATTTTGTGCTAGCCATTGTTGGTTACCAGTTTGTGACCAGTTTGGCAATGCCTTTCATTGGGGTTGATGTTGAAGGCGCCTCAAATATTGTGACAGTACCTTATCGTTTGTTCTCTATATTGCTTGCCACAACCGTCATTGTTCAAAGCCTTTTCAAGGGTTTTGTGGTTCTGAAGAACAACCGCACAATTGTATTGTTTGTCATCTTTTGGATTTTGTTCCTCATCCGCCTCTTCTACGATTTGAAAATTCGCACGGATTTTTATATTCAACCGCGTGAGGCGGCCCGTATCTGGCTATTTGCCCTCCTGCTATGCCTCTATAACGGCTTTTCTGTCGCAGTCAGCTACAAGAAGATTGATTTACAATTAGCCTTCCGTCTTACAGCTTTTGCCTTGCTAATCAGCCTTATCTTCTCACTATTGTTCAACCCACTCCTTTTGTCCAGCGGTGAGGAGATCGATACCCGAGTGGACGGCAATGTCGCACTGACCACCATCACCTTTGGACAGATGGGTATGTCTGCCATCGTTATTGGAGCCTGTATGCTATTTACCGAACGAAAGTTGCTTTTCAAGTACGCCATTCCATTCTTGCTCATTGTTGTCGGTTTCTTGATCAGTCTACGATCCGGCAGCCGCGGTCCTTTGTTCTGCCTCGCCGTCATCGTCATGTATGCTGTGATCACAAGAACCAAGAGACCTATCATCGGATTCATGTTGGCTTTTCTGCTCTTGGTGTTGATCGTCATCTTTTTACGGCAAATCTTAATGATAATTGCGCACATTGCTCCGTATTTGGCTGAAAGATTGGAATATACGACTTCCAACGAAGAACGAGCCATACTGTTGCGAACAGCTTGGGAAAAATTCCTAAACAATCCCGTTACCGGAGACAGTTTTGCCCTTACTTACATCGACGGATCATACACCTATTCCCACAACATGATTCTTGACGCCTTCATGAGTACGGGATTTTTTGGCGGTATGATCTTTCTTATCATGTATGTTTCGGCAACTATTGACGGCTATAAATTGCTAAGGTTCGACAGAAAACAATACATGTGGATCGTATTCCTCCTCATCCAACAAATGGCGTCAGGCATGTTGTCGGGCGCATTTTATCTGTCACCTATCCTCAGCATCCTCATCCTATATGTAGGCCTAGCCTCTGTAAACCATTCAACTGAACAGAAATCTCTTAGTCTCGACCATAAACAATGAAGAAAGTAATGCTCATATTTGGAACCCGTCCAGAAGCCATCAAGATGTGTCCTCTGGTAAAGGAGTTTCAGAAATACCCCGCGGAATTTGAGACCATCGTCTGCGTGACAGGCCAGCACCGCGAAATGTTGGATCAGGTTCTTCGCATCTTTGAGATCACTCCTGACTATGACCTCAATATCATGAAGCAGGGACAGGACCTCTACGACGTGACCGCCCGTGTGCTGACAGGCATGCGCGACGTGCTGACCGAGGTGAAACCCGACGTGGTGCTGGTGCATGGGGACACCACCACCTCAACAGCCGCCGCCTTGGCCGCCTTCTATCAGCAGATTCCCGTGGGTCACGTGGAAGCCGGCCTCCGCACCCGCAACATCTACAGCCCTTGGCCTGAAGAGATGAACCGCCAGATCACCGGACGAATCGCAACCTTTAACTTTTCACCCACCCCGCTTTCCGAAAAGAACCTTCAAGAGGAAAAAGCATTGGGTCAAATTTTCGTCACCGGCAACACCGTGATTGACGCCCTTTTCATGATCGTGAACAAGTTGAAGAACGACCAAGCCTTGGCAGCAGAACAAATCAACGTCCTTAAAGCCGCCGGTTACGATGTTAGAAGGCAAATGGAAGACGGAAGACGTCTGGTGCTGATCACCGGCCACCGCCGTGAGAATTTTGGCGACGGCTTCATAAGCATGGTGACCGCCATGAAGGATTTGAGCGAAAAATACCCCGACGTGGACTTCGTTTACCCGATGCATCTGAATCCAAACGTGCGCAAACCCATCCATGAGGTGTTCGGCGAAGACCTCACGGTTTATGAGAACTTCTTCTTCATCGAGCCGCTCCAATACCTGGAGTTTGTGTACCTGATGGAAAAGAGCACCATCGTCCTCACCGACTCAGGCGGCATCCAGGAAGAAGCCCCAGGCCTTGGCAAACCCGTGCTCGTGATGCGCAACACCACCGAGCGACCCGAAGCCTTGGATGCCGGCACAGTGAAGCTTGTTGGAACCAACCACGACCTCATCGTAAACGAGGTGAGCAGGCTTTTGGAGGATCCAAATTACTACGACAGAATGAGTCACGCCGTGAACCCCTACGGGGATGGCAAGGCCTGCAACCGCATCGTCAGAGCCTTGAAAGGCGAGGAAATAGTAAGATATGAAGTAAAAAATATTATAAAAAAGGAGAACAAATGATCAATGTTATTGGACTGGGCTATATTGGCCTACCTACGGCCCTGATGATGGCTTCACACGGTGTGGAGATCATCGGTACGGACTATAACAAGGAACTGGTTGCCACACTCAACGCTGGCAAGACCACTTTCAAGGAAAACGGCCTCGACGAGCTGTTCCATGCAGCCCTCGCCAAAGGCATCAAGTTCACCACCGAATACCAAAAGACAGACATGTATATCGTGAGCGTGCCTACACCTTACGACAAGTTCAGCAAGAAGGTGGACGCCTGCTACGTGGTGGCCGCCGTCAAGGACGTGATGCGCGTGTGCCCCAAGGGTGCCACCGTGGTGATTGAATCCACCATCAGCCCCGGCACCATCGACAAGTATGTGCGCCCCGTGATTGAAGCCAACGGCTTCCACATCGGCGAGGACATCAACCTCGTTCACGCCCCCGAGCGCATCATCCCAGGCAACATGGTGTATGAGCTGCTGCACAACAACCGCACAATTGGCGCTGATGACAAGGCGATCGGCGAAAAGGTCAAGGAGTATTACGCATCCTTCTGCCAGGGCGAGATCATCGTGACCGACATCCGCACCGCTGAGATGACCAAGGTGGTTGAGAACACCTTCCGCGCGGTCAACATCGCCTTTGCGAACGAACTCTCACGCATCTGCCGTCACGACAACATGGATGTGTACGAAATCATCCGCATCTGCAACATGCACCCGCGTGTCAACATCCTTCAACCCGGCCCGGGCGTGGGTGGCCACTGCATCTCAGTTGATCCTTGGTTCCTCGTAGGCGACTATCCCCAGCTAGCGAAGGTGATCGACGAATCAATGAAGACCAACGACAGCCAACCGGTGTTTGTGCTGGAGCGTATCTACGAGATCATGAAAGAGCACAACCTCACCGACAACCGCCGCGTGGGTCTCTATGGCCTCACCTATAAGGAGAACGTGGACGATATCCGCGAGAGCCCAACCCTCCAGATGCTCGACATCCAGGAGCGTCATCTCGCCCATCCCTTGAAGACATTCGACCCCTTCTTCACAAACAAGGCCATTGTGCCGAATCAGGTCCTCGACTTCGACCAGTTCCTTAACGAGGTGGACATGGTGGTGATCATGGTGAAGCACGACCACATCAAGCAGAACTGGGACAAACTCAAAGGCAAGGTGATTCTTGATTGCCACAACATCTGCCCGTTGGAGGGAGTCTATCACATTTAAAATTTGCAACAATAACACCATTGTCGAATGAATGGCTATATCACATTGGATTATGAGTTAGGCATGGGACAGTCAGGCACCCAGGAGAACTGCCTTTTCGAACCGATGAGGCACCTGACTGCGATGCTTGACAAATATGGAGTGAAAACAAACTTGTTTGTCGACACCGCCTACTTATTGCAACTAAAAAAGCTGAAGGACCTGTATCCACAGCTGCAAAAGGATTACGATGCGGTAATCGACCATCTGCGGCAATTGGACTCCGAAGGCCATGCTTTGCAACTTCATTTGCATCCGCAGTGGTGTTATTCCAACTACGACGGGAAGAAGTGGATCTTGGACAAAAAGCATTTCAAGCTGAGCGACATGTCCCTGGAAGAGCAAAAACAACTCATTCACGAAGGTGCGGCACTGCTCAACAGCATCGGCACCCGTAAAGTCAATGCCTTTAGGGCGGGCGGTTTCAGTGTCGAGAACTTCCCCGAGCTTTATGACACCTTCCTGGCCGAGGGAATCACCGTGGATTCATCCGTTTTCCGTGGCGAAAGGCTGAAGACCCAATATCACGATTATGATTATAGAAAAATACCGATGAAATCATCGTATCAATTCTATAAGGATCATAAGAAAGAAGACCCAAAAGGCCAGATGAGAGAATATCCCCTGTCGACCTTGGTAATAGACGCGTTTTCCTATCTATGGATGAAAAAAGCCAAGCACCCGGAATATGCCCATCTGACGGTTTCGAAAAAAAAGTGGGGCGATGCCGTGGGTATTGGCTATCCAGGAGGAAAGCTGAACGTTTTGAAGATAAAGCTGAAAATGCTGTTGGGTACCAAGTCCATCTGCACTTACATCGAACATGATGAAAACATCGAAAAGGTATACAATTATTCCACCAAGAAGTACGAGGGCGACGATTTTGTTATTATTGGACACCCAAAATGCTTGACTCCTTATTCCATAGAGATCCTTGAAATCTTCATCAAGAACCATCCGGAAATCAGTTTCAAGCTATTTTAATAATGAATAACTTTGAATTCGCATAAAATGAAGGTAATTTTCGTCACGCAGAACAAATTGATGCACTATCGGATTCCAATCTTTTCGATAGTCAACGCCCAAGAAAACATTGAGCTCACTTTGGCCCACTGTGAAAAAAGGGTGAATCTGCCAGACATGCAGGAAATCATTCTTGAGCGCAAAAAAATCGGGCCTTTCTATTGGTTCAAGAATCTGAAAAAGACCTGCAAAGGTTATGACGTCATCATTTGCCATACCTATTTGGAGAATTTCTCCATTCAGAGGATGTTGCTGACGTGGGGTAAAAAGCACAAAATCATTCTGTTTGGCCCTGGTGTCAGATGCTCAACGGCTCCCGGCCACAATTACGATTCACCATCCAAGTTGGAAGGTTTGAAAGAGTTCTTCTACAAAAAAGCTGACGCCTTGGTGTTTTACTCCTCGTATCCCATTGAGAAACACGCAAAATACGGTGTGCCGAGAGAAAAGATGTTTGTCGCCAACAACACGGTGAAGATCATCAAGAACGACTATTCACCGACTCAAGTAAGAGACCAGTTCTTGTTTGTCGGCACCTTATACAAGACCAAAGGGCTTGACAAACTGTTGTCGGCTTATGCCGAGGCCTGCAAGCAATGCCCTGACATCTATAAGCTGACGATTGTCGGTGACGGCGACATTCCTTATTACAAGCAAATGGCTAGCGATTTGCAAATTGAAGGGAAGGTTGAGTTTACGGGAGGCATTTATGATGCGGAACCGCTCTCTGAGCACTTCATGAAATCGGTGTTGTGCCTCTCGCCCAACCAGGCGGGACTAACCGTATTGATCAGCTTTGGCTACGGCGTTCCTTTTGTCACCTCAACCGACGCCTTGACCGGCGGTGAGCGCTTGAATGTGATTGAAGGACAGACCGGTTTTTACTGCGACACCCAGGAATCCATCACCCAGATCATGATCGATTCTTATAAAAACCCTGAAAAATACAGGGAAATAGGCAAAAACGCACATGATTATTACTGGAACAGCAGGACTCCTGAAATCATGGCGCAAGGATTTGTGGATGCCATCAATTATGTAACCAACAAATAATCCAAATCGCTATGTTCCAATACCTGGTTTCCTTCCTATCACCTAAGAAACTGTTTTACAAAGACATTTCCTTACTTTCCTATTGGGACAAAAGGAGCACTTTCACTCCGTTTACATCGCTGCACCGATTTGCGAAGCTTTGTAATTCGCATGTTGGACGGTATTCGAGAATCGGCATCAGCACCAATCTGTTGAACACCACGGTGGGCAATTTCTGTTTGATCTCAAGAGATTCATTGGTGGGGTTGGGCGCCCATCCGACCAACTTTCTCAGCCCACACTCCATCTTCTATAAAAAAGGACGGTGGAAATGGCATCCGGAATGGTGTGCCGACACGAAATTCAACGAAGAAGACTACCCCATAACCATAGGAAACGGTGTTTGGGTGGCCCGTGGATGCATCATCATGGATGGAGTTACCATCGGTGATGGCGCGATTGTGGCCGCTGGCGCCGTGGTTACGAAAGACGTCCCGCCCTTTGCAGTGGTGGGTGGTGTTCCCGCCAAAGTGGTAAAATACCGCTTCTCACCTGAAATCATCGAGCGCCTTTTGGAAATCCAATGGTGGAACCTGCCTGATGAGGAGATCACACGTGTAAAAGACCTTTTCCATATACCCAATCCCACAATGGAGGATTTGAATAAATTTTTTCCCAAAGAGAACAAACAATGAAAATATCTATCATCACAGCGACATACAATAGCGAGAAGACCCTCCGCAATACGCTCGAAAACATTCTTGGGCAGACCTACCAGGATTATGAGAGCATCATCGTGGACGGAGCCTCAAAGGACGGCACCATGGATCTCGTTCGCGAATTTGAGCCGCGCTTCCAAGGAAGAATGAAATGGATCAGCGAACCCGACAAGGGCATCTATGATGCCATGAACAAAGGTATTCGGATGGCTAGCGGCGATGTGGTCGGCCTGTTGAATTCCGACGATTTTTATACATCGAATGATGTGCTGGAGACCATTGCCAAAACCTTCGAAGGAAGTGACATTGACGCTTGTTACGGGGATATCCACTATGTGAATGACAACGATCTTGAAAAGTGTGTGCGTTATTATTCTTCGGCGAAGTTTACCCCAAAACGGATGATGTACGGCTATATTCCCGCTCATCCTTCTTTTTACTGCCGCAAGGAGGTGTATCAGAAATATGGCCTTTTCGACACTTCATTCAAGATTGCGGCTGATTTCGAGCAACTGCTTCGATTGATTTATGTTGAGAAAATCAAGACAGAATATATCCCGAAAGATTTTGTTACCATGCGAACGGGAGGCGCTTCAAACGCATCAATCAGCTCTCGTATAGCGATCATGAAGGAACATCTGAGGGGTTTCAAAAAGAATGGTATTCGAAACAATTGCTTTAGGCTTTCATTAAGATACTTTAGTAAACTATTGGAATATAAATTCTAAAAAACTGTAAGACGATGGATGATATGTCTCCTATTACGATGCATGATATTTATCCTGTAGGAATGGTATTCCTATTGTCACTCTTGATTGCATCGTTTTCATATAAGCCCATTCGGAAGCTGGCCCAGGCACTAAACTTCTATGACAACCCTGAGGCGCGGAAACTCCAGAGGGTTCCCATACCGGTGATGGGTGGCTTCGTGGTGTTCATCGGTGCCATTATCAGCTCATTGTGTTATTGGTTCGTTCACGACTGCACACATATCCTGCCTCTGCAGCTGGCCATGCTCATCATGCTCTTGGTGGGAGCATGGGACGACATCAAGAGCTTATCTCCCATTTTTAGGTTAATCATTGAGGTCGTCATTGTATTGGCGTTGGCGTATTCAACTGGCAATACCCTGAATGACTTTCACGGTCTATGGGGCATTCACGAGATATCGCCATGGATAGCGTGGCCGCTGACGGTCTTCGCTTGCGTGGGCATCATCAATGCCATCAACATGATCGATGGCATCGATGGTCTGTCTTCGGGTTTCTGCATCATGGCATTCTCCTTCTTTTCATGGATCCTCTTCAGCTCGCACGATTTTGTGCGTGCCGCCTTGGGCATGGCCATCGTCGGAAGCCTCATTCCGTTCTTCGTGATGAACGTGTTCGCTCGCAAGTCGAAGATGTTCATCGGCGATTCCGGCACCATGATGCTCGGCATTGCCTTATGCGACTTCATGACGGCTATTCTGACCAGTGAAACACGAGCCACAAAGTATTTCGATGATACCAATATTTGCCTGATTGCCTTTGCACTGGCCGTGCTGGCTATTCCGGTTTTCGACACGGTAAGAGTGATGTTGGGTCGCATTGTACGTGGGAAGTCACCGTTCCATCCTGACAAAACCCATCTGCACCACGCTTTCATCGACTATGGTTTCCATCATCTGGAGACTTCACTTTTGGAAATCATCCTCAACATTCTCATCATCTTCTTCTGGATGGTGCTCGAACGTTCCCACTTGCCCCAACAATGGCAGCTTTATGGAGTCATCGCTGCGGGCATAGGGGTCTCTTTCGGCCTTTATCATCTTTTGATCCATAACAAGCCCGATGAAGATGAAAAAGACGAGCACTGAATAAGTGAACGTGTGCTATTTACAAGATATTGAGTACCTGTTCCTTGATTTTTTCCAATTCATCTTTCATCATCACCACCAGACGCTGGATGTTGACTTCGTTGGCCTTTGAGCCGAGGGTGTTGATCTCGCGTCCCATCTCTTGGCTGATGAAGCCCAGCTTTTTGCCCGCCTGATCCTCATCGCAACTCTCGCGGAAGTAGTTGCAATGTTGGCGTAGACGTACTTTTTCCTCCGTAATATCCAGTTTTTCAAGGTAATAAATCAGCTCCGCCTCGAAGCGGTTCTCGTCGTATTGTCCATCGGTGGTCAATTCTGTGAGATTCTTCGTTAGGCGTTGCTTGATAGTGTCGTGTCGTGACTTCTCGAAAGGCTCCACCTGGTCGAGCAAGCCGACGATGAGGTCGACACGATGCAGCAGATCGCGCTTCAGGGTTTGGCCTTCCTGAATGCGGAAGCGATCCACCATGTCGACCACGGTATCAAGAGTCTCGGCGATCTTGGCCACAAAGTCCTCATCATACTTCTGTTCAGGCGTGTTGAAGATGCCCGGCATACGGAAGATCAAACTCGCCATGTCGGCAGCCGGCGCCATGCCCAACTCCTCGGAGATGCCATTGATCTGGCGGAGGTACGAAGCCACCACATCGGGATCGATCTGGTTCACCGCGTCGGCCGAAGTGTCGGTAATGGTGATGACAGTATCGATCTTGCCACGCAACAGCTTGGCTCCGATGCGATTGCGGAAATCCAACTCGGCAAAGCGCAACTCATTGGGCAGCTTCACGGCCAGATCCAGCTGTTTGCTGTTGAGGGTTCGTATCTCGACGGTGATCTTCTTGGTGTTGTAAAGGCTTTCGGCAATGCCGTAGCCGGTCATGGAACGAATCATAACTAATGGTCAATTTTCTTGCAAAAGTAACAAAAAGTTGATAGTGCCCTGCTAAATTTACTAATTTTGCCCCATCAACCATGGCTGACACGATTACCATACGGAAGGGGCTCGACATTCCCATTGCTGGCGCCGCTGAACGACGGATCGCCAACGCATTGGGCATCAGGACATACGCTGTGAAGCCCACGGATTTTGTGGGTCTCACGCCACGATTGATGGTTGAGGAAGACGCTATTGTTGCCGTGGGTGATGCGTTGTTTTGCGACAAGCACGACGAGCGCATCTTATTTACTTCGCCCATAAGCGGCCAAGTGAAAGCCATTGTAAGAGGCGAGAAACGCCGGTTGGAAGCCGTAGTGGTAGAAGCTCAGCAAGAGGATTCACCGAAAGTTTACGATATCCCACAGAATGCCGATGAAATCAAGGTGTTGATGCTGCGTTGCGGCTTGTGGACGATGCTCCGCCAGCGGCCTTTTGGGGTGATCGCCAACCCCGACGACAAGCCCAAGGCCATCTTTGTGAGTGCTTTCGACAGTGCTCCGTTGGCGCCGGATTACGATTTCATCTTGCAAGGCAAGGAGGAGTTCTTTAAGAAAGGTCTGGAAATCCTTTCCAACTTCACCTCAGGCCAAGTCCACGTTTGTTTCCGTCCAGATCAAGGACTCGCGAAACACCTCTCACCTCTCACCTCTCATCTCTCACCTCATTACCTGAAAGGTCCGCATCCCGCGGGAAACATCGGCACCCAAATCGCCCACATCGACCCCATCAACAAGGGCGAGGTTGTTTGGACCATGAATCCCCAAGACGTGGCGGTGCTAGGCGAGTTGGTCACGACGGGCGTTTACCGTCCCGAAAAAGTGATTGCCGTGGCTGGACCACAGATCAAGAATCCGCATTACTATCGTATCAAGGCGGGGGCGTGTGCGGCTGGCATCGTCGCCGAGCAGGTACTTAATCCCGAGTATCCTAAAATGGAATCTACCGAGGATGTGAAGGAAAACCGCATCATTTCGGGCAACATCCTGAGCGGCACCCAGATTGCCACTGACGGCTTCATTGGCGCCTACGACAGCCTGCTCAGCATTCTTCCCGAAGGCGACTATTACGACTTTATGGGTTGGCTGATGCCAGGATTCAAGAAATACAGCTTTTCGAGGACTTTCCTCAGCGGATTCCTTCCCAAAAACGGCTTCAAGCCCTTTGGAATCCGAATTCCCCGTTTTTCAAGCTATTGGAAGTTCGACACCAACACCCATGGTGACGTGCGCCCCTTGGTTTTCACCGGCAATTTCGAGCGCGTTTTCCCCTTCAACATCTACCCCACCCAACTCATCAAGGCCTGCATCGTCGGCGACATCGACCTGATGGAGCAGCTCGGCATCTACGAAGTAGAGCCCGAGGATTTCGCCTTGTGCGAGTTTATCGATGTTTCGAAGACTGATATTCAGAGCATTATCAGGGAAGGATTAGAACTGATCAGGAAAGAAAGCGTTTAGCGAAATGAATTCCCACATGGAAAAACAATATTTCGACAATAATCACTATTTTTGCAATATGAATGAATTATTGACCATATTCCACGGGAGCAATGTTATGGTTGAAACGCCAAAAATCCTTGTCATGGGTTTTTATAAGGATTTCGGCTATGGCTTTTATTGCACCAATATTGAGAAACAAGCCCAAAAATGGGCCATCACCAAAAAAGGAGCCAGCATCGTATCCATCTATCAATACCAGCCTAATCCTTCCTTAAAAATCAAGACATTCCCAACCATGACAGAGGAATGGCTTGATTTTGTGATTAATTGCAGACGTGGCATCGCCCATAATTATGACATCGTGGAAGGTCCCATGGCTGACGACCAAATCTGGGATTATGTCGAAGACTTGATGGATGGCACGATTACCAGAGAGGCGTTTTGGGTACTTGTAAAATACAAATATCCCACCCATCAAATTGTGTTCTGTACTCCAGAATCCCTGTCAACACTCAAATTTGAAAGGAGCTACGACCTATGACGAACTTGTATTTCCCCGACGAGGCAATTAAGACGGATGATCTTTATTTCGTTTGTTATATGATTGAGCGAATTGCAAGACAACTCAAACAACCCAACAAATATGTTGTCAACGCCATGGGTCACGATGAGTTGGTGAAAAAGCTTTCGCTGGCAGATGTGCTCCACGCCGAAAATCCTTTGGCTGTGACAGCTGATTGGATTGAGGAATACCATTTGCAATCGGGAAAGCACGATGTTACCAAGGTCAATCCGAACCTTTGCGAAAAGATCCCTACAGCCACTCAGATGGGAAAGGTTTACAAGCGACTGATATTAAGCACTTTGAGCAGCAACGAGGATTACGCCGATGGCATCATTCGGGTTTATAACAACCCCATTTGTGAGGACCTCGACAACTACAACGGGAGCGCCTATTACGAGCCTTCGCCCTATATTACAAGAAGTTATTATGCTGGAGGTTTTTAAAGGCAACATTCGTCGTTTTTTCGACCGACTCAAACCCACCTTCAACGAGGGGGGCAAGCTGTCGTGGCTGGGATCGACGTTTGAGGCGTTTGAGACGTTTGCGTTCACACCGAATCGGGTGACCAAGCAGGGTTGCCATGTGCGTGACGCGGTGGATCTGAAACGGGCAATGATCACCGTGGTGATCGCCTTGATTCCCGCGATGCTGTTTGGCATGTGGAACATTGGATATCAACATTACAATGCGGTAGCCTCACCTCTCACCTCTCACCTCTCAATTCTCACCTGCTTCTGGTTTGGATTCTTGAGAATGTTGCCGCTTTTGGCTGTTTCCTATATCGTCGGCTTGACCATCGAGTTCGCCTTTGCTCAAATAAGGCATCATCAAGTCAATGAAGGCTTTTTGGTCACGGGATTTCTGATCCCGATGATCGTGCCGGTGACCACGCCGTTGTGGCAATTGGCGCTTGCCACCGCCTTTGCCGTCATCATTGGCAAGGAGGCCTTTGGCGGCACGGGGATGAACTTCCTCAACCCCGCACTGGTGGCTAGGGCGTTCCTCTTCTTCGCCTACCCCACCCGCATGTCGGGTGACAACGTATGGATTGCCAACGACCTCTGGGGTACCGACGCCATCGTTGGAGCTACGCCATTGGGTGAGCTTGCCGCCGGATTACAGCCTTCCGCCTCGGCTTTGGATATGTTCATCGGCACCATCCCAGGATCGACTTGTGAAACTTCAACAATTGCGGTCGCACTCGGTGCGACCCTACTACTGATCACTGGCATCGCCAGTTGGCGCATCATGCTCTCAGTGATGCTGGGCGGCGGCTTGATGGGCCTGGCTTTCAACCTCATCGGGGCCAATGAATACATGGATTTGCCGTTCTATTACCACTACCTGATGGGCGGCTTTATGTTCGGCGCGGTCTTTATGGCCACCGATCCCGTGACGGCGGCACAGACCAACATCGGAAAGTGGATCTACGGACTGCTCATCGGCATCTTTGCCGTAATGCTCCGTGTGGTCAACCCGGCCTATCCCGAAGGCATGATGCTCAGCATCTTGCTCATGAACTGCTTCGCACCGCTAATTGACCATTGCGTGATCGCACGCAATATCAAGATGCGCCAAAAAAGGGCACAAGTTAAACCTAAAGCCACCACAAGATGAAGAGAGACATCAACAGCAACGGCTATATCTTCTTATACATCAGCATCTTAACAGTGGTGGTAGCGGTGCTGTTGACCGGTTCGTCGTTATGGCTCCAGCCTTATCAACAGCGAAACAAAGAAAACGAAAAACGCGTAAAAATACTCGAAGCGGCAGGCGTTGGGGAAAATGGAAAGATTGAGTTGATTGAAGGCGAGCACCCCATTTATCTCGTCAACGACTCCATCAGCGTGGTACCCATGCAGGGCAAGGGCCTTTGGGGTCCCATCTCAGGCTATATCGCCATTGCGCCCGACGGCAAAACCATCGTCGGCGCCAACTTCGACCATAAATCTGAAACCCCCGGACTGGGCGGTGAGATCACTACGGAGAAGTTCCAAAGCCAGTTCAAGGGAAAACAGATCGCGAGCGACGGCTATTACATCCCCGTGGAATTCGACGCCATCACGGGAGCTACCAAGACTTCGAATGGCGTTAAAGATATGATTGACAATACGATGCAACAGTACTATTGGCATGAACCATAAAAAGCTCCTCATAGAACCCCTGCGCAAAGCGAATCCCGTCACCGTGCTGGTGCTGGGCATCTGCTCATGCCTGGCGGTGACCGCCCAGCTGAAGCCCGCCTTGGTAATGGGTGCCTCGGTGACGGTGGTGACGGCGCTTTCCAACTTCATCATCTCGCTGTTGCGCAAAGGCATCCCCAACCGCATCCGCATCATCGTCCAACTGGTGGTGGTGGCCACTTTGGTCATCCTGATTGACCAATTCCTGAAGGCTTTCGCCTACGACGTCAGCAAGCGGCTTTCGGTGTATGTGGGCTTGATCATCACCAACTGCATCATCATGGGTCGGTTGGAGGCATTCGCCCTATCGCACGGCCCTTGGGAGTCGTTCCTCGACGGCTTGGGCAACGGCTTGGGTTACAGCTTAATCCTCGTCATCGTGGCCTTCTTCCGCGAATTGCTCGGCTCTGGAACCCTGTTAGGCTATCAAGTCATCCCGCAGTCGTTCTATGAGGCTGGTTATCAAAACAATGGACTGATGATATT
This sequence comes from Bacteroidales bacterium, assembly GCA_017645245.1. Lineage (GTDB taxonomy): Bacteria > Bacteroidota > Bacteroidia > Bacteroidales > F082 > Limimorpha. Next base: position 30,350 of record JAGCPG010000126.1, read on the forward strand.
GCCACCAATGGCCTTGATCATCATCGGCATCATCATATGGATTAACAACCGTAAAACCGAATCGAAATGAGCTTGTTCAACCTTTTCTTAAAATCGGTTTTCCTTGACAACATGATCTTCGCCTATTTCCTAGGCATGTGCTCCTATTTGGCCGTGTCGAAAACAGTGAAGACCAGTGCGGGTTTGGGTTTGGCGGTGACGTTCGTGTTGGTGGTTACAGTTCCCGTCAACTATCTGGTTAACAAATACTTGTTGGCTCCCGGGGCGCTGGCTTGGATCAATCCGAGTTGGGCTTCGCTCGATTTGAGTTTCCTCACCTATATCATATTCATCGCCATCATCGCGGCCATCGTGCAGATTTTGGAGATGATCATCGAGACTTTCACGCCTGCGTTACATTCCGCCTTGGGCATCTTCCTGCCTTTGATCGCTGTGAATTGTGCCATCCTGGGCTGCTCGCTCTTCATGCAGGAGCGCGGCTTCAGCAACGTAGGCGAAGCGGCGGTGTTCGGACTTGGCTCGGGTATCGGCTGGCTGTTGGCCATTGTGGCCATTGCCGCCATCCGCGAAAAACTGCGTTATTCCAAGATTCCAAAAGGTCTTGATGGCGTAGGAATTTCATTCATTATCACCGGCTTGATGGGAATCGCCTTCATGGCGTTCATGGGCATAAAACTATAGGCTATGAGTTTCACTGGCACCTTGATATTGAGTCTCGTCGTTTTTCTGGGCATCATCCTGCTGCTCGTGGCCTTGCTGCTCTTTGTACGCAACAAGCTGACGCCCAAGGGCAAGGTGACCATCACCATCAACAATGACAAGCAATTGGAAGTGCAGCCTGGCAGTTCGCTTATGGCCACTTTAGCTGACGAAAAGGTGTTTTTGCCGTCAGCCTGCGGCGGCAAGGGCAACTGCGGACAGTGCAAATGCCGTGTGGTGGAAGGCGGAGGCACGATTCTTCCCACCGAAACTGGCTATTTCACCCGAAAGCAGATACAGGACCATTGGCGACTGGGCTGTCAGGTGAAGGTGAAGGAAAACCTGAAGATCATTGTACCGCAATCGGTGCTCGACGTCAAGGAATATGAGTGTACGGTAGTCTCAAACCGCAACGTGGCTACCTTTATCAAGGAATTCAAGGTGCGACTTCCCGAGGGTGCGCACATGGACTTTATCCCAGGCTCCTACGCCCAGATCCGTATCCCGAAGTTCAACCTAAAATATGCCGATTTCGATAAAGAACTCATTGGTAAAGAATATCTTCCCGCATGGGAGAAGTTTAAGATGTTCGACCTGCGCTGCGTGAACACCGAGCCCACCATCCGAGCCTACTCCATGGCCAACTATCCCGCCGAGGGTGACGTATTTATGCTCACCGTGCGTATCGCCACACCGCCTTTCAAACCTGACCGTTCTGGCTTCATGAATGTGAATCCTGGCATCGCCTCGTCCTTCATCTTCTCCCTGAAACCAGGCGATAAAGTCTATATGTCAGGGCCTTTCGGCGAGTTCCACGTGAAAGAACATGATACCTCTCACCTTTCACCTCTCACCTCTCACCTCCCAGAGATGGTCTGGATTGGCGGCGGAGCAGGAATGGCACCATTGCGTGCGCAGATTATGCATCTGACTAAAACCCTAAACACCCGCGATCGCGAGATGCACTATTTCTACGGTGCAAGGGCTATGAACGAAGTCTTCTACCTGAACGATTTCCGCCAACTTGAAAAGGACTTCCCCAACTTCCATTTCCATCTGGCTTTGGACCGTCCCGATCCCGCCGCCGACGCAGCTGGCATCCCCTACACAGCGGGCTTTGTGCATCAAGTGATGCTCGACACCTATTTAAATCGCCATCCCGCTCCCGAGGACATCGAATACTATATGTGCGGTCCTGGCCCGATGAGCGCCGCCGTAGTCAACATGCTCGACAACTTGGGCGTGCCTTCGGAGAACATCCTTTACGACGATTTTGGGGGCGACAAACCGAAAGCTTGACTTGGATTTGTAAATCGTAAAGATTTTTACTATTTTTGCCTTTTCTTTCTATCAAAAAATTGAAACAAATGAGCAATTATTTCCCCTCAATGCTTCCTGCCGAAGAGCTCGCGCAGGTGAAGTACATTCCCACACTTCCTGAATTTGTGACTTGGATTGAGCAGAAATGGGCTGACTTGCCCTGCCTTTCCGACACGGTAAACACCTATTCTTACAAGCAAGTCTGCGACCTTGTAGCCCGCAAACGAGCCCTGCTCAACGACTTGGGCTTGCAAAAGGGCGACAAGGTGGCCATCCTAGACAACGCAACCGTTGATGCTGTTGAGATGTTCCTCGCCGTCACCTCGGCAGGCTTGGTTGCCATTAACCTTCCCGCGCAGCTGCCGCCCCAAGCCATCGTGGGCTGCTGCATGAAGTTCGGCGTGAAAGTGCTGGCCGCAGGCAAAGAGTTCATGGAAGCCACCAACGGCGCTCCCTGCAAGGTGATCGCCATCACGGATTACGCCGACCACACCGCTCCCGTGGCCACGGTCGACAAGAACGATCCTGCCGCCATCTTCTTCACGGGTGGTACGACAGGTGCACCCAAAGGCGCCATCTTACCTCATAGAGCATTGATGCGCGGCTCGCTGAACGGCCTTTACGCCCCGGGACACCAGCTGGGTTGCCACCGTTACGCCTGCGTTCTGCCGCTCAGCCATGTCTTCGGCTTGATTTACAGCACTTTGTCAGTCCTTTACAAAGGCGGCGCATGGTACTCCGCCGGCAACACCAAAGATACCATCGGCAAGCTGCCCGTCATCAGACCTACCATGATGGTGGCTGTCCCTGGCATCTGCGAGATTCTGCTGGGTCTCGTCAAGATGTACGGTCAGCCTTTCCTCGGCGGTAGCCTCAAGGTCATCATTTCCGGCGCAGCCAACGTACCCCCGAAACTCATCGGTGAGTTCGACGCCATGGGCATCCAACTCTTTGCAGGTTACGGCATGACCGAAGGTGCCAACCTCACCACGGGCAACATCGACGTACTGACCAAACCCACTTCGGTCGGCAAGCTCTATCCCGAACAGGAAGCCAAGGTGGTCGATGGCGAGCTCTGGTTCCGCGGCGACAACGTGTTCCTAGGCTATTACGGCGATCCCGAGAAGACCGCCGAGACCCTGACACCCGATGGATGGATCAAGACCGGCGACCTCGTGCGTTTCGATGACGAAGGCTACATGTACATCGTTGGCCGCATCAAGAACCTCATCATCCTCGCCAACGGCGAAAACATCAGCCCCGAGAGCATCGAAGAACCTTTCTACAAGGACAACCGTCTGCGCGACTGCCTTGTGAAGGAAGACGAGATGGACGGCCGTCAGGTGATCGCCATCGAGATCCTGCCCCGCATGGAAGAGTTCGGCAATGCCCCATGGGAAGAGGTGGAAGCCTACTTCAAGGATCTTGTCGGCCGAGTCAACGCCACGCTGCCCAGCACGCACCAAGTCAGCAAGATCACCGTGCGCAAGGAAGACTTCAAGCGTACCGGAGCCCTGAAAGTATCACGTAATCAATAAGACCTATGCAAAGAGAAGACATATTCAACGGATTGAAAGAAATCCTGACCCTGATCAAACCTTCGATGGACCTATCATCAGTTACTGAAGCATCGCAACTCGTCCGTGACGTAGGCCTCGACTCGCTGACCATCCTGTTGCTCAGCCTCGCCGTTGAAAACAAGTTCGGATTCAAGTTCGAAGGCCAGCCCAAGTTCAACACCGTGGGCGAAGTGATTGACTATATCGGTTCACACACAACAAAGTAAGCTATGGCCATCAACATCGTCAAAGTGGAAAGTCACAAACAGCTGAAGCGCTTTGTGACTTTCCCGTTGGATCTTTACAAAGACTGTGCAAACTGGGTTCCCGCCTTGGAAGGCGACGAATACGACACCTTCAATCCCGAGAAAAACGGCGCCTACGACTTCTGCGAAGCCGATTGTTTCCTGGCCTATCGCGGCAATGAGATCGTGGGACGCGTGGCCGCCATCATCAACCACAAGGCCGATGATGAGCAGCATCTCGTTCGCTTCGGATGGCTCGACTTCATCGAAGATGAAGAGGTACTCAAAGCCTTGATCGACACCGTTGCCGGATGGGGTCGCCAACGCGGACGCACCGAGATGAGAGGCCCTTGGGGCTTCACCGACATGGACAAGGAAGGCCTGCTGGTGGAAGGCTATGAGAACCTCAGCCCGTTCACCTGCCTCTACAACTACCCGTATTACGATCCTATGCTCCAGAAACTTGGCTTCACAAAAGACGTAGACTGGACCCAGCGGGTGTTGGAGGTGAGCAGCGAGCTGCCACCCATGTTCCAGTTCGCCAACCTGGTCGAAGAACGGTTCCACGTCCACGTGGTCCAGCCCAAGAGCATGAGAGACATGGGCAAGCGCTACGGCATGGAGATCTTCCACATGTACAACGAGGCCTTTGCCCCCCTGCACGGCTTCTCACCTTTGACCGACAAGCAGATTCAGGCTTACCTGAAGACCTACGTACCCATCCTCGACAAGGACTTTGTGGCCTTGGCCGTCAACGATCAGGACAAGCCCGTGGGCTTTGTGTTCTGCGTGCCTTCGCTCTCCAAGGCGGTCAAGAAATCCAATGGACGCCTGTTCCCCTTCGGCTTTATCAACATCCTGAAGGCCCTGAAGAAAAACGACACCCTGGAAGCCTTGATCATGGGCGTGATGCCTGATTACCAACAATGCGGAATACCGGTGCTGATGTTCAAGTACCTGCATGAAAACTGCATCAAACGGGGCATCACACGCATCATCATGAATCCGCAATTGGAGGAAAACTACAAGGTGCAGTCGCTCTTCGGGGAATACAAGACCATCCCCTTCATGCGTCGCCGCGCCTACAAGAAAAACGTTTAAAGCTTGTAATAACTTTTCAGGATCCGTGCGAACCACGAAGCGGGTATCACACGCTTGACCACCGCCGACAGCCATTGTTCAAACGATGCAACCGTGTAGCCGTAACGCGGATGCTTCATCTGAACGATCTTACTGATTTTCCTAGCCAACACCTGAGGCTTCAGGCCACCTTGTTCATCGTGCTCCACCTTGTCCATCGACTCAGCGTAAGTGGGATAGGCCAGTGCCGCCTCTGCATTGACCGTTTTCTTCCGGCTTCCGGTGAACCCCGTGGAAAAGTCGCCCGGACGGATAACGGTGACCGTGACACCCAACTTCTGCGTCTCCAGCCTTAACGCCTCGCAATAGCCTTCGATAGCGAATTTGCTTGCCGAATAGAAGCCTTGGAAAGGAAGTCCCATCAAGCCGCCGATGGAGCTCAACGCGATGATCTTGCCGCCACCTTGCTTGCGCATGAAAGGCAAGACGGCAGTCACAAAATGCACTAGCCCCATGAAGTTGGTGTCCATCTGTTCCCTGATCTCCTCTTCGGTGGCAAACTCCAGCGGACCTCCGATGCCCATGCCGGCGTTGTTGACCAGCACGTCGATCCGACCTTCTTTGTCAATTACTTGATTCACAGCGTTTTTTACCGCATTGCGATCACGGACATCCACCTTCAGGTAATGCACTTGAGGCAATGGCTCCACCTCACGGCGCACCGTGCCGTAAACACTGTGTCCTTCTTGCGACAGCAATCGAGCGGTCTCCAAACCGAAGCCCGACGAAACGCCAGTGATCAAAACAACCATGATTACAGGACTCCTGCCTCTTTGAACGCCTTAGTGATTTTCTCCACCGCCTCGTCGACCTGCCCGAAAGTATGCGTAGCCATCAAGGCGAAACGGATCAAAACGTCGTTCTCGGGCACAGCTGGAGCGATGACCGGAGTGACGAAGATGCCATCCTCCAACAAGCGAGTGCAAAGCCAGAAGGCCTTCTCGGAGTTCCTCACAAACAGCGGGATGATAGGAGTTTCGCTATGACCCGTGTCGAAGCCGCGATCCTGGAACTGCTTGCGGGCGTAGTTGCTCACATCCCACAGGTGTTGGATGCGTTCCGGCTCATTCAACATGATGTCGATGGCCTTGCTGACTGAAGCCACGTTTGAAGGCGGCATGCTGGCGCTGAAGATCAGCGAACGGGCGTTGTGTTTCAGATAGTTGATGGTGTCGAAGTCGGAAGCGATGAAACCACCTAACGAACCGAACGACTTAGAGAAGGTGCCCATGATGAGATCCACCTTGTCGGTCAAGCCAAAATGGTCGGCGGTACCACGGCCTTGATGGCCCAAAACGCCCAAAGAATGGGCATCGTCAATCATGATGTCGGCATTGTATTTCTCGGCCAAAGCCACCATCTCAGGCAGGGGAACGATATCGCCTTCCATCGAGAAGATGCCATCGGCGACGATCAACTTGATGGATTCGGGATCGCATTGCTGCAGGCGCAACTCGAGGTTTTTCATGTCGTTATGCGCATATTTCAACGGCTTTCCGAACGACAGACGGCTGCCTTCGATGATGGAAGCATGATCGAGTCGGTCGAGCAGCAGATAGTCGTTACGGCCGCACAATGCGGAGACCACGCCGAGATTCACTTGGAAACCCGTGCTAAAGCACACCGCCTCGTCCTTGCCCACCAAACGGGCGAGCTTTTCCTCCAACTCAACATGGATGTCGAGGGTACCATTGAGGAAACGTGAGCCCGAGCAGCTGGTGCCGTACTTGTCGATGGCAAGTTTGGCCGCTTCTTTCAGGCGAGGGTCGTTGGAAAGGCCGAGATAGCTGTTGGAGCCAAACATCAGCACGTTTTTCCCATTGATTTTCACCACGGTGCTCTGTTCCGATTCGATGGCTTTATAGTATGGATAAATGCACTTTTCGCGGGCGATCTGGGGCGCCCTGTATTGTGCGCATTTGTTTTTTAGGATATGAGTTTTCATCGAAGTTTAATCCATTTTAAAGATGCAAAATTAGAAAAAAAACGTTTTTCCAAACGTCTTTTTCTTGTTTTACATCTTTTGAACCCCAGAAAAACTATTTTAGACCTTCAAAAAGCCGACGAAGCTCCTGTTCGTCATCGATGATCAGCCGCAATTGTTCCAATCGAGCGGCATTGGGCGAGTCGGGAAACCACAGCTTCAGGTAGCCATTGCGACCATATTTCTCCTTCAGGTGAGTTACCATGCGCTGGTATTGCTCTTCCCGACTGAGCTCTGGATAATTGTCCAAACCGTATTGAATGGTGCGTTGGACGATGGTCAGGGGATCGATGAAACGGTCGGCCTCAGCCACAATGCGGCCGTAGATGGTGCGAGGCGCCTGCTTCGCCGAAGCGCGATGGTCCTCGGCAGCATCGGCTATGGTCTGGATCTGGTCTTCGGTGAACCATTGCCGCAACTGCCGGTCAGCCTTGATGATCCTCGCCGACATCTCATGATGGTGCTCCCGGCCTTCACAAATTCCCGTGTCGTGATAGGCCGCTATGGCGTAAACCATGTCCATGTCAACATCCAGCCGCGAAGCAATGTCCAAGCTTTGCTTGATGACCATCAACACATGATCGCGCTGGTGGGCCTTGTCGAAATGATCGTAACGCGGGATGATCTCCCGTTCGACGTATGCGATAAGCTCCGGATTGATCCTAAGGTCTGACATGGTTATCGGGTAATCACCTGTTTTTGGCCGTTGATGATGTAAATGCCTGCTGGCAGCGACTCCAGACTCTTGGCGTTGTTCAGCAGTTTCCTGCCGTCGATCGAGAACACGTTGTAGCGCAGAAACTCGGGATTGGGATGCTCTTGGTCGATCTCCTGAATGCCTGTGGTGGTCACGTCAAGAAGGTTGTATTGCAGCGAACCCAGGCCGATCTCTGCGGCATATTCCACGGTATGGGTGCCATGTAGTTCTTGAATTCGGTCGATAAGCGGTTGGGCATCATTGCCTGGGGTGGAGTTGTAGTCGAAGATCAAGTCGAGGCAGGCCTTATCGAGCGCCACCGGATCGGTGGAGGCCAGGATGCCGATGTCGGCCATCACGGGAGGAGCTGGATTGGGGTTGCAGTCGCAGTCCACCGAAAGGTTGTTCATCACGTTGATATACACGATGTTCCTGCCATCCTGATGGAAGAAGTCATGAACCGCCTGCGCAGCTGCCGCCATCGACTCGAGGAACGAATCCTGGGTGTTGCTGCCATAGATGTTGCCGGTGGTCTGTCCAGCGGTATGGATATAACACTTGCCATGCCGCGAAGCCATGCCTATGCTCTGGTTCTTCAGCACGCCGCCATAGCCGCCTCGGGCGTGACCCTTGAAGTGCGCCAAATTGATCATGAAATCGTAGCTGATCAGGTGGGAGCCGACGATGTCATATTTGATCCAAGTGGTGTCCTCAACGGGAATCTGAACCTCGCCGTCTGCATCCATGATATCGACTTTTGCGATCTGGTCGAAACCGCGTTCAGCGATCACCTGCAGGTGGGTTGACGTGTTGTCGCGGATGCCGCCGTATGCCGTGTTGCACTCCACGATGGAAGCGCCCGTGTAATTCACCAGTCCTTCAATGAACTCAGGCCTGAGGTAGTTGCTCTTTGCCGACTCACCCGTGGAGATCTTCACGGCCACCGTGCCACTGGGATTCACGCCCAAGGCCTGAAAGATGTGGACCAGCGACTCCGGGGTGATCTCGCTGGTGAAGTAAACGTTGCTTTGGGCTGACAAGCCGAGACTCAGGCAGAGAAACGACAGGAAGACTAGTGCTTTTTTCATGGCAAAATGTTTTAATACCGCTCCACAAAATCCCTCACCAGCTTGAACACCGGCTCATAGCTCTCGAAACGGACGGTCTTGTAGGTATCGTAGATGGTATGGTAATACGGGAAAGCGTCTCCTTCCTGATTCTCGAGGAAGATGCAAGGCACATGGCGTGTAGCAAAGGGATAATGGTCGCTGTTGCCGGCTAATTCGCCACGGTTCAAAGCCTTGAAATAATGCTGCTCATCATTGATTTTCTCAAAGAGGTTGAAGCCGCGCATGCCCTCGTCGCTCACCTCGCAGTACTGCACGGGATTGTTGTCGCCGATCATGTCCAAGTTGAAGAGATACTTGATCTGCTCCAGCGGCACCAAGGGGTTCTTGGCATAGAATTCCGAGCCTCTAAGATTGGCATCCTCGCCCGAGAAGGCAATGAAATACATGTCGTATTCTGGACGGTTTTTGGCATAATAAGCGGCCAACGTAACGATGGCAGCGGTACCCGAGGCGTTGTCGTTGGCACCAGGGTAATACACCTTTTTGCCGAGGTTGCCAAGATGGTCGTAATGGGCAGTAAACACAAAGCAACTATCGTGCTTCCGGCCTTCCACCTTGGCGATCACGTTGAAGAGCTCATAGTCCTTCAGGAACTCATTGTCGATGTCGGCCTTCACGGTCTTGATGCCTTCGACGGCTTCGGGCGTCATCCAGATGATGGGCTTTTCCACCACCCGATGGCCGTAAGCCTTATAGAACTTGATGGGCGAAGTCCAGGTTTGGATGAGACCGGCGTTGGTGCACTCGCCAGCCTTCTGCAGGCGGGAGAAGTCCTTTCCATGCTTGTAGGCAAACCAAAATTCACAGACCACTAAGCAGTTGGCATATTCGGGCTTGGCCAGGTCGGCGAACATCCTTTCAGGATCGTAATTCACCGTATCTACATGATACACAGGAAATTCTCCATGAACACCAGGGGAATATTCGCGCATGGAATAATCCACACCCGGGGTGAGCTTTTTGCCATCGGCCCACAGCTTCATCTTGCCGTTGAAGGTGTTGATGTCGATGGTAAAAGGCTGGCAGATGACCTCGTCAACGCCAGCCTTTTGGAATTCCTTTTGAAGGTATTTTCCAGCCTTGTTGGCACCGCCTTTGGCATAGCCGCGGCCTTGGTATTTCGAAGAGCTCAGCTCCTTCACGACCTTCTTGTAATGCGCCATATCCTGGGCGCTCAGCTGCAAGGCGGCAAAAGCCAGCAGTAGGATGAAAAACCTTTTCATATTCATTATTTGAACTTGACGGATTTAAACACGTGTTGAGCTACCTCACCGCCCAATTGTTTCTCGAATTCAGGTTCGTAGCAAATGGCGATCGACACCATTTTGGGGCCATTGACCACGATGTAGTCGATTTGGGTGATTGATTCGCCTGGGGCGGTAGAGGTGAAATAGTTGTCACCGATTTCCACGTTGATACGATCACTGTAATCAAAAAACTCCATCATATCTTCGGCTTCCTTTTTAATGTCGTAATCTTCACCATACATCTGTGTGCTACCTGAGATGTCGATACGGTTGAAAGTGACGCCTTGGCTGTCGTCCTCAAGTGAGAAGACGGTACCTTCGTCACCCATCGCTTCGCCTCTACGGGTCATGCCTTCGGGGACCTCCACGGTAAAGCCATACTTGTCGTTGGTGTAAGTCATATAAGTGACTTCCTTGGGAGCTTTACCATCTTTGGCTCCCTTCTTTGAGTTGGCACCATTCTGGTTGCCACAAGCAGCAAAAGTCATTGCCAATGCTGCGATTGCTAGAAATGCGAATTTTTTCATTTTGATTGAGTTTAAAAGTTTGAAAAGCGAGGCAAATATAGGGTTTTTCCCAGAAAAAACAGCTATTTAAAAAGAGTTTCCTTTTTCCAATTTCATCACTTTCACAGGGGTATCATCACCGTGATAGAGATGGCTGCACCAATTGACCTGGCCCGTGTCGCGGAAGCCGCATTTCTCCATCACGCGACCTGATGCCGGGTTGTTGACGAAGAAATCGCTCCAAAGATTGTTGTACCCTTTCTCGTTGAAGCAGTAGTCGATCAAAAGCCGTAACGCCTCGGTGCAGATGCCCTGGTTCCAATAGGGTCGAGCCACCCAATAGCCCGCTTCGGCATCGTTCTCGTCGATGCTGATGTTGCTCTCACCATGAACGAAATAGCCAATGCAGCCGATGGCTTCGCCCGTCGCTTTCAGCTCGATGGCCCACATGTGATCACCGCTAAAAAGCGTACGGATAATCTCCAAACTTTCTTCCACGGACTTATGCGGAGGCCATCCGGCACGAGGGCCCACCTCAGGATCGGAAGCGTATTTGTATAACGTTTCGGCGTCACTTTCACGCCACGGACGGAGCAATATTCTTTCTGTTTCCATTTTTCGAGACCAGTTTATTCATTTCAAGTTTTCAATGCAAGCTTTAACGAAATCCATGAACAACGGGTGCGGATGGAGTACCGTGGAGGAATACTCGGGATGGAACTGGGTGCCAATGTACCAGCGTAAGTTCGGGATCTCGACGATCTCCACGAGATTGGCTGCCGGGTTGATGCCTACACACTGCATACCGTGGCTTTGGAACTCATCTTTGTAACGGTTGTTGAACTCGTAACGGTGACGGTGACGTTCATGGATGACGAGGTGAGAGCTGAGAGATGAGAGTTGAGAGGTGGCTGCCGCAGAATATGCTTTTTCCGTCTTACTACCCTTGACAAGCTCGCAGTCGTAGGCGCCCAAACGCATGGTGCCGCCCATCTGGGTGATGTTTTTCTGCTCCTCCATGATGTCGATCACGTTATGCGGAGTGGTGGGATCCATCTCGCTACTGTTGGCATCTTTGTAACCCAGAACATTACGGGCAAATTCAATGACCATCATCTGCATACCAAGACAGATGCCGAAAGTGGGAATATCATGGGTGCGGGTATATTCGGCAGCGATGATCTTGCCTTCGATGCCACGTTGACCGAAACCGGGACAGATGACGATGCCCGCCATGCCTGCCAGTTGCTCGGCGACATTCTCACGGGTGATGAACTCGCTATTAATAAAATGTGTCTTCACCTTGCGATCGTTGTAAGTACCCGCATGGGCGAGGCTCTCCAAGATGCTCTTGTAGGCGTCCTGCAGGTCGTATTTGCCCACAATGCCGATGTTCACGATCTCAGTGGCGTTCTTGCGACGTTCCAAGAAGTTGCGCCAAGGTCCCAGCTCGGGCGTCGGACCAACCTCCATGCCCATCTTCTTCAGGATAATGGCATCGAGGTTTTGTCGCTGCATGTTGACCGGCACTTCGTAGATGCTCGGCAGATCTTGGCTTTGGATGACTGCCTCCACATCGACGTTGCAGAAATGGGCCACTTTCGTCCGGATTTCATCGCTCAAGTCGTGTTCGGTACGCAAGACCAGGATATCAGGCTGGATACCTTGTCCCTGCAGCTGTTTCACGCTTGTCTGGGTAGGCTTGGTCTTCAGCTCGCCAGCGGCAGCCAAATACGGCACGTATGTAAGATGTACGTTCAAGGCCTTGCTGGAACCCAGCTCCCAACGCAGCTGACGGATAGCCTCCAGAAAAGGCTGGCTCTCAATGTCGCCGATGGTGCCGCCAATCTCAGTGATGACGAAGTCGAAATGCTCCTTGGTGGCGTTGAGCAGGATGCGACGCTTGATCTCATCGGTGATATGTGGCACCACCTGAATGGTCTTGCCGAGATAATCGCCGCGGCGTTCACGCTCGATGACGCTGAGATAGATTCGGCCGGTGGTCACGCTGTTGTCGCGAGTGGTCTGGATACCCGTAAAACGCTCGTAGTGACCGAGGTCGAGGTCGGTCTCAAACCCGTCGGCGGTCACATAACACTCGCCGTGCTCGTAAGGGTTCAACGTACCCGGGTCAACATTGATGTAAGGGTCGAACTTCTGGATGGTGATTTTATAGCCGCGAGCCTGGAGCAGCTTGCCGATGGAGGCCGAGATAATGCCTTTTCCCAATGAAGAGGTCACACCTCCCGTGATGAAGATGTATCTTGTTTCCATAATGCCATTTTTTGGAAAAACAAGGCGCAAAAATAAAAAATTCCTTTAATAATCTTATCTTTGCACTCAAATTTTCTTCGGTATGAATCTCCCTAAAATACACTCTATCAGCAAGAAGATCGTCGTGGCATTGTTAGGAGCCTTCCTCAGCATCTTCCTTTTGTTCCATGCCAGTGCCAACCTCTGCATCTTGCGTCACGATGAAGGTGCTTGGTACAATGCTTTCTGCGATTTCATGGGCACCAATTATATTGTGAAAGCCTTTGAAATCATCTTGCTGGTGGCATTACTATCCCACATTGTTTTGGCGCTCTGGTTAGCCATCACCAACAAGAGGGCACGACCCCAAGGCTACAAAAAGCCACAACGCACCAAAACGCACTTTGGATCAAAGCTGCAAGTGTGGACGGGCATCCTGCTCCTCGCAGGCCTTATCGCGCATTTTATGGATTTCTTTTTCGTCAAACTCGGCTGGGTTGACGGCAACCTCAATTTTTACCAACAGGCACGTGAAAAGTTTCAGATTCCTCACATTGCGATCTCTTATCTGATCTTCTTTGTGGTGGTTTGGTTCCACATGCGCCACGGCTTCGCCGCCATGTTCCAGACCTTAGGTCTCTATAATTTTAAATACGGCAAAGCCATCGAAATCATCGGCATCATCTATGCCACGGTGGTTTGCCTGATGTTTGCCGCCGTAGTCATCGGTGTTTATTTCGGTTTTTAACCTCTCAATGCTCACCTCAAAAAATGCTCGACTCAAAAATACCTTCCGGTCCTCTCGCTGAAAAATGGACCAATTATAAAAACTCGCAGAAATTGGTGAATCCTGCCAACAAGCGCAAACTCGACATCATCGTGGTTGGTACAGGCTTGGCGGGAGCCTCGGCAGCCGCTTCGTTGGGTGCCTTGGGTTTCAATGTTGACATTTTCTGCATTCAGGACTCGCCGCGTCGCGCCCACAGCATCGCCGCCCAAGGCGGTATCAATGCAGCCAAGAACTACCAGAACGATGGCGACAGTGTGGAACGTCTGTTCCGCGACACCATCAAAGGCGGCGACTACCGTTCCCGTGAGGCCAACGTGTATCGTTTAGCCGAGGTCAGCGGCACCATCATCGACCAATGCGTGGCCCAAGGCGTACCTTTCGCCCGCGACTACGGCGGATTATTGGACAACCGCTCCTTCGGAGGCGCCCAAGTAAGCCGTACGTTTTATGCCAAAGGTCAGACGGGACAACAGCTTTTGTTGGGTGCTTACGGCGCATTGAGCCGTGAGATTGCCCGTGGCACGGTAAAGCTGCATGAGCGCCGCGAAATGATGGACTTGGTGATCAAGGATGGTAAAGCAAGGGGAATTATCGTGAGGAACCTCGTCACCGGCGATTTGGAACGCTATGCAGCCCATGCCGTGGTGTTGGCCACCGGCGGTTACGGCAACCTGTATTACCTATCCACCAACGCCATGAACAGCAACGGCAGCGCAGCCTGGGTATGCCACCGCAAAGGAGCCGCCTTTGCCAATCCCTGTTATGTGCAGATCCACCCGACCTGCATCCCCGTGCACGGCGACTACCAAAGCAAGCTCACCCTGATGAGCGAGAGCCTGCGCAACGACGGCCGCATCTGGGTACCCAAGAAAAAAGAAGATGCCGAGGCTGTTCGGGCAGGAAAAATGAGGGCCAACGACATCCCTGAGGAAGACCGCGACTATTACCTGGAGCGCCGTTATCCTGCCTTCGGCAACCTCGTTCCCCGTGACGTGGCCAGCCGAGCCGCCAAGGAACGCTGTGACGCCGGCTATGGCGTGGGCACAGGCTATGCCGTTTACTTAGACTTCGCTGATGCCATACGCCGATTGGGCAAGGATGCCGTCGAACAAAAATACGGCAATCTCTTCCAAATGTACCAAAAGATCACCGACGAGAACCCCTACGAGACTCCGATGATGATCTATCCCGCCATCCATTACACCATGGGTGGCCTCTGGGTGGACTACGAACTGCAGACCACCATCCCAGGACTCTTCGCCGCTGGCGAAGCCAACTTCAGCGACCACGGCGCCAACCGCCTAGGCGCTTCAGCCTTGATGCAGGGACTGGCCGACGGCTATTATGTGTTGCCTTACACCTTGCAGAATTACCTTGCCGATCAAATCAATGTAGGCAAAATCAAAACCGACACAGCAGAGTTTGACGAGGCTGAAAACAACGTCCGTCAACGCATTAATCGTCTGTTTCAAATAAGGGAACCTCTTACCTCTCACCCCTCAACTCTCACCTCCGTTGATCACTTCCACAAGGCCCTAGGCAAGATCATGTGGGAATACTGCGGCATGGCCCGCAACACCGAGAGCCTCAACAAGGCCCAAAAGCTAGTCTCCGAGCTGGAGGATGAATTCTGGAAATCAGTCTTCGTCCCTGGCACCGCCAATGAGTTCAATCCCGAGCTGGAGAAGGCTTGCCGTTTGGAAGACTATTTCGAGTTAGCGCAACTGGTGATCGCCGATGCCTTGCACCGCGAGGAATCCTGCGGCGGGCATTTCCGCACCGAGCATCAAACCACTGATGGCGAGACCCTTCGCGACGACGACCGTTTCATGTATGTGGCCGCTTGGGAATACCAAGGTCACGGTCATCCCGAGACGATGGAAAAGGAACCCCTCAACTACGAACACATTCAGATCGCTACCCGTAATTACAAGTAAGCCATGAAGTTCACATTACATATTTGGAGACAGGAGTGCTCTAGGGCAAAAGGCCACTTCGAGACTTATAAAGTTGACAACATCAGCCCCGATTGCTCATTCCTTGAGATGCTTGACATCCTCAACGAACAGCTTATCACCGGCTCAACTCTCACCTCTCACCTCTCACCTTCCACCTCCCCCATAGCCCATCCCGTGTGTTTCGACAACGACTGTCGCGAGGGCATCTGCGGCATGTGTGGCTTGTATATCAACGGTCGTCCCCATGGCAACGACGACGGCATCACCACCTGCCAACTCCACATGCGCAAGTTTCATGACGGCGACGACATCTGGATCGAACCTTGGCGCGCCAAAGCCTTCCCTGTCATCCGCGACCTCGTGGTAGACCGTTCCGCCTTCGACAAGATCATCCAGGCGGGCGGCTACATCAGCACCACCACAGGCGGCGTCCCCGATGCCAACACCATCCCGATTCCCAAACACAAGGCTGACATGGCTATGGATGCGGCATCGTGCATCGGCTGCGGCGCTTGCGTGGCTGCCTGCAAGAACGCCAGCGCCATGCTATTTGTGGGCGCGAAGGTGAGCCACCTTGCCTTGTTGCCACAAGGCAAGGTTGAAGCCGCCGACCGTGTGAAAAAGATGGTATGCAAGATGGACGAGCTAGGCTTTGGAAGCTGCACCAACACCTACGCTTGCGAGGCCGAGTGCCCCAAACTCATCAAACGCCAAAACATCTCACGCCTCAATCGCCACTGGATTGCCTCGCTACTGGGTCGGGACCGCAACTCTTAACTTTTATCTCTAATCTTTTATCTCTCAACTCCCCCAATTGTCGCGATCCAGACTCCTATAATTAATAGCCTCGGCCAAATGGTCGTGCTGAATCCGCTCACTGCCATCCAAATCGGCGATGGTGCGTGAAACCTTGAGAATTCTATCGTATGCGCGAGCCGAAAGCCCCAAACGTCGCATGGCATTGCGCAAGGCATCTTGGCTGCGCTGGTCAAGCACGCAATACTGCTGCAGCAACTTGGAGGTCATCTGGGCATTGGAATGGATCCCAGGATAATCCTTGTAACGCTCCTCTTGGATCTTCCTCGCTTTGACCACCCGCTTGCGGATTTCAGCACTCGGCTCACCTCGGCGCACGTCCGACAACTCATCGTACGGGACCGGTAAAACCTCGACGTGTAAGTCTATCCGATCCATCAAAGGTCCCGAAATTCTGTTCAGATACTTCTGCACTTCACCCGGCTTGCACACACACTCACGGTCAGGATGGTTGTAATAGCCGCAGGGACAAGGATTCATGGCCGCCACCAACATGAAGTTGGCTGGAAACTGCACCGACGTTTTCGCCCGGGAAATAGTGATCACCCGATCTTCCATCGGCTGTCTTAGAATTTCTAATGTATGTCGCTGTATTTCTGGGACTTCGTCAAGAAAAAGCAGGCCATTATGTGCAAGCGAAATTTCCCCAGGCTGGGGGAAAGAACCTCCACCGCACAAGCCAGCGTCAGAAATGGAATGGTGTGGACTACGGAAGGGACGGGTGACCAGCAGCGTTTTATTCTTCCCCATCAAGCCCGCCACGGAATGGATCTTGGTAGTCTCCAGTGCCTCCGCCAAGGTCATCGGCGGCAGGATGCTCGGCAACCGTTTGGCCAGCATGGTCTTTCCAGAACCAGGACTGCCGATCAAAAGTACATTGTGCGAGCCGGCAGCCGCGATCTCCAATGCCCTCTTGATGTTTTCCTGGCCTTTGACGTCCTGAAAATCATATGCATACACATCGTCCTGAACCAATGAATTCATATTAATGCGCTCCGGATCAATGTTCCGCTGGCCATTCAGGAAATCGACCACCTCCGAGAGGTCTCCCACTCCGATTACCTCAACACCATCAACGATGGCCGCTTCCTTGGCGTTCTCCTTGGGAATGATGATGCCCTTGAAACCTTCTTCCTTGGCCTTGATCGCCATAGGCAACACCCCTTTCACAGGGTTCAAAGTGCCATCAAGGGAAAGCTCGCCCATGATAATGTACTGTTCCAACTTGCTGGCATCCACTTGGTTCGAAACCGCCATGATGCCAATGGCCAAAGGCAGGTCGTATGCCGAACCCTCTTTTTTGATGTCAGCTGGAGCCATGTTGATGGTGAGACGCCGTCGGGGGAACTTATAGCCAAGATTCGAGAATGACGCTAGAATCCTTTGCTGACTCTCTTTCACCGAATTGTCGGGCAATCCGACAAGAAAAAACTGAATTCCTTTTTCAGAATTGACTTCAATTGTGACTATTGTGGCATTGATGCCAACGATAGCACACCCAAATGCTTTTACTAACATGATATTATTTGTTTTTTACCGTTACAAAGATATATAATCCGATTATATATTTGTACGATATTCACAAATAATTTTTTGTTTATTTTTTTGGCTTATATTTGGATTCCTGAAAAACCCCTTGTAAATCAGTGTTTTGCATCAGATTTGGCAAAGAACATTCATGGCAATTCATGTACGATCTCACGATTTGCAAGCCAAGGTACTCACCCAAACGTGGCGGAGCCTCGTGGCTGTATTCATTGGTAAATGGGCCATCGGCAAAAAATATACGAAAAACATCATAATCAGAGGAATAAAGGCGCTGGTTCCCCACCAGGTCTGCCCAAACATTGCCTTCGTTTTCGGCAATCCAATCCATTTGTGTGTCAGAATAACCTAGCAACATCTGGTCTGAAATGGTCGGGCACATCGCCTCAACGAAAAACAAGGATTTGCCGACAAACACCATCTCTTCCAACAGGTTGGTTTGCTTGTGTCCTTCTTGAATAAAGGTCTTATATATCTGAATTCCAAGGTCTTTTGCCATAGAAGAGATCGTCGTCCTTTCCGCCATGTATTTAGGCATGCCGATCCTTTCGTATGCCTCGTCACCGTTGAGGTACCAGTCCAAGGAGATCACCAGGGCATCATCCACAAACAGCACGGCGGGAATGTCGGGATTAACCCCTGAGACGCAGGTAAACACCTTTTCAGGAAGCTGGATTTCAGGATAATAATAGTTGAAATGCCGATACACGCCTTCGACAATGGTTTTCACCTCATGAAGATCCGGATAGGCTGCTTTCACCTTTTGATACAAGGAGACACTAAATGGATCAAGAGCAAAGTCCTTTAGGAATTTTACCGCCTCGGGATTGCTCAAGTCACCTTCCAGGAAGGGGCGGTACTCCGCCTGCGCCGCAAACAACTCCTGCTGAAAACGGGAGGTGTCCATGTTGAAAAGCACGTCCTCGTAACGGTAAAAAGTAAGCTGAGGGACTGATCCGACATTCATCTCCAGTTGTTTCTTGTAGCTTGACTTATTGGAGTCGCAGCCGGCAAAAAGCGTGGCAATCAAAGCAACCATAACGACGTTAATTGAACTTTTCATGGTGTTAAAAATAAAATTTGTACAAAAATAATTGATTTATATAATAAATAAGTTGTATTTTTGCATTTTATTTAAAAATGATTTAACCATTTAGTTTTAATAACATGAATCAAGCAATTCCAGCATCCCAACTTGTTTTGAACAATGAGGGAACGGTATATCATCTCGCGCTTCATCCCGAAGAACTGGCAGATGATGTCATTTTGGTAGGTGATCCTGGACGGGTAGATATGATTGCCTCTTATTTTGAAAAGATTGAAGTCAAACGTCAAAACCGCGAGCTTTGGAGCCGCACCGGTTATTATAACGGAAAAAGAATCACCGTATTGTCCACAGGCATGGGCACTGACAATCTCGACATTGTCATGAACGAGTTGGACACCCTGGCCAACATCGACCTTAAGACCCGCATGGTCAAGGAGGAACATCGCAAGCTGAACCTGATCCGTCTGGGAACCTCGGGCGCCTTGCAGGCCGACATCCCCGTGGAGGACAGCTATGTAGCCACCCGCTATGCCATCGGCTTGGATGGGTTGCTCTACTTCTATGAAAAGAACGCTGAAGTGAACGAAATCGCCATGCGCGATGCCTTCATCGAACAGATGAACTACCCCAAGGATCTTCCGATGCCCTACGTCGTGGAAGGCTCCAAGGCGCTGTTCGACCGTCTGGCCGAAGGCTATTTCCAAGGAATGACCGCCACAGCTCCCGGTTTCTATGGACCGCAAGGCAGAACCCTCAGGATGAAGCTCGCCTATCCCGAAAACAACCATAAAATAGAAGCGTTCCGCTATAAGGACTGGAGGGTGTGCAACTTCGAGATGGAGTCGTCGGCCTTGTACGGCTTGGGAAAGATGATGGGACATAACTGCTTGACCATTTGTGCCGTGATTGCCAACCGAGTGAGCGAAAAGTTCTGTACCGACTATCATCCATATGTAAAGAAACTTGTTGAAAACACATTAAATCGTTTATCCTCATAAAATATTGAATCGGTTAATATCACTAAATTTTAATTTTTTTGATGGGTATCTCAATAAAAAGCCGTATCTTTGCGGCGGTTTTCTAATCAAAAACACGTAAAACATAGAGTATTTTAAGTTAGTTTAAACAAATATTTTAAAACAAATCCTAAAAAAATCAAAAAATGAAAAAAGCAATTGTTACCCTTAGTGTAATTATGTTGACAGCTATGTCAGCATTTGCTCAAAGCGGCGATGAAACCATCCGTTACAACACCCAAAAGTTGAATCAGGGTTGGTTCATTGACCTGGCTGGAACCTACAGCTTTTTCGCTTCCAACGGTTCAGCTTACCGCGACATCACAACCTATTACGGCGGCTTGAACAACAAACATGCAAAGAGCTTGTTTGGTCTTTCTGGCAAAATCGGTAGAAGAGTTAGCCCAAGCGCCGCTGTGAGAATTGGCTATGATTGGCACCCTTCCTACAATGCAGATTCCTATTTCAACTTCAAGAGCCTGCATGTTGACTTCATGGAGAGTCCATTGGATCTGTTCTTGGGTTACAATCCTAAGAGATTCTGGACCCCGTGGGTCTATGGTGGTTTCGGTCTGCTCGCTTGCGACAAATTCCCGAATGGCCAGACCAACAAAGGCAACTATCGTTTCTTGATCCACTGGAACTCAAATCTTGAATTTGGTCTCCACACCGGTATCATGAACAACTTCAGAATCAACAACAGCTTGGACTTCCACATTGACTTCACCTCGGTGATCACCAAATGGGACTTCGACTCTAACGTTCGGGGTGGCGGATCCTTGTTCCACAGAGCTCACTATGAATTGACTGGTATGGCCGGTTTGATGTGGTACATTGGTGGTCGTGGCTTCGATGTTGCCGAGACTGCTGAATACTACGTAACTGACTGCAGCGAAGAAGAAAGCATCATTGAGGAGTTGATGGAAGAACTTGAAAGATGCAGAGCCAACAACGAAGTCGAAGTTGACGAAGAAGGCAATGTCGTTGAACCTCAGCCTTGCGACACCATCGTGAAGTTCGTTGAAGGCGAGAGCATCAGCTATCCTTTCTCAATCTTCTTCAACAAGGGTTCATACGAACTGAGAGATGGCAGAGACCGCGTCAACCTCGAAGAGTTTGCCAAGGCTGCCAAGGCTAACGGCTACAAGGTTATCTTGAGAGGCACCTGCGACAGCGCCACCGCTTCAAGCAGCTTCAACCAGACCCTTGCCGAGAACCGTTGCAACAAGGTTAAGCAAGAACTCGTTAGACTCGGCGTTCCGGAAAACACCATCACCATCAATCCTGTTGGTGGCGTGAGAGAACTCACTCCTGCTGAGTATGACCGCCGCGTGCTTATCCAATTGTCGAAATAAGAGATACTAATGAACCAAAACTAAAATGAAAAGAATCTTATTAATAGGCATCATCCTATGTGGAACGTTCACCGGCTTCGCCCAAACGGAGCGCGGTGAACGTTCTACTAATCCTGCAGACACCTTAAGGTATCTGGAATCGAAGCTAGGCCAAAACTGGTTTATCTCCGTAGACGGAAGCGTCAACTGGTGGCAAGGATCGGATCGCAATCCTGCCGGCAACTACACAAAGCTGAATGGACCAACATTCGGCGGAGGTGTCGCCTTGGGAAAATGGATCACCCACAAAACAGCATTCCGTCTTGCCTACGATGTCAATCGCTCCCATAGCTTTATCAACGGGCTGCACAACACAGAACACGGAGACCACTTTCGGTTCTTGTACGACAACAACCCCACTCCCGATGCCAATGGATATGTTGCAACAACCTTCATGTATCATAACCTACATGGTGATGTGATGCTCAGTCCTATCGACATCATTCAAAATTACTATAATCCGAAAAGAGTTTACTCTCCCATCCCCTTCCTCGGAATGGGCATTGCCTGTGTCTCCGGACACCCGTCAATGATAAAGTCACTCCTTGATGGAAGATGCAATTTTGAGTTTTCAGCCGATGCAGGTTTGATCAACCAATTCCGTCTGAACAAATACCTCGACATCAACGTGACGTTTATTGTAACTGCCCAAAGATACAATATTGACACGTGGTTCGACGAGTATGGCGCACATGGCGAAGCCGACCCTAGGCCTAGAGTTGCCGACATCAACTATTCGGCAAACGCAGGACTAACTTGGTATGTTGGAGGTAGAATCTATGAACTACCTTATAAATATGTGGAGGTCATGAAAGAGACCACAGAAATCATCCAACATATCCACGACACCATTCCTTGCCCTGAGCAGCCCATCGTCATCGGTTCCGGCAACGATACCGTCACTGAAATCGTCAGCTACCCGATGTCTATCTTCTTCCACCGTGACAAACATGAACTCATGTCAGGCAGAGACAAAGTTAACCTTCGTGAAATTGCCGATGTGGTCAAGGAGAAGGGATGGACAGTACATCTGAGAGGTTCGTGCGATAGTGCGACTGCAACACCGGAATACAACAAGAGACTTGCCCAGAGACGCTGCAACACCATCATGAACCTTTTGATTGACATGGGTGTTCCTGAGGATCTGATCGAGCTCGAACCCGTTGGCGGTGTCAAGGAATTGGATCCTACAGAGTATGACCGTCGTGTCTTGATCACCTTAGGCAAGAAAATCAAGAATAACTAAGGTATAGTTAATTAAAAGAACTATGAAAAAATCATTCTTACTCATCGCATTGCTGCTGACCATGGGTGTTTCAGCCTTTGCAGGCGGCCCGCTCAGCTTTGGCGTAAAGGCCGGATACAAAACCTCTAAGCTCTCCTATCATAAGGAAGACATAGCGGCTGGCTTTGCCAACAG
>JAGCPG010000127.1 GCA_017645245.1 Bacteroidales bacterium
GGATGGGTGTCCACCTTCGGAAAACCGCCGTCCATGACGCAAATGCGAAGACCTTTGCCATCGATGCCTTTGTCGATAAAGTATTGTCCGCCAAAACGCTTCAGCTGGTTGGTGAGGATATCGTCCTCATCGCCTTTTTCGTTGGTTGTTTCCTGATGGATTGAAGCAATGGTCATCCCGCCAGATTCTATTTCTTGAATCCTTTCCACAAAAGGCAAAGTGCTGATCATCAATGCGTTCTCGTCGGTAGCCATGATACCGATGGCGTTGAGCCAACGTGACTCGCCGAACAATTCCGTGGCGTATCCGTCAACGGTGTTGACATAGCTGTTGTTCAAAGGGAAATTGCTGATGTCGTAAAGGTCGGCGCCGCATTGCTGATAACGCTCGATGGCTTTGACGTCAAAATAAGTGTAAGGATCGAATTGGGTATCGTTCTTATCGGTGAAGAACACCCAGTAGCATTTGTCTTGTGCCATTCCCGCCACTGCGAGCAGGATCATGACAGCCAGAAGGAGATGCTTTTTCATGAGAATGATTTTAGAATTGATGCAAAGATACTTTTTTTATTTTTGCAACATGAAAAAATTGTTTGAAATAGTAGCCCCCGGCGGAGTGGCCGAAGTTTTGCTCCACACTTGTTGTGCACCGTGTTCATCGGCTATCATTGAGTGCCTGATGAAGCATGGCATTACGCCGACCATCTACTATTGTAACCCGAACATCTATCCTTTGGAGGAATATGAAATCCGTAAGAATGAGTGCTCTCGTTATGCGAAATCGCTGGGATTGGAGATCATCGATGCAGATTATGATCATGAGAATTGGCTGCAAGAGATGAAGGGCTTGGAACAAGAGCCCGAGCGAGGTCCAAGGTGTTTGAAGTGCTTTAAATACAGGCTTTTAAAGACTGCAGAATATGCCAAAGAGCATGGCTTTACGGTAATCACCACCACTTTGGCTTCGAGCCGTTGGAAGAGCCTGGAACAGATTGAAGAAGCAGGACATTTTGCCGAGTCACAGGTGCCCGAGGTGACCTTTTGGGCACAAAATTGGCGCAAAGGCGGCTTAAGTGAACGTAGAATTCAGATTATCAAGGAGTACGGATTCTACAATCAGCAGTATTGCGGCTGCGAGTTCTCGATGAGATGACTATTTCAGGTTGAATTTCACTTCCACCAGACCTTCATCCCTGTCGCTGCCCTCATACACAAAATTTTCCGTATAACACTCTGCGTCATTTAGAGCTTCTGAACGGCTACGGCTATAGGCTTCAATTACATTCAGTGCCTCATCCTCATAATAGAAGTAGAGGTGCCCGTTTTTCCCGTTGACATTAATATTGTAATCTACAAGCGGGATGTGTGCCAAGATGACTTTATCTTCGCCAACGCTTGTCTGCCAGAAAGCCTCTGGGTCCGGATTCCGTCCATCCCATGTTTCTCTGAAAGTAACCGTATTCACCTCGCAATGGTCGTATGGCTCCGCGAAACCAGTTATCATAATGGATACCTGAAAGTCCTTGTCGTAGTAAAGGTCTCCATTCGGGGCGTTTTCCACAATGTCTCTAGCCCAGAAAGTGAGGGTGTCGTTTGACTGTGTGACGTTCATCTCGTCCCATTCTCTGTGCCATATATAGAGCATTTGATAGGTGTCAAAACCGCCTCCATAGTCAGTGTGGTATCTGTGAGCCTCGGTCTCGAAATTGAACCTAACGAAGGTGGCTTCCGTAGCCTCTATCCTAAAGGCTTTTTGCGTCACCGAAACGGGCAGGATGGTTTTTTCTTCATCAGAGGGATCTTCCACGGCAGATACCCAACACTTCACGTAGCAGGTGCGCTGCGCACTAGCGTTGTTGGTCACGGTAATGTCCACTTTGCCGTTGCCAGGGATCGCCACCGTGCACCAGCCTTCGCCGTTTTCATCGACGGTCGCGCCATAATAATTGTAATCGGAGCCAAAGGTTACTGTCACGCTTTGCGTGGCACCCTCGAAATCGAACACCAATTCGGTAGGTGTCACCGAGGCGGTGTTGCTGTTGTTGTTGCCGCCGCCGTTGTTGCCGCCGTCGTCATCAGGCTCGCAGCCGCCCAAGGCGAGTGCCAGCGCTGGCAATAAAAGCCAGTAGAAAATACTCTTTGTTTTCATTGTGTTGTTGATTTGGTTAAAAATAAGCAATCAAAATTAAGGACATTCTCTGTAATGGAAGTGTCAAAACACGAAAATCGACCGACAATTTCTGATTTGTCAGTCGATTTTCCGATTTTGTCAGTGGATTGAGGTTAGTTTTCGGATTGTTGTTGCGTCGCCCACTCTTTTGGAGTCATGCCAGTAGTGTCTTTGAAAACGCGGAAGAAAGTGCGCTCGTTGGCAAATCCGGACTCCGAACTGATGGATGACAATTTCATTTCGGGTGACTGGTTCAGCAGTTGCTTGGCATGTTGCAGACGGTAGCCGTTGACCAATTGGTTGAACGTGTAGCCTTGTGAATTGATGCAGGCGGAGACGGTTTTACTATGGACGCCTAGGGCAGCAGCCACGTCGGAGACTTTTAGTTCGGGATTTAGATAAAGACGTTGCGTCTCCAACAACTGGGTAATACGGGGCATCATCTCATCAGAAGCGGCTTCAGGTTGTGGGGTAGGGGCGGGCTCTTTTTCATCATTGTATCTGCGCTTTTTGGCTATCCATGCCGCTAAGACCACCGCCGCTACTAACAATAGACCGCAAAGCATCCACCATCGTGCAGTGCGTGTGTGCGCTTCGGTTAGCGCTTCTGCTTTCCGCTCTCCAGTGCGGAGTAACCATTCTGAGGCGAAAGGCGTGAAATTGTCATCATCATAACCTCCAGTGACAACGAGGTCTCCATCGGGGGTTAGCACGGGTGTGGATAGACCGAAGTCGGTAAGTGGGTCTGTATAATATAAATTGAGTGGTGCTGGCTGTTTGTCGTACTCCACGGAGACTACATAAGCTCGTCCAGTGGTGTCATCGCCCACCAAATAAACACGGTGGACATTGCGGTCAACAACGGCTGTGCGGTTATACCTAATGTTGCCCCATTGTGTCATCTTCGGAACAGGACAAGTAGTAGGCAGTAGCGAGAAGACGGTGTCGTGGATGTGGATGAAGGCCATCTCTTCTTTGCTGTTCATTGCTGCGATGATATAGGAATAATCACCAGTGTTTTTATCACCGATAAAAGCAGCCTCTGCGTGGTTGTTCTGGTCATAAATCATGGGCATCCACTCTTTTAACAGCGGTACGCAAAACGGCTCGCCTTTCAAACGGTCGACAGTGTCGCAAGGTGAAAAGCGTTGATTCCGCCATACCGTGCCAAAAACGATGACATCGTCATTGGAAATAGGAAATATATACGGCGCAGAACGCCAGCTTGTTAAGTCCTTTACTTGGTGGAACGTTTTCTGTCCGTCGAACATCTCGAAAGCGTCGTTGCCTTGGTGATTGCCTGCAATGAGCACCTGTCCATTATCTATCTCCACGCCTTGTGCCAAGGCTCTTTTTCGGTCAAGGCAACCGAAGCCTTCGAAAGTATGCGATTCGGGATAGTACATTTCTGCCTCATAACTCTGCCCGATGCCTAAATTCTTCTCGTGACCTCCAGCAAGGAGTACCCTTTTTCCTTCGTCTAATACGACTGCAAAGCCATCATCATGAGTATAGACGGTGGGTATCAAATGCCACTCTCCGTCACAGAAATATTCAGCGGTGGGGGTCAATACGAATCCTGAAGTGTGGCCGCCCACCACCGTCAGCTCGCCATTGGCGTAGAAAATATTGTGCGAAGCACGTGGTAGTTGAAGGTCGGGCAAACGCTCGGCTTCCAGTTTTTTCAAGGATTGGCAGGTGTCTGAGAACGGCTGTCCCGCCATAAGGTTGGCTGAAATCGACAGAAGGATTAGGAGAAGGTGTCTTTTCATTTTTTTCGAGGAATATGGATGCAAAAGTAATCAAAAAACAGCTTGGTCAGAGGCGTGTTAATTAGAATGATTCTAATTTACGATTAACCCCCGAAGAATCCTTTGTTTTCGTTGAAAACGAAGCTTTTATTTCTTACCTTTGCACCGGTTTTCTAGACATTTTTCTAAATAAAAATAAAAGAAACATAAACTCAAGTTAAAACCCCTAAAAAAGGAGAAAAAATGGCAAAAGTTAAGTCTTTAGCAGAATTGAAAGCTATGAGAGAAAAGCTTTCGAACAACCTCGACATCCGCGAGAAGAGCAACGATCCCGACTCACTCGTGCAGATTAAGGTTGCCATGGCCACCTGCGGTATCGCCGCTGGTGCCAAACAAGTGATGGAACACATGATGGAGAAGGCCGATGAGCTGAAACTCGGTATCGTCTTCACCCAGACCGGTTGCATGGGCTACTGCCACGCTGAACCGACCATCGAGGTGAAGTGCCCGGGCAAAGATCCTATCGTCTTCGGTCATGTGGACAACAATCGCGCTGACGAAATCCTCACCAAGTATGTGATGAACAACGAAATGGTAGAGGGCGTCATCCCCGTGAACTACGAAACAATTGGTTAATCTTTAATTGGAGGAAATTATATGACAAAAATCAAGATGCACGTGCTCGTCTGCGGCGGTACCGGCTGCCAGGCCTCAGCAAGTGCTCAAATCATCGAGAACTTCCAGCAGATCCTCGCTGCGAAGGGCTTGCAGGATGAAGTTCAGGTGGTCAGAACAGGTTGCTTCGGCTTCTGCGAGAAGGGACCCATCGTGAAGATCATGCCTGACAACACTTTCTACACCCAGGTGAAGCCTGAGGATGTCGAGAAGATCATCAATGAACACATCATCAAAGGCCGTAAGGTCACCGACCTGCTCTACATGGACCCGGAAAACCGTGAACATGTGGCCGACTCAAAGCACATGGGCTTCTATCGTAAACAGCTCCGTATCGCTTTGCGTAACTGCGGTTTCATCAACCCTGAAAACATTGACGAGTGCATTTCACGTGGCGGTTACGAGGCTCTCGGTAAGTGCCTCACCGAGATGACCCCCGCCCAAGTGGTGGACGAGATCACCAAGTCAGGCCTCCGTGGCCGTGGCGGTGCCGGCTTCCCCACCGGCGTGAAATGGGGTCTCTGCGCCAAGAACAAATGCGATGAGATGTACGTCATCTGCAACGCCGACGAAGGCGACCCGGGTGCGTTCATGGACCGTTCCATCATGGAAGGTGACCCGCACAGCATCGTCGAGGCTATGGCCATCTGCGGCTACGCCATCGGTGCTACTCACGGTCTGGTCTACATCCGCGCTGAATACCCGCTGGCTATCCACCGCCTGCAGATTGCCATTGCCCAAGCTCGCGAATACGGCCTGCTGGGTAAGGACATCCTCGGCACTGGCTTCGACTTCGACATCGAGCTCCGCTATGGCGCCGGTGCATTCGTCTGCGGTGAGGAAACCGCTCTGATCCACTCCATGGAAGGCAAACGTGGTGAACCCACACTGAAACCTCCGTTCCCGGCTGTCAGCGGCTACATGGCCAAACCGTCAAACGTGAACAACGTGGAGACCTTCGCCAACGTGCCGATCATCATCACCAAGGGCGCTGACTGGTTCGCCAGCATCGGCTCCGAGAAGTCAAAGGGTACCAAGGTGTTCGCTCTGGCCGGACAGATCAACAACGTCGGTCTGATCGAGGTCCCGATGGGCACCACCCTCCGCGACATCATCTACGAAATCGGTGGTGGCATCAAGGGCGGCCGTAAGTTCAAGGCTGTCCAGACCGGTGGTCCTTCAGGCGGCTGCTTGACTGAGAAGCACCTCGACACCGCTATCGACTATGAAAGCCTCGCCGCTGCCGGCTCCATGATGGGCTCTGGCGGTATGGTGGTCATGGACGACACCTCCTGCATGGTGGCCATCGCCAAGTTCTACCTCGAGTTTACCTGCGAAGAGAGCTGCGGTAAATGCTCACCCTGCCGTATTGGTAACAAACGTATGCTTGAGATCCTCACCAAGATCACGGAAGGCAACGGCACCATGGACGACCTCCAGGAGCTCCGCAACCTCGCCGCTGTGATCAAGGACACCGCCCTCTGCGGTCTGGGTCAGACCTCACCGAACCCGGTGCTCTCCACCCTCGACAACTTCTGGGATGAATACGTTGAGCACGTCGTCGACAAGAAGTGCCGCGCTGGCGTCTGCAAGAAGCTCATGAGCTACGTCATCGACAAGGATAAGTGCATCGGCTGCGGCAAGTGCGCTAAGAACTGCCCGGCTGAAGCCATCTCGAAGACCGACTACATCGCCCCCGGCCACAAGCTGCCGTCAATGGTGATTGATACCACCAAGTGCATCAAGTGCGGTGCTTGTATCTCTGGTTGTAAGTTTGGTGCTATTTCTGTCAAATAAAATAGAGGAGGAGATAAAAGTATGATTAACGTAACAATTGATAATAAAAAGATTCAGGTCCCGGAAGGCACTACCATTCTGAAAGCCGCCCGCATGGCCGGTATCCATATTCCTACCCTTTGCTATTTTGAACTGGCAGGAATGAAATTTGAAAACAAACCCGGTGGCTGCCGCGTTTGCGTCGTCGAAGTGACCAAAGACTTCAACGGCCGTCCGCGTCGTAACCTGGCCCCGGCTTGCGCCACCGACTGCGTGGAAGGCATGGAAGTGCTGACCCACAGCGCCCGCGTCATCAACGCCCGTCGTACCGTCGTTGAGTTGATCCTCTCCGACCACCCGACCGACTGCTTGACCTGCGCCAAGAGCGGCAACTGCGAGCTCCAGAGCCTGGCCCAGTACCTCGGCATCCGCGACATCCCGTTCAAGGGTGA
>JAGCPG010000128.1 GCA_017645245.1 Bacteroidales bacterium
CAAGTGGCGGCTATGACGCCGGGGCGCACCTCTTCCCATTCCGAACAGAGAAGTTAAGCCCGGCAGTGCCGATGATACTGCATCAACCTGTGGGAAAGTAGGTCGCCGCCCACCCTTACAAAAAAGCCCTCCGCATCTGCGAGAGGGCTTTTTTTGTTAGATAAAAGTTGTATCTTTGCGCCGTGAAAAAGATCGCGGTCACCATAGTAACACTGATGCTTTGCATCATATCCTTCGCCCAAACACGAAAGGTCGATTCTACACTGGTGACCTTCTACCCTACTTCATTCGACTCCATCTCCCTCATCACGCCGTATTACATCGATACAGCCACATTCCACGCCGACAACTTCGACCTGCTTCGCCACGACCAGACCATCTACTCCACCCTATCCAACATCGGCATGGCCCACAAATCCATGAGATTCACGGTATCACCCCAAACCGGTTTCAACATGGAGTTGCCATCATTTGAAAAATACATCAAAACCGAAAAAGACCTTAAAACATATCTGTCGATCCTACCCTACTCCGAAATCCACTACGTCTTCACCGTCACTGACAAGGAGCAACACCTCAATTTCAAGTTCGGTCGCCAATTTATCCAAGGCTTTTACCTCTCTTTCGAATACAACGTCAACTACTCCCCTGGCATCTTCAACGAAAGCAGATCACAAAACAACTACTTCTGGATCAATGCGTTATACACCACCAAGGATCACCGGTACAGGGCACTCGCCTATTGGTTCCGAAACAAGATCGACGTCCAGGAAAACGGCGGCATTGCCGATGACAACGCTTACATGAACCATGAAGAGACCGACAACTCCGCCATCCTGACCAACCTCTATGGGGCCACCAATTTCATGAAGATCTCAGGCGCTGGATTCCAGCATTATTTCAACCTGCTGCCCCAGCACAAAAAGACCATTGAGCAAATAACCATAGATTCATTGCTAAATATTGACTCAATTTCAGTCAAGCCTATCGACTCGCTATTAATGGACTCGTTGATAGTCGGGTCCATCGATTCGTTATTGGTTGACTCATTGGTTGTCGCGACAGACTCATTAACCGTCAAGACCGAGGAAGTGCTTGTGGAACGAAAGTTCACCTTGGGCCGCATCAACCACAGCTTCGCTTACCAACGCAACCAACTCTTCTTCAACGAGACTTCCGCCGACTTGCCGTTCTATGCCTCCTACGATACGCTGCTCAACCGCGTCACCACCGACACCACCATCGTCCAGGTCTACCGTAACAGCCTCACTTGGAATTCTTTAGGTTATCAAAACTATTCCGACGACATCCCCTTCTTTGTTTATGCGGGCATCGATTACGACTATTTCAAGATCAAGCGATACGATTATCTTGAGGGCGAAACCGTCAACGACCGCCACCATTCGCAAGCCAGCCTTCACGGAGGCATCATCATCAACCTGTTCAAGTCGACCACGGTCACCGGACAGGCCAAACTCGTCACCTTGGGCTACCAGATCGGCGATTTCAACATCAGGGGGCAATGGCGGCAGTATCTTGGAACCAACGTGCGCAATGCCGGCAAACTGACCGTCGATTTCGACATGAAGCGCCAATCCCCCACTTGGTTTGAGACCAGTTACCAATCCAACCATTTCCGCTGGGAGAACGACTTTCACGCCGCCACATATCTGGTCCTTGGCGCCAATTACCAATTCAAATGGTTCAACGCTGGCATCAGGCAAACCACCATCAACGACCTCATTTATTTCAACCAAAATGCTCGACCTACCCAATATGACGGCCTAGCCAGTATCAGCGAAGCTTACGGCAGTGTAGACTTGTCACTTTGGAGATTCAGGATCGAAGGGTTCCTGGGACTTCAAAAGGTGAGCAATGAGGACATCATCCGCCTTCCCATGCTGCTCAGCAAGTTGAAAGTAGGCTATTCCCAACCCATTTTCAAGAAAAAAGCTGTGCTGCACCCTATCCTCACCGTGCAATATTTCACGCAATACTACGCTGACGCCTACATGCCCGCCCTCAGGACCTTCTATCTGCAAGACGACGTAAAAATCGGGAATTTCCCCTTCATCGACTTGGCGCTGGCCATCAACGTCAAACAGGCCGACATCTACGTGCAATACAGCAACATGTTCCTCCTGTCAGGCAACTACGAGGGCTTCATCGCGCCACACTACCCCATGCGCGACAGCAAGTTCTTCATTGGAATCAATTGGAGACTGTTTAATTAAGAACTGAGAACTGAGCGTTAGAGGCCGCGTTGTTTTTTGATGATCTCGTAGGCTTGGTTGATTTCCTGGAACTTCTTCTCAGCGGCTTGATGCACTTCCTCACCGAGATTGCTCACCAGATCGGGATGGTTTTTCTTGGCCATTTCTCGATATGCCTTCTTCACCTCATCGTCAGTGGCCGATGGATCAATACCCAAGATTTTATAGGCGTTTTCGGAAGGATTGACCTCGCGAAGGAACATCGCCTTGATCGACCGGTAATCCGACTCCCCTACCCCCATATACATGGAGATGGTATGGATCACATCGGCCTCCTGATTGGACACAAAGCCATCAGCGGAAGCAATGCCGAACAAATAATGCAGGAGTTGCAGGCGTGACGAATAATCCATGTACTGGCCCACCTGCTGACTCACATCGTAGATGTTGTAATCCTTCTCCAGGATCTCACGTAGCATCTTTATGTAGTTCTCAGCTCGCTCCTGGCCGAAATTTTGCAGGAAAAACCGCTTCACATAATCGAGTTCCGACTTCTTGACGTTGCCGTCGGCCTTCATCACGGCAGCCGAGAGCACCAGAAGCGTCACGTTGAAATCGCGTTTCTCCTCCGTGTTGCCGAAATGCTCGTTCACCTCGGAACGCATCACGCTGGGGCGATTGCTTGAGAAAAGGCTACCCAACGCATAGCCGATAATGCCTCCGATGGGGCCTCCGAAAGCCCAACCCAGACCAGTCAAAAACAATTTTGTAAAACAACCCATTTTATCTTCATTTTCCGCTGCAAAGTTAATCAAAAAAATTCTTATCTTTGCCGCTTCAAAAAAAGACAATCAAACAATCTTAAATTACAACTAAAAAATATGACAAAGTATGTTTACACCTTTGGCGGCAAGACTGCTGAAGGTAATGCTTCGATGAAGAACGAGCTGGGCGGCAAGGGCGCTAACCTCGCCGAAATGTGCCTGCTCAAGCTCCCCGTACCCGCTGGCTTGACCATCACCACCGAGTGCTGCACAGCTTATTACCAAAACAATTGCCAACTTCCCGCTGGCTTGATGGACGAAGTCCACGCTGGCATGAAGAACATGGAGAACATCATGGGCATGAAGTATGGCGACCCCGAGAACCCGCTGCTCGTCAGCTGCCGTTCCGGCGCGCGCAAGTCGATGCCTGGCATGATGGACACCGTGCTGAATATCGGTCTCTGCTCCAAGACCATCCCTGGCTTGATCAAGAAGACTAACAACCCCCGTTTCGTGTATGACTCCTACCGTCGTCTCATCATGATGTACGCCGACGTCGTCATGGAAAAAGCCGAGGGCATCGAGCCCGCCGATGGCAAGAGCATCCGCAAGCAGTTGGATGACATGCTGGACGCTTACAAGGAGAAGATGGGTTACAAGAGCGACACCGAACTGAAGGCCGAAGAGCTGAAGCAACTGGCTGAGGACTTTAAGGTCCGCATCAAGGAAGTGCTCGGCACCGAGTTCCCGGATGACGCCGAGGCCCAACTCGAAGGCGGCATCAAGGCCGTGTTCAAGAGCTGGAATGGTAAAAAAGCCATCTCCTACCGCCGCATCGAAGGTATCCCGGACGACTGGGGCACTGCCGTCAACGTGCAGACCATGGTGTTCGGTAACATGGGCGAAGGCTCCGCTACCGGCGTGGCATTTACCCGTAACCCTGCCACCGGCGACAACCAGTTCTATGGCGAATGGCTGATCAACGCCCAAGGTGAAGACGTCGTTGCCGGTATCCGTACCCCCAACCCGTTGAACGACGATACCAAGAACGAGCAGAACAAGCACATGCCCTCCATGCAGCAGCTAATGCCCGAAACTTATAAGGAACTCTGCGAGGTGCGCCGCATCCTTGAAGAGAACTATCACGACATGCTCGACATCGAGTTCACCATCCAAGATGGTAAGCTCTACATGCTGCAGTGCCGCGTCGGCAAGCGTACCGGCGTTGCCGCTCTGACCATGGCTCTCGACATGCTGAAGGAAGGCCTCATCGACGAGAAAGAAGTCGTCATGCGCCTCACTCCCGAACAACTTGATGAACTCCTCCACCCCATCCTCGACGCTGCCGATGAGAAGAAGCACACCGTCATCGCCAAAGGTCTGCCCGCAGGTCCTGGTGGCGCTGTTGGTAAGATCGCCCTCACCAGTGAGAAGGCCAAGGAATACCGTTCTGCCAAGGTGGCCAACGTCCTGGTCCGTGAGGAAACCAACCCTGAAGACGTCGAAGGCATGCGTGCTGCCGACGGTATCCTGACCGCCCGTGGCGGTATGACCTCACACGCCGCCCTCGTGGCCCGTGGCTGGGGCAAGTGCTGCATCGTGGGCTGCGATGCCGTGAAGATTGACCTCGAGAAGGGCATCGTGAAGATCGGCGACAAGCAGTTCAAGGAAGGCGACACCATCAGCCTGAACGGTTCCAAGGGTTGGGTCTATGCCGAGCCCGTGGGCATGATTAACGCCACCG
>JAGCPG010000129.1 GCA_017645245.1 Bacteroidales bacterium
ATTGCCATTCGGCTGCCGTCAGCGTGCGCCAATAGTTGCCATAGGCAGTCCCTCTGAGTGCACATCCCCAGTCTGTTCCATCATTCCAGTTCAGGTTCCTTGATCCGTCCACCCAATCGTTTTCTGATACAGTAGTAGGGGTATGAAATCCCCAGCTGAATCGGTCCAATTCAGTGCCACCATCTAATGCAACTGAATTAGTAGTAGTACTACCCGAATTATAGGTACCAGAACCAGGGCACTCGTCAATCTGGTTAGTGTGGAAGTCCCACACCAGTTGGTTGGGGTTGGCCGCGTTACACTTCAGGTTGGCCCTCGAGAAATAGACCTTCTGCGTAGAACTCACCGAGAATTGGGTCAATACGCCACCACTTGTCTTAACAGCATAATCTGCACCAGGTGCTGCAAATACAGGATTTGTAAGCGTTATTCCGGAGTTGATAAACTGGTTTGCATTAAGTGTTCCAGATGGTACCCCTTGCCCGCTCACATTGCCGGCATCTGAAAGGTTGGTGCCGGGCAGCAGGATGGCCCATCTCACGCCCGTGTTGCCTTCCTCTCTGTAAAGGTCGATGCTGCCAGTGGTGGCGGTTGGCGTAATGGCATTATTGGCAAAGTCGATGGTGGCCTCCGTTGGCATGTTCGACAAGGTGCATATATAATTTGTTTCCTTGTTGAGATTGAACTTCACCAAGGCACACTTGTATTCCAAAACGGCAGAGTAGCTTCCGCCAGCCCTGTAATTTTCATTCGATTTACCGTAACAGAGCACGGGCAGGTTCTGGCTTTGGTTGGCAATGTCGATGGTGAAGTCGGTTGTGGTTCCCTCGGTAGGTGCCGTTGCAGGCTCCTTGCCGCCCAAGAAGTAGAAGTGCAGATAGTCGTCTGTGGAGCAGGCACTTCCATTGATGAAGCCATCGAAACGGCGGCCACTTTGATCGACTACATATTGCAGATAACCCACATAGTGACCGTTGTTGCCCACATAGAGCTTGTCTCCATTGGTGAATTGGATCACGCCGAGGTTCGGGGCCACTGCGTGTCTGCCGCCGTTGTCGTTCACGTTCACATCGAGGCTTTCGCCGTTGTTCACGTTCAAGGTGATATGAACCTTTTCTCCACCATTGCCATTGGTGGGAATTTCTTGTTTCTTGCATTGGCTCATACCAAGCACGAGAGCCAAGGCCATGATGATTGTGCTAAGTTTCTTCATTTTAATCGTTGTGTTTTTAGTTGTTTTCCTGATTTTTGCGTTTTTTCGAGAATGCGTAGGCCGCGCCAGCCGCTGCCATGATGAAGAGTCCGCTGCCGAGCGGTGCCGAAGGCTCAGGAGGATCTTGTCCGAACGTTCCGATGCTAATCCCGTAGTTGCCGCCTGCCTGGCCGCCATCGCCGCCGAACTGTCCGGTCGTGATGTTGAAGCTGTTGGCGCCCGAAGCGCGCATGAAGCTTCCGTTAGAAGCACCTGCCTCCGTTTCTGCGCCTTTGCCAAACAACCCTCCACCCGTTTGGGCGTTCAGGTTGCCCGCTGTCAGCCCCATGGCCGCCAGCCCAAGCGCAAACGCGACAGTTTTCAAAGATTTGGTTGTTTTCATTTTGTTGAGAATTTAATTTGGTATTTAAGATTTAAGATTTTAAAGATTCAAGATTTCAAAGGTTGGGGTTGTTTTTTACGCCCAGCCAGGCACAAAAAAAATCCAAGACAAGCCATTCCAGCCTATCTTGGACTAAGGGTATGCGAAAACTCGGAAAGGAGATTTACCCCCCCCCCGAATTTTTGCTTAATTTATTGATATTCAATATATTACAAAGGTTTTTCATTCCTTTTCCTCTATTTTGAGGCTGCAAAATTACGAAAAAAACAAATCGGAATGAAAAAACAGGAAATTTCGCAATAAAGCAACCTATTTCGCAAAGAAATCGTAATTTTGCCGCTTCATTTATACGAACAAACAACTAACACGACTACAATGGAAAAAATTAAAGTAGGTATCAATGGTTTCGGCCGTATTGGCCGTAACGTGTTCCGCATCATTTGCGAACGTCCGAATCTTGAAATCGTGGGTGTCAACGACCTGACGAGCACCAAGGTGCTGGCCCACCTGTTGAAATACGACTCCACCCAGGGTAAGTTTCCTGGCACTGTGGAGTACGACGAGACTGCGTTGATTGTCAATGGCCAGCGCATCCCAGTCACCGCTGAGCGTTCACCCCTCAACATCAAATGGGGCAAGACTCCCGATGTCGTGGTCGAATCCACCGGCGTGTTCCGCTCGAAGGAAAGCAGCAAGGGCGGCTATGGCGACCACCTGAAGAACGGCGCCAAGAAGGTCATCCTCTCCGCTCCTTCCAAAGACGCTATCGACGCCACCATCGTGGTCGGTGTGAACAACCATGAACTCACCGATGACATTGAGTGCGTGAGCAACGCTTCTTGCACCACCAACTGCTTGGCTCCCGTCGCCAAGGTGTTGAACGACCGCTTCGGCATTGAGCAGGGCTACATCACCACCATCCACAGCTACACCAACGACCAGGTGATCCTCGACGGTCCTCACAGCGACCTTCGCCGCGCCCGCTCGGCCGCCATGTCGCAGATCCCCACCACCACCGGCGCCGCCAAGGCCGTCGGCATCGTCATCCCCGACCTCAACGGTAAGTTAGACGGCATCGCCGTGCGCGTCCCCACCCCGACCGGCTCATTGGTTGACCTCGTTTGCACGCTGAAGACCGAAGCCACCAAGGAAGAGATCAACGCTGCCATGAAGGAAGCCGCTGAAGGCCCGATGAAAGGTGTGCTCGAATATACCGAGGACCCGATCGTGAGCTGCGACATCATCCACAACCCCCACAGCAGCGTCTTCGATGCCCAAAGCACCATGGTGATGGGCAAGATGGTGAAGATCATGTCGTGGTACGACAACGAATGGGGTTACTCCAACAGAATGGTGGACCTCATCGAGATGATGAAATACTAATTTTCGGTTTACCGAACAATCATGATCGACCCCTGGAGGCGCTTGGTGACAGGCCCTTCGGGGGTAATCATTTCCACGTCGCAGACATAGAAATAGGTGCCGGTGGAACAGGGCAATCCCGTGCCGGTGGCGCGACCGTCCCAGTTGATGAAGATGTCCTTGGTCTCATAAACAAAGCGACCCCAGCGGTTGAAGATGTGCATGTCGACCTTCACGATCAAGTCGGGGGTGATGCGACGAGGTACGAACACATCGTTGATCTGATCGCCATTGGGCGTGAACACGTTGGGCAGCTCGTAAACAGGCTCATCAGGGTCGGGATTCCCGTGCTCGGAAGGCTTCACCGTGATCACCGCCGAGTAGTTTATCAAAGGCTTCGGAATGCCAATGATGTCATAATGGCCGAAAGTGCGCACATAATACTGGTACTCTACATCGTTATACACCTGATTGTCAACATATTCCTTGGCATCGGTCGAAGCAATTTTAACAAAGACGGTATCCACCTTTTTAAACACCTCGGTACTGTCGACGTTCCATGGCACGGTTTCCTCCCATTGCAACGAAGCCGTCCTATTGCCGCCCGTTCCAGTCAACATGACGGGATGGGCCACGGCGCTCTTGCCCACCAACTGCTGGTTGGCATCACGCATCTCCACTTTGTAATGCAGCGAATGCACTTCAGCAAGATCTACATCGACATCACAGAAGGTAGAATCCATGCCAGAATAGACTGTGTTTTCCACACCTTCTAGGTTACGGATCAGACTATAGGTGAAGGGAGCTGTAAACTGCGGATCGATCTCACGGGGACGGGCCCAACCCACCAACATCCGGCGGGCAAAGAGATCGTCGCTATCGTTGGAGACCTTCGTCATCAGCGGCTGGTTGTTCGGAAACAGCACGCAAGCCTCGTCACTCGGCCGACTCTCGGCGCCATCGCCAAACACCGCCACCACCCGATAGCAATACTCCATTCCTTGCTGGAATTCAGCACCGCCATTGTCGTCGTGGAACGAAGTGGCGTTCTTGGACAACTGGCCAACCAGCTGATAGCCCGGACGCACGCCCGTCTCGCAATAATCCGCCTGATAAGGAGAAGAACCCAAGCGACGATACACATAGATGTGCTCCACATTGGGGCAGAAGGAATATGCCGACCAAGTCAAATCAACTGCGTTGTTTTTCAGCTCAGCAGTCAGGTTTTCCACCTCGGGACCGATGATGCTGATATTGATCGAATAGACATTGCTCAGCTGAACAGGAGAAGCATGGTCCTTGGCATGGATGACGAGCTGGTAAGGCATCTTGCGGATCAGGCTGCACTGGGTGTTCCACGTGAACTCGATGGTGGGATACAAGCCGTAATCCCATTCTGGCGTCAAGGTTGCGGATGGCGACACCTGAAGGGGTGCACCAGTGACCTCCAGCGTGACTTCGTCGCCATCAGGATCCGAGGCCTGGATGAGAAAATCGAGGGTAGAGCCCGCAATGACGCAGGTATCGCCGATGGTCATAATCTGCGGAGGATTGTTATCGCAAGCGTTGATCAGGATCTGCATGTCGCGGATTACTGAACCGACTTTCACGCCCTGTCGCCATTCCTCGATGAGGATGGCTATGTTGTATTCACCTTGCAAGACAGGGTTCTCCCAGCTGAGCAGACCCGTAATCGGATCGATATCAAACAGGCTCGAAGCGTTCGGATAAGTATAGCCCGGAACGTCCTGCCCGTAGGCTCCTTTGCACGGAACAAGACGGTAGCTCAGGCTGTCGCCGTCAGGATCGTATGCCGCGGGATTGTGGTAGAAAGGCCTCCCCACACACCCTTGGTCAAGCGGAGGATTCAGCAGCTGAACAGAGTTGTTGCCATTACCCAAAAAGGGACTGATGACCAGCTCCGACTCAATGTACATGGGCACGTTGACGGAGTTGGCGATGTTCACCACGCCGTTGTTGCGGTTGGCATCCTCCATGCTGATGGTGTAAGAGCCCGCCGAGGAATAGGTGTGCATGGCCCGATAGACGCTCCGCACTGTGCTGTTGCCCACATCTTGGTAGCCGATGCGAGGCACATAGCTCTGGAAGCCGTCACCCCATTTGATCAACAGGGAATCGCGCTGGTTCCATGCCTCGTTGGGGACGTTATAAGTGATCAGCGTAAACTCGTAGGCGTTGCCTCCCTTGTTCTCGTAGATGATCTCCGCGGCACGCTGATGCGTCGCCCAAAGCGGGATGGCAAGCAGCAGGAAGACGACCAAAGAAAAAAGTTTACGCATACACAAAATTTTGCTCCGCAAAGGTAATCAATAATGAGAAATTTCAGTAAGTTTGCAGATTATTTTCAAAAAACATAACATGAATAACACTTTACCCGACAATTACTCATCAGAAGAGAAGGAAGAGATCCTGCGACGATATGAGCGTTTGCTGACTGTTTGGCAAACGCGCAAGGAGAAACAAGATCTTGAGATGGTGGAGAAGGCTTTTTACTTTGCCGCCAACGCCCACTGCAACCAACGTCGCCGCACCGGCGAACCCTATATCTATCACCCCATCGCGGTGGCTACCATCGCTGCCGAGGACATCGGTTTGGGCCGCACTTCCATCACCTGCGCCCTGTTGCACGACGTGGTGGAAGACACCGACTATACCCTTGACGACATCTCCAATATGTTCGGCGAGAAAGTGGCTCACATCATTGACGGACTGACCAAACTCGACAAGGTGGAGAACGCCGAGAGCATGCAGGCTGAGAATTTCAAGAAGATCATCAGCTCGCTTTCCTACGACATCCGCGTGGTGCTCATCAAGCTGGCCGACCGCCTGCACAACATGCGTACCCTGAGTTCCATGCCGCCCCACAAACAGCTGAAGATCGCCTCGGAGACCTCATATATCTACGCTCCCCTCGCCTATCGGCTTGGACTTCATTCCATCAAGAACGAGCTGGAGGATTTATCCCTAAAATACAGGGATCCAGTGATCTACGAAAGCATCAACAAGCAGATGAATGAGGTCAGGGCCGAGCGGACCAGCCAGCTGAGGGAGTTCCTTGTCCCCATCCAAGAGGCTTTCAACAAAAGAGGCATCCAAGTCGACACACAGATCATCGAGCGCTCCACCCATTCCATCTGGAAGCGCATGCAGAAGAAACAACTGACCTTTGACGACCTTTATGGCAACTTCAACATCCGCTTCATCGTCGACTGTCCATTGGACATGGAAAAGATCGAGTGTTGGAAGATCTACGCCGTGATCACCGACGTTTACACTCCCAACGTTTCCAAGCTAAAAGACTGGATCTCAACGCCTAAGATCAACGGCTATGAGTCCATCCACGCTGTTTTCATGAGTCATGACGGCAAATGGGTGGAAGTTCACATCCGCAGCAAGCGCATGAACGAGATCGCCGAGAAGGGCTTCACCGCCTATTGGTCGTACCGCACCGACAACCAGACGGAAAGCGGCTTCGACGAATGGCTGAAGCGCGTCAACGAGCTCATCAGTTCCGAGAGCGAATCCACCCTCGACTTCGTCGACACCTTCACTAACGATCTGTTTTCAGACGAGATCAAAGTGTTTACTCCGCAAGGCAAGGCCATCACCCTGCCGAAACACTCCACGGCGCTCGACTTCGCCTACAGCATCCACTCGGAGGTGGGCAACCACAGCATCGCCGCCCACGTCAACAACCAGTTGGTGCAGCTCGACCAAAAGCTGAACACCGGCGACCAGGTGGAGATCATCACCTCGGAGGCACAGCATCCGCAGGAGAAGTGGTTCGAGTTCCTCAACACCGCCTTCGCCAAGTCGAAACTCAAGGCAGGCATCAAGGAATACCGGCGCACCTTCCGTGAGAAGGGCGAGGAGCTGTTTAACGGCATCATGAAGAAACTCGACCTGGAGGCCTCCAAAGCCAACGCCCACAAGGTGATGGACGAAGAGCACATCTCCAGTGTGGTCGATTTTTACTATTACATCGCGCAAGGCAAGATCAACGAGCAACTCATCCAACGGGTGCTCAAACCCCAGAGCAGTAGCGGCGGTGGCGGGTTCCTCCGCGCCATCACCTTCGGTCTCTTAGGCAATGGCGACAAACGCCAGCAGATCACTGAAAACCCGCTGGGCGAGTTCGACTTCAACGTGGCCACCTGCTGCAACCCCATCCCGGGCGACGAGGTGGTGGCGTTCAACTTCCCCGGAGAACCTTTGCAGATTCACCGCTCCAACTGCGCCAAGGCCATCGAGATGATGTCGCACTACGGCAACAACATCGTCAAGGCCAAATGGCAACCCAAGAGTGAAATCGCCTTCCTCGCCGGCGTGAAGATCACCGCCATCGACAACGTGGGATTGCTCAACAAGATGACCAACCTATTCTCCAACGAGTTGAAACTCAACCTCCACTCGCTTCAGATGGAATCGAAACAGGACATCGTGGAAGCCAACATCTCGGTGTATGTACACAGCACCGCAGAGCTTGACCTGCTGATGGACCAGCTCAGCAAAATGAAAGAAGTGAAAAAAGTCGTGCGTCTCATTTAGAACGACCAAGCCATGAAAGATACCAATGACAATATCATGCAGACCGTCAGGACGATATTCACCGAATATCTCCACGATCACGATCTTCGGAAGACCCCAGAGCGGTTTGCCATCCTGCAGGAGATTTACACGATCAACGGGCATTTCGACATCGAGACGCTCTATAACCGAATGAAAGACAACAAATACCGTGTCAGCCGCGCCACCTTGTACAACACCATGGAGCTGCTGCTCGACTGCAACTTGGTGATCAAGCACCAGTTCGGCCACAACCGAGCCCAATTCGAACATTCCTACAAGTTCAGGCAGCACGACCACTTTGTTGATCTCGATACCGGACAGGTGCTGGAATACTGCGATCCACGTCTACAAGAGATCCAAAAGACCATCGAAGAGGAGTTTGGGGTGGAGATCACGCATCATTCATTGATTTTTTATGGACATAAGAAGACAGAAGACAGAAGCAAGAAGACAGAATAAACATAATATGAACAAGTTAGACATATTGTTAGGTCTCCAGTGGGGAGACGAAGGAAAAGGCAAGGTGGTTGACGCGCTCACCCCGAATTACGACATCGTGGCGAGGTTCCAAGGCGGTCCCAATGCCGGTCACACCATCGAGTTTGAA
>JAGCPG010000130.1 GCA_017645245.1 Bacteroidales bacterium
TGACGCCGGGGCGCACCTCTTCCCATTCCGAACAGAGAAGTTAAGCCCGGCAGTGCCGATGATACTGCATCAACCTGTGGGAAAGTAGGTCGCCGCCCACCCTTACAAAAAAGCCCTCCGCATCAGCGAGAGGGCTTTTTTAGTTGGAAGTTGGAAGTTAGAAGTTAACTACCAACTACCAACTGCTAACTGCTAACTGAAAAACTCTTCCTTGAAATTAACGAAAAAAAGCTTCTCCTGCGCTCGGGTGACCGCAGTATACAACCACCGCAAATCCTCTTTCTCCAACGCATCCTTCAAATTCAACGAGGAATCCACAAAGACGTTCTTCCATTGACCACCCTGGGTCTTGTGACAGGTCAAGGCGTAGGCAAATTTCACTTGCAAGGCGTTGAACCATGGATTCTGCTTCATGGCCTTGTAACGCTCCCTCTTGTTCGGAATATCCATGTAATCAGCCTCAATGGCCTGCCGCAAACGCCTTTGGTCGTCTTCCGACAACGAGGCACTGTCGCTGTTCAAGGTGTCCAACAGGATCTTCACGTCTAGATTTGGGGCATCGGGATAATCCGTAAAACTCAACTCCACATCGGCGAAACGGAATCCATAAAGCTCCTCATAGTGTGATATTTTCTGAATCTCCGCCATGTCGCCGTTGGCGATGAAACTGATCTCTCGGTTGCCATCGGCCCAGAAATAGTTGTTCTTCACAATCATCAGCTTGTCGTCCGTGGCAATC
Organism: Bacteroidales bacterium; assembly: GCA_017645245.1. GTDB lineage: Bacteria > Bacteroidota > Bacteroidia > Bacteroidales > F082 > Limimorpha. The sequence goes on from JAGCPG010000130.1 coordinate 740, forward strand.
TCACCCTCAATGTTCAAAATGCGACTGCGGATGGCCTGATTGAACAGGTTGGCCCTTTTGTTCGACTTGCACACGATGACGGAATCGTTGCTGTGTTCGGCGTCAAAAGCCCGATAGAGCATCTCTTCAAAGGTCTCGGGATCAATGCGTTGGGTGTCGTTGAAGTGGAGGTCGAAGAGAGGAAGCTCGTATTGCAGCTGATCCTCCAACAACAGTTCCCTTAGATGGGTGGCGTTGCTCAAGATGCCTGACTGCAAGGCTTGGCGTTTCACCTCAGTGAGCTCAAAGGTGGCTATGGTCAATGGGAACTGGCTTTGTAGGTAATCGAGGTCAAGGGCGGGACTCCTGTCGTTGCCCACAGGAGGCAGTTGTGCCGTGTCGCCGATCAGCAGCAACCTGCAACGCTCTCCGCTGAAAACGTAGGCCAACAGGTCGTCGAGCAGGCTCTTGGTGCCAAACTCCCGATCCTCGCCGATCATGGAGGCCTCGTCGACGATGAAAAGGGTGTCCTTGTGCTTGTTTTCAGCCCTCGCCATCCTCAGGCTACCGTCAGGGTAGGCCTGCACCTGATAAATCTTCTTGTGAATGGTGGAGGCATGCTTTCGGGTGTAACCGGCCATGACCTTGGCGGCGCGTCCAGTGGGTGCCATCAGCACGTAATCCATTCCCATCTCGGGCAGGGTCTTTACCAAAGCCGTTACCAAGGTGGTCTTACCCGTTCCGGCATACCCACGTAGGATGTAGGCTGGGTTGGGCTTCGAGGAAAGCAGGAAAGCCGCCAGATGCCGCAACACCGTGGCTTGTCCTTCGGTGGGCGTCAGTCCGAAGGCGTTCAGCAAAAGCCCGTACAGCTCGTTCCTGTGCATGGCTTAGAAAGGATATCCGATGTTAAAAACCCAGCTCAAATCTTTGAATTTCAGGTCGTTGCCTAAATTCCAGTGATTTCCGTCGGCATCTGGATAGGGATACCTGAACGGCATGGCCAGGTCGAGGCGGAGGATCACCATCTTGAAGTCAAATCGGGCGCCAATACCGGCATCAACGGCGATTTGATCATAGAATTTGTCGAAGTAGAACTCGCCATTCGGCAACAACTCATTGGCGTGGAAATTCCAAACATTGCCCGCATCCATGAAAACAGCGCCGTTGATCATGTTATAGATGGGGAAACGGAACTCGGCGTTGCACTCCAGCTGGATGTCGCCAATGCGTTCGATGTTGGCTTCGCCGTTGGGAACGTAAGCTCCCGGACCCAGCTTTCGGTAACCCCAACCACGCATTCCGATGGATCCACCGGAGTAGAAACTGCGCTCAAACGGCATGTCGTAGGAGTTCCCGTAAGGCACACCCACACCGATCAACTGCCTGAAAACGAACCATGACTTGTCGCCGGTCTTGATGTATTGCCTGAAATCCACGTCGCCACGGAAAAACTGGGCATACCGAATGCCGAAAAGCTCGTGATGGTCGTCCTCTTCGGTGATCAGCTTGGTGTTGTTCAACAGCGAAAGCAGCCCGCCACTCGATTCGAAATTGAATCTAAGGTAAATGTAATTGCTTGATTTGTTGATGGTTTGTGTGTTGTAGATCAGCGAATAACGTCCGCCAAACACGAAATGGCTGGTGTATTGGTCCTTGATGCGCTGGTTCTGCTCTTGGTTCAAGATATCCTCAAATGCAGGTATGGGATTGACTTTGACGTAGTTGATGTAGATTGGCGTCAACACAAACTGCAACCTTTGGTTGGATTTCCAGTCATAGCCGAAGGTGGCCATGGTGATGTATCGCGAATAGGCGTATCTCACCTGGGCACTTCCTCCCAAGGAGATCGAGGTTCTGGGCTGGTAGTCGAGGGCAAAGGTTTTCAGCGGGATGGGACTGAGGAACTTAGGGAAGTAAATGCTGGAGTTGACGATCAACTCCTTGGTGTTGAAAACCTGTCCTTCGTCGCCGATATCGCCCAGTTCGATGACCTCCTGTGCCTCCAGTCCTCCCTTGATGCTAAAGGTCAGCGACTCCGCTCCCCTGAAAATGTTTCGGTTGGTATAGGTGACGCTACCACTGATGCCCAGGTCGCCCCCCGAGTTGGTGCCTTCCGTCTGGAACTTGACGGAATGGGTGTTGGCGCGCCTCAGCATGATGTTGCAATTGAGCAGGTTGGCCGTGTCGCAATGGATGCTGTCGAATTCGATGCTCGAGTTGGCGAACACCTTCAGGTTGGATAGTGCGCTGTAGGTCATCGATACTTGACGTTGCCTGTAGGGCCTGCCTTGCTGGATCTGGATGACTTGCGAGAAGGTGTTCGGACGGATGCGGGGCTTCTCGTGGTAATACACGTGCACTTCGTTGGGCAAATGCCTGAAACCGGTGGAGAAGACCGCAGTGGCCGAATCGGTAGGCGGCTTGAAGGCCAACGACGGCATGTAGTTGGGGTAGATGCTGATCTTGTTGATGTTGTATTGTTTGTGGGGATGTGTGGCGCCCGTGTTGCGGTCCTTGGCATTGGCGATCTTCATGGTGACCGTCAGGGTGTGATTGTTGAAACTGCTGTCAACCTCGAAAGTGACGTATTCGCGGGTGAAGTAGTAATACCCCATGTTGCGAAGGAAGTCTGTGATCAGCACACGTTGCTCGTCGAGCGTGTAGGCGTTGTAGATGTCGCCGACCCTGGCGGGAAGCCTGTCCCTGCTCTTCAGCCGTGAAACGATGCTCATGATCACCGTGTCTTCAATATTGTAGTTGATCTCGCTGATATGGTAGGGCGTTGCGGGAAGAACCTCGTAGGAGGTTTTGGCACTATAGCCATCATAAATGACGTTCTTCACGACCCTGGAGTTGAAATATCCTCGGTTGTCGAGATAATCCTCCATCTGCTTGGCTGAGTTGACCGCCGCTTGGTCGTCGTAATATTCAGGCTCTCTGGCCAGATGCTCGTTCACCCAGTGCCAAAGGCCTTTCTCATGGTCCTCGGTGACGTAATAGAGCCAAGTGGTGAATCGGTTGGGGAACCTGACTTTATGGGGACTTTGGATAATGTAGTTTGAGACTTCCGATTTGGTGAAGTCCGTTTTCTCGTCACTCGCGATGGTGACGGTGTTTTTTTGCAGGAAATATTTTCCTTCGGGGACAAAACGGCCGACAGAGCACGATGCCAACAGGGTGAGCGCAAAGCAAGCAATGATGATATGTAAAGCTCTTCTCATACGACTTCGGCTACGATGAAATTGGATCCGCCGATAAAGACCACATCGTCGAAATGGGCGTCGTTCAGCGCCGAAAGATAAGCGTCTCTAACGGAATTGTAAACCTTTCCCCTGAGGCCGAGATCAAAGGCTTTCTCCGCTAGGATCTTCGCATCGAGTCCCCTGGGGATGTCGGCTTTGCAAAAATAGTACTCGCAGCTGTGGGGGAGCAGCTGGAGCACATGGTCGATGTCCTTGTCGTTGACCATGCCGATGACGAAATGCAGCTTGTTGTAGGTCATCTCAGCCAGCTGGCTGACCACTTCGCGGATGCCGTCCACGTTATGGCCGGTGTCAGCGATGGTCAAGGGATCGTGGTTGAGGATCTGCCAACGGCCCATGAGATGGGTGTTCCTGATGACGTTGGCAATGCCGTCGCGGATGTCGTCTTCGCTGAGGTTGAACTTGTCTTTGAGCAGGTCGGCGGCGCAGACCACGGTGGCGAGGTTTTTCTTCTGGTAGTTGCCCATCAAGGGGATCTGGCAGGCTTCGAGATATAGCTCGCTGTTCTTCCAGATGTCGTATTCCTGTTGGGTCATCGACTCGATGTGAACCTTGTCGCAGTCGAAGATCTGGTCGGCAAAATAGATGGGACTGTGGCACGCTGCAGCCTTGTCCTCAAACACCTGATGGGTCTCGGGTTGGGTCTCTCCAATAACAACCGGAATTCCCTCTTTGATAATTCCGGCCTTTTCGCCAGCGATCTTTTCCAGCGTATCGCCCAAAAACTGAACATGATCCAATCCGATGTTGGTGATGACGCTCAGCTCAGGGGTGATGAGGTTGGTTGAGTCGAGCCGTCCGCCCATGCCCACTTCCACAATGGCGATGTCCACCTTTTCGTTCGAGAAATAGTCGAACGCCATGCCTACCGTCATCTCGAAGAAGGAGAGCTCCATCTTCTCGAACTGTTCCTTGTTGCGCTCGATGAAGTCAACGACATGCTCCTCCGGGATCATCTCACCGTTGATGCGGATGCGCTCCCTGAAGTCGCGCAGATGGGGCGAGGTGTAAAGACCTGTCTTGTAACCTGCTTCCTGGAAGATGGAAGCCAATAAATGCGAGGTCGAGCCTTTGCCGTTGGTGCCGGCCACATGCACCGACTTGAAGTTGTGGTGGGGGTTGCCCAAGTATCCAAGAAGGGCTATGGTATTGTCTAAACCGACTTTGTAGGCGGCGCCTCCGACGCGTTGGTACATCGGGAGTTTGTTGAACATCCAATCAAGAGTTTCCTGGTAGTTCATGGTAGTTGACGGTGTTATTGATTTTGAACGAAGGTATAGGTGATCGTTCCTTTTTGTTCTTCGGGAGCGGTGGGATCGGCGATGAACTTCGAACGGCGGGCGGCTTCCAGAGCCATGTTGCGCATCTCGGTGTTGGTGATGTCGGTTCCCTTGGCGATGTTGGCCCTAACGACGTTGCCTTCTTGGTCTACGAAAATCTCCACGACGATGTGGCCTTCTTCAGGGAAGTCCTTCGAGGGGCGTTGAAGCGTCTTGGCACCACGGCCTCCCAGGTCGTAACCAGCGCCGTTGCCTTGTCCGCCATGTCCATCGTATTTGTTGATCCCCGCCAATCCATTCGGATTGCCTTGGTCGCCAGGCTGTCCTGTGATGCCTTGCGATCCTCCGTCTTGCGACTTGTCGCTGCCCTTGAACAGGGCTTTCGGGTTGACCACAGGTTTGGGTTCTTCAGGCTCTTTCGGCGTCTCAGTCGGCTTGGTCTCAGTCTCCTCTTTCATTTCCTTCTTCTTCTCAGTCTTGATCGAGGGGGCTTCCTCGGTGTCTTGGGTCACCACGTCATCCTTGCTTTTCACGTTCTCGTTCTCCTGTGGCTTGGGTGGAAGGGATTGCTGGGGGATGGCCGATTTTTCAGGCTGAACCTCGCCCATGCCTTGGTTGTACATGCCCAGATCGACTTCAACGCCTTCTTCTCCAGGGAGGGGCAGGGGCGTCCTGAAAGCCATCAGGAAGAGCGCAAGCACGATCAAGGCGTGAACCACGAGGGCTCCGACGGCGGCGATGGTCCTATCTTTTTTCTCTTTGCTCATTTTTTCGGTGATGTGGCCAGGATGACCTTATGGTTTTGTCCTGTGGCGTTGTTGATTTCGTTGACGGCGTCGATCACGTTGACCACATACTGCACGGGCACCGACTTGTCCGAACGGAGCACGATGGTGGCATCGCTCTCTCCGGCGATCTTCGCACCGATGCTGCTGGCAAGCTCGTCATCGGTGACGGGGGTCTCGTCAACGTAATACTGGAAGAGGTCGTTGATATACACTGTGACCGTCTGTTTGGCCATGGTCTTGCTGCTACTCGACGGCAGCAGCAGCTTGATGGCGTTCGGGGCCACCAGGGTCGAAGTCAGCATAAAGAAGATCAACAGCAGGAACACCAGGTCCGACATGGACGAGGAGTTGAAGCTGACGCCGATCTTGTTTCTTGTCTTGATTGCCATGGTGCGTAGGTTTTATGCGGGCTCGTTGAGGACATCCATAAACTCGGTGGTCTTGGCTTCCAGCAGGTTGACTACATTCTGGATCTTTGCCACGGTGATGGTGTAGAATACGTATGCGATGATGCCCACGATCAAACCGCCGACGGTGGTGACCATGGCTTCGTAGATGCCTGATGACAGCAGCTCAATGTCGATGTTGTTGCCGGCCATCGACATGTTGTAGAAGGCACGAATCATGCCGGTCACGGTGCCGAGGAAACCGATCATCGGGGCGGCGCTGGCGATCATGGAGAGCAGCGTGACACCTTTCTCCAGTTTGGCGACCTCCAGGTTGCCGACGTTCTCTATGGTGGCGTTGATGTCGCTCAGCGGACGGCCGAGGCGGGAAAGGCCCTTCTCGATCATCCTCGCGATGGGCGTGTCGCTGCCGCGGCAAAGGGCTTTGGCGCTGTCAATCTTGCCTTCCTTCATGTATTCGCGGATGCGTTCCATGAATCCTTTGTCGACGTTGGTGGCGCGTTTCACCACGATGAGGCGTTCAATGAAAATGTAAACGGCAATGACGGAAAGGACGGCCAACACGACCATGATCCAGCCGCCTTTCATGGCCAGGTCCAGGATGGAGAGTTTGATTTCTGTTGCTTCCATATAGAATTGATTTTAAATCGAGATTCAAGAATTTACAAAGATACCATAATAACAAAAATAATACCTAAAAATTGTGTATTTTTTTGTTATGGTATCCAAATTTTCCCGCTGCATGAGTCGGAAGGAGCCCCTGTCACGGAACAGAGCACGTTGACGCGTCCCTCCAAACGCAATAGGCCCAATAGGGCGAAAATGAGGGCTTCCTTGTAGTCAACAGTTTGTGAATCAGGCACAACGACCTGATGTTGGGTGTGTTGCTGGATGCGATCAACGAGGTATTTGTTGTGCGCTCCGCCGCCAGTGACCAGCATCTTGCCTTCGGGGAGCTGTCCAGTGGCTTGCCCGATTTGTTGGGCGATATGTTCCACGAAGGTGGCCATGGCGTCGGCAGTATCGTATGCTTCCAGCGTTTGTTTCTGATAGGTCTCGAAGAATTCTCTTCCTAATGATTTTGGCGGCGCTTGTTGAAAGAAAATGTTGTCGTCAAGACGTTTCAACAGTGTTTCGTTGATTTTACCGCGCTGGGCGATCAGTCCGTCCTTGTCGTAGGCAAGGCCTTCGCGCTGGGCCAGCCAGTTGAGGGCTTGGTTGGCGATGCAGATGTCGTAGGCGATGCGTTGCCCGTCCAGCTCGTTTGAGAGGTTGGCGATGCCGCCGATGTTAAGGCAGATGTCGTAATCGCTGAACAACAGCTTGTCGCCGATGGGCACCAAAGGCGCTCCCTGACCGCCTTTGGTGACGTCTTCCGTGCGGAAGTCGTTGACGGTGAGCACACCGCAAGCATCGGCGAGAGCTTTTCCGTCGCCGATCTGTAAAGTGTAACGCTGCTCAGGCTTGTGGAAGATGGTGTGTCCGTGCGAAGCCACAAAGTCGGGCTTCACATGGTGCCGTTTGATGAATTCCGAGATGCGCTGGCCCAAGTAAGCGCCATAATCCTTGTCGAGCGGCCCAAGGTCTTCGGGTTCAGAGAGGAAGGCGTTGGCGAGCCGTTGCTGCCAAAGCTCAGGATAGGGAAGGGTTTCCGCTTCAATAATATTATAGGTGTAATGCCCGTTGTCGCTGGTGAAATGCACCAAGGCAATGTCGATGCCATCGAGCGAGCTGCCCGACATGAGACCTATGGCAAGCGATGTTTTCATTGGATCAAAGGCAGGACTTTCTCAAGCTGTATGCCTCTTGAGCCTTTCACAAGGATGGTTTTGCCCTCGACGGGATGCTGTTCCAGATAGGCCACCAAGTCTTCCACCTTGGCGAAAGTGAGGTAGTCGGGATTGTCGTTGCATTGGCTGAAACACGGTCCCACCAAGTAAGCTTGTTTGAACCCTGAGTCTTTCAGGAGTTGAAGGATGGTTTTGTGCTCCTGCTCGGAGGCGTCGCCCAACTCGCGCATGTCGCCCAGGATCAGCAGGGCATTGTCGCCGCAGATATTCCTGAAGTTGTTGACGGAGGCGCTCATGCTGGTGGGGTTGGCGTTGTAGGCATCCATGATGATGTGGTTTTTGCCTTCGATCACCTGCGAGCGGCTGTTGGTGGGCTGATAGCTCTCCAAGGCCTCCTTGATGTCGTTGGCCGGCACGCCGAAATAGCTGCCCACGGCGATGGCAGCGGCCACGTTCTCGAAGTTGTAGCTGCCCACCAAGTGGGTCTGTATCTTGAGTCCGTTCCAAGCGACCGAGAGGTATGGATCGCAAGTGTCAAGCTTCACCGTGCAATCGGCATGGTCGTCGGTGCCGTAGGTGTGATGGCTCAGCGTTGCGGCCAAATCCATCAGCAGCGGGTTGTCGGCATTGACGAAAGCGGTCTTGCCGTTGGCTTTCAGGTTGTCGTACAGCTCGTTTTTCGTCCTGATGACGCCTTCGAAGCTGCCGAAGCCCTCCAAATGGGCCTTGCCGATGTTGGTGATGATGCCGTAGTCGGGGCAAGCCAAATTGGCCAAGGTCTTGATCTCACCCGGGTGGTTGGCGCCCATCTCCACCACGGCCATCTGCGTCTCAGGCGTGATACGGAGCAGGGTGAGGGGCACACCGATATGGTTGTTGAAGTTGCCTTGGGTGAAGATGGTCCTGAACTTCTTGCCCAGCACGGCCGACACGAGTTCTTTGGTGGTGGTCTTACCGTTGGTGCCGGTGATGGACAGCACCTTCAGGTCTTTCATCATGCGTCGGTGGTGCAGCGCCAAGGCCTGCAGGGCCTCCAACGAGTCTTTCACCTTGACGATGCGCGGGTGGTCAGGCAATGACTGGCGGTCGGCAACCACGAGGCTGGCCACGCCTTGTTCAGCCACTTCGAGGGCGAAATCATTGCCGTCGAAGCGCTCTCCCTTGAGGGCAAAAAACACCGAAGCAGGCTCAATGTGCCTGCTATCGGTGCTAATTTTATATGATTTGCAAAAATGATCGTATATCTCCATGGCTTATTTTTTGGTGAAGGAACTGCCTACCTTGTTCATGGCGCAACGGAAACCGATGGCGGCCGATGACTGGTTCTGGTCGAGATAGCGTCTGTTGCCAGGACTCAGGTAGTAGGGACCGTCAGCCCATGAACCGCCTTTGTACACGCGCGACTCGTCGTTGATCAAAGTGGTGCCGGGTGAGTCGTTGGTGGCATAGTCATACATGTCCTTGGTGAATGACTTCTGATCCTCCTGTGTCTCGATCCAGTTGTTTCTGATGTTCGACATGTAGTCGCCGTCAGCATAGTTGGAGTTGAAATAGGTGCGGTAGTTCTGGCGTTTTGCGGCCTCCTCCGGCGAGATCGGCACTTTCTGGATGTGTCCCAAAGAGTCCTTCTGGGCGATGAAGCCGTCTTCGTCGAGCTTGTTTTGCATGAAGACGTTGCCACGGAACGGGCTGTAGTCGGCCATGTCTTCGAAACTCAGCGGACGGTAGACGTCGGCTACCCATTCAGAGACGTTGCCAGCCATGTTGTAGAGACCCAGGTCGTTGGGCCAGTAGGAACCCACCGGTGCGGGCAATGCGGAACCATCGTTGAGGTTGCCTGACACACCCATGTAGTTGCCGGGACCGATTTTGAAGTTGGCCATAAAACTGCCACGGTATTTCTTGTCGTCGGTACGCAAGCCGTCGCCATTCCAAGGATACACCTTGCGTTGGGTGACGATCTCGTTGTTGGTGTTGCCAGCCAAGCCGACAGCGGCATATTCCCATTCGGCCTCCGTTGGGAGACGGTAGGAGGGAAGCAGGATGCCGTCCGACATGTTGACGTTGCGGATGCCTTTGCCATTGTCCTTGCTAAGGTCCTTCTTGCCATGCTTCACGTTGCCAACATATTGTCCGGCAAGATAAGCGTCGGTGTTGAAGTTCTCCTCATCCTGCTGGTTGGGATCCCAGTCGAGGACACCAGCCTTGATGAGCATCAGCTCATTCACGCGGTCGGTACGCCAGGAGCAGTAGTCATTGGCCTGAACCCAGCTCACACCCACCACGGGATAGTCGTTATAGGAAGGATGCCTGAAATACACCTCGATCATCGGCTCGTTGTAAGTCAAACGGCCACGCCAAACCAAAGTATCGGGCATGGCGTTGCGAACCACCATGGGATAGTTCTGACCATAGACGCGGCCCAGCCAGAACACATATTCGCGGTAATCCACATTGCTGACCTCGGTCTTGTCCATAAGGAAGGTGGGAACGGTGACCTGACGTGGAACGTTGTCCCAACTGTAGGTCAGGTTGTCAGTGGTGCCACCCATCACGAAGGTGCCGCCTTCAATGGCCACAAGACCTGGACCGATTTGCTGTTCGTTGATATCGGTGACCTCGAAACCGCCATTCTTGGGGTCGTTATATGCCCATCCCGTGGTTCTGGAGGTCTTTTTTGAACAAGAGGTGAAGATAAGTCCTGCCACAAGGCAGAAGGTTAAGGCTTTCAATCCTGATTTGATAATCATTGCAAACAAATTTTTACGTGCTTTTTAAACTACCTAAAGCCGCATTTATTGTGTGCAAAAATACATTTTTTTTCGATTTCGCAGAAAAGTATACCTAAAAATAATAAAAAAGCAGTAATTTCGTTCCCTCTTAATAAAGAAAGTCAAAGATGAGAAATATAGCCGTTCTAGTTTTGTTGTTGTTGGGAAATGTTTTGTGGGCTCAGTCTTCCGAGGGATCGAGGTATGCCTCAAATTCGGTCTTGGCCAGCGGAAAATGGTATAAGGTTGGAATTACAGAGAGTGGCATCCATAGGCTTACCTACACGGATTTGACATCGTTGGGCATGGATGTTGACCATATCGATCCCCGCCACATTCGCGTCTATCACAACGGAGGAGGCCTTTTGAACGAGATCAATTCCCAACCGCGCATCGATGACCTGAAGGAAATCCCGGTTTATGTCATTGGCGAGTCGGACGGGAAGTTCGACCAAGGCGATTGTGTGCTGTTTTATGCGCGTGGCCCCGTCACCTGGAGTTACAACACCTCAAAAAATGCGTTTGAGCATCATCCCAACGACTACGACAACTATTCCTACGCCTTCATCACCGCCAGCCTGGGCTCCGGCAAGCGCATCGCCGATGCCGATCAGCCTTCGGGCACCGGCAATACCGTGGTGAACACCTTCCTCGATCGACAGGTCTACGAGAACGACCGCTACAACATCATCAACGGAGGCAGGACCTATTACAGCGACATCATCGACGGCAATGGCTCGGTGACGTGCAGCTTCCTTTTCAAAAACGCCAAGACCAACCTCCCTTGCACAGTGTATATGGCTGCTGCAGGCCGTAACTTCAAGCCGGCCAGTTTTGACTTGTATGTCAACGATTCGTTTATCAAGAGCTATTCCATCCAGCAGACATCCAATGGATCCGACAAGCCTTTCGCCCATGAGGTCTTCGGCCGTGTGACCACATCGATCACGGGCGATAATGTCAATGTTACCCTCACTCACAAAGGAGTGTCGGGCACCACTTCCATCGGCTATGTCGACTACGTCGAGGTTAATGCATGGCGGTCGCTGGCCTTCTCTGGCTCCGAGATTCAGTTCCGTAATCCCGAGGCTTCCAATGATGTTGCCGTTTACACCTATCAGATCTCCGGCGCTTCCTCGTCGATGATGGTGCTGGACGTGACCGACTCCGTTTGCCCTCGACGGATCAACGGCCAGCTGTCGGGATCGACCTTTTCGTTTAATGTGAACGGCAATGCCAAGAACGAGTTTGTCGCTTTCGACGGCTCTTCGTTCCATTCTCCCATCCTGATGGGCTCTGTCGCTAATCAAGACCTGCATGGCGACAGAAACTACGACTACCTGATGGTGGTTTATCCCGACTTCGTCGGACAAGCCCAGCGGCTGAAAAACATCCATGCCGTGAAGGATCCCGACCTGAGGATCAAGATCGTGACCCCACAGATGATCTACAATGAGTTCGGCTGTGGCGCCACCGATGTCACCGCCATCCGCGACTATTGCAGGATGCTGTATCATGACGAACAACGGCCTTTGCGCTACCTCCTGCTCTTTGGCGATGCTTCATTCGACTTCAAGAATAGGAGCGGCGTCGTCTGCTTCGTGCCTACCTACGAGGAACGCGAGGCGGCCTCCATCCTCGACACCCATGTCACCGACGACTATTTCTGCTTCATGGGTGAGAACGAGGGCTCCTTGAAAGGCTCCACACCTGATATCGGCGCGGGTCGTTTCCCGGTTTCCACAGTGGAACAGGCCACTCAGATGGTCGACAAGGTGGAACAGTATCTGGAGGCTAACGAGAACACCATGCAGCCTTGGCGCAATGTCATCACTTTTATGGCCGACGACGCCCAAGGCAATGAGTTTATCGATCATTCCGAGAAATATGCCGAGCAGATCAAGAGGACGGGTGGTGAAAACCTGGTGGTGGACAAGATCTATCTGGATGCCTACAAGCAGGAGGATACCCCCAATGGCCAATTGGCACCCGAAGTCAACAAGGCGGTGAACAACAGGATGGACCAAGGCACCATGATCCTGAACTACGTGGGACACGGTGGCGAGGTGCAGCTTTCGGAGGAACGCATCCTCCAGCGCGCCGACGTGAATTCATGGCGCAACGGCCCCAAATACCCGATGATGATCACCGGTACTTGCGAGTTCAGCCGCTATGACGACCACACCAGAACCTCACTGGGCGAATATGCCTTCCTGAACCAATATGGCGGCATGATCGCCATGTTCACCACCGCCAGGGTGACCTACGGACCCTATAACCAACAGTTCATTACGGCAGTATACGACCACCTTTTTGAAATTGAAAACGGCCAGCGCCGTCGCCTCGGCGATGTGTTCAGGATGGCGAAAACCAAAGGCACCATCCACGAACGGAACTATGTTTTCTTCGGAGATCCGGCCCTGCGTCTGCCCATGCCTGTCCGCACTGTGGAAACCACCTACATCGATGACACCCTCAAAGCCCTTCAGCCTTCGCTCATCGAAGGCGTGGTCAAGAACCTGGCTGGACAGGTCGACACTACCTTCAACGGCATTGTGTATGTGCGTGTCTATGACAAGGAGACCAACTATACCACTCAAGGCGACGAAGGTACCGCTCCGTATGCCTTCAAGTTACGCCAAAGCGTGCTCTTCAATGGCAAGGTGCCGGTGGTGAACGGCCATTTCTCCGTGGATTTCATTGTGCCTCGCGACATTGCCTATCCTTTCGGACAAGGCATGGTGAGCTACTATGCCACCGATTATGTGAACGATGCCTCGGGTGCGTTTGAGGATTTCGTCATCGGCGGCTTCTACAACGATGCCGTGATGGACGAAGACGAGCCTTGGGTCAGGCTGTTTATCGACGATGAGAAGTTTGTCAGCGGTGGCATCACCAGCGACAGCCCCACGCTGATCGCATACGTGGAGGACGAAAGCGGTATCAACACCACGGGCGCCGGCATCGGCCATGACATCGTCGCTACATTGTATGGCCCTTCCAACGAGTCGTACAATCTGAATGACTACTTCGTTTCTGATATCGGCTACCAAGGCAAAGGCTCCATCAGATTCAGGATGCAAGGCCTTGCGGAAGGCGATTACCTCCTTACCTTGAAGGTATGGGACATCTACAACAACTCGGGCATGGCGTCCATCAACTTCACCGTGGCCGACAGCGAACGGATGGCGCTCGAGGATCCTATCTGCTATCCCAACCCGTTCCGCGATGAGACTTGTTTCAGCTTCGGCCACAACCAAATCGGCAACAACATGGATGTCAGGATATGCATCTTCGACATGATGGGACGCCTAGTGGCCATTCTCGACGACCATGTTTCCGGCACTTCGGCCCGCACCAACCCCATCCGCTGGGACGGCCGCGCCAACAACGGCGGTCTGCTGCCTGCGGGAGTCTATGTGTATTGCATCACGGCAACCAACGACCATCAGGAAACGGCTACCGTCACCTCCAAATTAATCATTATGCGATAACCTGATCTATGAATCATATTAAGACGATATTGTTACTAGTTTTGTTGGCGCTGGCCAATGCGGTTCCCTTGGAGGCGCAATGGGCATCGCATAAGTCCGTACTGAGCGAAAACACTTGGTGCAAGATCGGTGTCACGCAAGACGGCGTTTATGCCGTTGACTATGCCACCTTGCAAGCGGCGGGCATCGACATGGGCAGCCTGAATCCCAATAAGATCCGCCTGTTTGGCAACACTCCAGGCATGCTCCCCGAGGATAACGCCACTCCACGTTTTGACGACCTTACGGAGATTCCCATTCAGGTCATCGGTGCCGCCGATGGCTCGTTCGATCCTCAGGATCAGGTGCGTTTTTATGGCAAAGGCCGCGTGAATATGGTGTACAATTCCCAAGGCAACTATGAGTATGAGCCAAACCTTTATACGGATACGACCTTCTATTTCCTGTGTGTGGATGGCGACACTGAAGGCTTAAGGATTCAGGAAAACCAAGCGGTGTCAACGTTTTCGTCCGCTACTGTCATCGATACCTATCTCGACTATCTCTGCCACGAGAGCGAAGAGCTGTCGCCTTACGCCTCGGGAAGGGTTTGGTACGGCGACCTCTTTACCAGTCAGGAAGGCAGCAAGGAATTTACCTTTGTAGTGCCCGGCCTCGTCAATACCATGATGTGCCGGATCGAGTCGAAGGTGCTGGGTCGTTGCAATGCGCAGTTTCCCTATAGCTTGAAGGTCAACAACGCCATTATCGTCAATCAATACTACATTCCGAAATACGGAGATTACGACTACGGCAAGGAGCATAAGATCTCGAAAGGTTTCCTGTCCAATTCCGATACGCTGGTCGTCCACTATGAACTCGATGCGGGAACGTCAAACCCCATGATGTTCATCGATTATTTCGTCTTGAACTTCTGGCGTGAGCTGCGGTTCCATGGAGGTGACATGGCTTTCAGGGTCATCCCTTCGCAGATGTTGACTGCTATGGCTTCGGTTCAGCTTCAGGATGTCGGTCCCGAGGTGGTTTGCTGGGATGTCACCGATCCGGTGTATCCTTACTTGCAGCCGATGGAATATGAGGCGGGCCATGCCTCGTTCGGCATCGCTGGCGATGCCGAACGTCAGTTCCATCTGGTGGAACCCTCCGGACTGAAGGCTGTGGCCTCGTGCCGACGCATCCCCAACCAAAACCTCCATGGCATCACCGATGCGGAACTGCTGATCATCACGCCACGCCTGTTCTGGAGCCCGTCGGAAGCCTTGGCCGAGTTCCACCGTGAGCGTGACAACATGAATTGTGTGCTCGCCGATGTCCAAGAGATCTACAATGAGTTCGGCACGGGTGTCCAGGATCCCACGGCGGTGCGCGACTTCATCAGGATGGTGTATCTCCGCAGTGAAGGCAACCTGAAATATGTGCTGCTCATGGGCAAAGGCACCCACGATTACAGGGATATCAAGGGCGGTCACAACAATTTCGTCCCGACCTATGAGACTGCCAACGGCACAATCAACGAAGTGGAGTCCATGTGTACCGATGATTATTTTGGCTTGATGGATGCGACCGAGGGTTTGAACTGTTCAGGCAGGGTGGACCTCGGCATCGGGCGTATGCCCATCACCACACCAGAACAGGGTGATGCGGTGGTGGCCAAGATCAAACATTACGCCGACCTGACGGCGACTCACGGCATCTGGAAGAACAACCATCTCTTCATGGCCGACAATGACACCAAGACCTATGCCGATCATAACGACAAGCTCGACTATATCCTTGATACCTCGTGGCGTGTGGCCATGACCAAGAAGCTCTACATCGACTCCTATCGGATCATCAACACCCCGGCGGGGAAACGCATCCCCGATGCAAACGCCAAACTCCTGGATTATCTCAACAAAGGCGTCGGTGTGTTCAGCTATACCGGCCACGGCGGCGTGAAGAGCCTGAGCTCCGAATGGGTGCTGGGCATTTCCGACATCCTTGCGTTCGAAAACTATGACCGGATGCCTTTCGTCCATACCGCCACCTGCGAGTTCAGCAAGTTCGACAATCCCAATGTGGTCTCTGCCGGCGAGTTGCTTTTCCTCAATGCCCATGGCGGTGCCATCGCCCTGCTGACCACCATGAGACCCACCTTGGCTCCCAATAACCTGTATATGTCGAAGGCGTTGCACGACCATGTGTACGACAAGGCCGACCATCAGCCCTTGCGTTTCGGCGACATCTACCGTTTGGCGAAATCCGATTCCAAGTACTACAAGAAAGACAACATCGTGTATGTGCTTTTCGGCGATCCCGCGTTGCGCTTCTCCTATCCGGCTCAGGTGATCCAGACGACCACGGCCACCGTTGATGAGGGAATGGGCACCGTCGAAGGCTTTGTTGAGGGCCTTGGTACGGTGATCGATACTGATTTCAATGGCGTGCTGGAGGTCAAGGTGTACGACAAAAAGTCGAACTACACCACCTTGGGCAACTTTGGATACAACTACAACTATTCCTTTTATAATGACGTGCTTTTCGAGGGTAAGGCCACCGTCACCAACGGCCGTTTCAGCCTGCGGTTCCCCGTTCCCCAGGACATCAACCAGGGTACGGGCGTTGGCCGAGTGAGCTATTACGCCTACGACTCCATCAGGAACATTGATGCCAACGGCGTGATGGACAGCCTGAACCTGATGGCTCCCGAAGTGGTCGATAACCAAGGGCCTGAGATCAAGCTGTACTGGAACAGTCCCGACTTTGTGAGCGGTGATGTCGTTCCCCGCAGAGGCGTGCTCTACGCCGACCTGTTCGATGAGCATGGCATCTATCATTACAATGTGAGCATCGGCCGTGACATCGTGCTGAAAAGCAATGTGAGCGGTTACGAAAACAGGGTGCTCAACGACTGGTATGAGCCGGCGTTGGACGACTATCAGAGGGGACGTATCGCCATGCCGATCCCTGATTTGGAAGATGGCACCTATGATTTTACGCTGAAAGCGTGGGATACCTACAACAACCCGTCGGAGGTGGAGATCAGTCTCATCGTGCGCCAAGGCGCCATTGTGGCCCAGGCGCGCAACTACCCGAATCCTTTCATTGACGAGACCTGGTTTGTCTTCGACCACGGTGATATGACCGAAAAGCTCTCGGTGGTCATCGACGTATATGATGTGTTGGGATGCCAAGTGGCTTCCATCCAACGGGAAACCCAGTCCGAATCAGGAGTGGTGACGCCCATCCGTTGGGACGGAAGTGCTTTGAGGCCAGGACTTTACGTATACAGAATCACCGTAACGGACGCCAAAGGCAAGTCCCTCTCGGTTTGCCAAAGGATGGTGAAAAAATAAAAATTCTATAGAAACATAATAACCCAAGCAGTTTATCGTTATTTTTGCAAGTCATTTAAGAACAATTTAGTACGTATGAAAATTAGAGTATTATTTTTGATGGCCGTAATGGTCGTGTTGAGCGTTCAATCCTATGGCCAGGAAGCGCGTGAACCTAATGTCATTACCACGGCAGTGCCTTTTGTTTCGATTGCTCCTGATGCCCGTGGCGGATCCATGGGCGATTGCGGTGTGGCGTCAGAGGCCGATGTTTACAGTATGCACTTTAATCCAGCCAAGTATACCTTCATGGAAGACAAACTCAGTGTGGGTTTGGGTTACAGCCCTTGGTTGCACCAACTGGTGCAGGATATGGGCTTGGCTTATCTGGCTTTCGCCACCAAGTTGACACCTACTTCGGCACTGGCCAGCACATTGCGTTATTTCAACGTGGGTGAGATCACCTTCAGGGATGCCACAGGCACGGAACAGGGCACCTATAAACCCAACGAATGGGCTATCGACCTTGCCTACTCCAGGATGTTGACCGATTACCTCTCAGGCGCTGTGGCCGGCCGTTTCATCTATTCCAACCTGACCCAAAACACCGAAGGCACCAACGTGGGTTGGTCAGTGGCTGCCGACGTGGCTGTTTACTACAAGCGTCCCGTGCAGTGGTTCCGCGACATGGATGCCGACTTCACTTGGGGTGTGAGCATCAGCAACATCGGTTCAAAGGTGAGTTATAGGGAAGATATGGATTCAAGAGACTTCATCCCCACTACCTTGCGTTTCGGTACAGGCCTGAAAATGGAACTCAACGAGTACAACTCCTTGGCTTTCATGGTTGATATCACCAAGCTTTTGGTTCCTACACCTCCCGTTTATGACAGCGTTGGCGGCATCCTTTACGGCAAGGATGACAACGTCTCCGTCATGGCTGGTATCATCCAATCGTTCTATGACGCTCCCGGTTACGACAAGAACGGCATCGGCAATGGTCCTTTCATGGAGGAGCTGAGCGAATATAACTGGGCTCTTGGTGTGGAATACTGGTACAACAATGTTTTTGCCGTCCGCGGCGGTTATTTCAACGAAGCAGCCTTGAAGGGTAATCGTAAATATTTTACTTTGGGCGCTGCTTTGAAGTACAATGTTTTCGGTCTTGACGTTTCTTATTTGATCCCGATCGGAAGCACCGTCGGTGTCAGCCCGTTGGAGAATACCTTAAGATTCAACTTGACTTACAGCATCGCTGCGAAGGATTAACAATTTAAAGATCATAAAAAAAGGCGGCCGATTCATTTCGGCCGCCTTTTTTGTTGCTGTCCCGAACGTGTTATCTGATCACGTTCAGGTGCTTGGTGCTCACGCCCTTGTCGGTGACGATTCTCACCAGGTAGGAACCTGTTGGGAACTGGGTCATGTCGACGCTGAGCTTGTCGGTGTCGATGTCGGTGTCATACACCAGCTGGCCAACGGCGTTGAAGACGCTGACGTGGGTCATGCCTTCACATTCGATGTTGACCTTGCCCGTAGTCGGGTTGGGGTAGAGCTTGGAGCTGTTGGCCACCTCGTTCACACCGTATGAGTTCCTGACCACGATGTCCATGGTGCTGGCGCCGTTGTTGCACTCTTCGGTAGGAGTGGCAGTGAGTGAGGCATTGCCCTTGAAGGTTTGGTTCCAAGTGATCTCGGCAGTCTTGCCGTCGTTGGCGACCACCATGGTGCCAGCTTCAGCCGGTTCGAAGGTGAAGCCGACCATCACGTCGTTGGTGACCGTGTAAGTGCTGACGTTGGTGACGTAAGCGTCAAGGTCGTTGTCGCCGCTGATTTCGGGAACGGCAACCTTAGGCGTCACGTTGGCGGTGAAGGTCAATTCACCCTCGGCGTAGATAGTCTCGCATGTGCCGTTCGAGATGGAGTTGATCTGGTAAACGGTTGAGCTGGTCTCAGGTGTTCCGAGGTCGAGGCTGGTGGCGTCATGGGCGAGGGGATATTCCACACCGTCAACTACCAACACGAAATCGGTCTCGTTGGGATTCATTTCGAGATATCCTTCAAGATTGAAAGTCATGATGGCATCATCGCCTTCGCAGATGTCAACGGCATCGGCGGACAAGATGATTTGAGGCATCGGGCTCCAGACAATGTTGTATTCGTAAGTGACGGGGCCGCAGGCCACTGAGGTGGCGGTGGCAAGGAGTGTCACGCTGCCTGCTGCGATATCCTCGGCGCTTGGCGTGTAGGTGGTTTCCAATTCATTCGGATCGGCAAAGTCACCGCTGCCTAAAGTGGTCCAAATAAAGGAGTCGTATTGGCCTGAGACGACTTGGACAGCCACGGTTTGAGGTTCTTGGACGGGGCAATAGTGGATTCCGCCAAGAGCGGCTTCAATCACCACGTTCTGAGCGAAGCTCAAGGTCATGTCGTCGGACAGGGTTTGGTTGCCTTTGTGAGCCGTCAGGGTCAGCACAACGCTGCCGTTGGCAAGGTCTTGCTCACCGGGGGTGTAGGTGGGAGTCATGGCGGTGGCATCGTCGAAGGTGCCGTCGCCAGCAGTGGTCCATTCCAAGGAGGTTTGGTTGGCGGCATAGCCGTTGATCAGGGCGCTTGAGCCTTCGCAAACGTCCATGTCGAGACCGGCGCTGACAGTGAGACTCACGTCACGAGGCAGGATGACGAAGTCGATCCAGCAACAGTCCTCACCGCTGCTGACGGAGGTGTCTTTCTTATACTTCCATTTGAAGGTGTGTTGGCCGGCGGTCACGAAATATTGTGCCCTATTCCAAGCCACATTGCCCGACCAGTTGTTCTTTTCCTGGTTGTCGATGTAGAAATACATCTTGTCGTAACCGGATTCGGACGACACCTTATAATAGAAAGCGATAGAGTCGGCAACGCCAACTTCGAAGGTAAGGATCAACGAAGTCTCCTGACTATTGCCGATAGTGCCTGATTTCACGCAATACTGACCCTCGTAGGGCTCGTTATTGCAGATGGTCCAAGGATAGGCGCCGTCGTTTTGCCACAGACTTGGGTCGATTGAGCCCAGTTCGAAGTCTTCGACATTGAGGCCGATCTTTGACATGAAGTCTCTGGTATCAGTGTAAACGCCCGAAGTTGAGGTCAAGGTGTATTCAGCGGCGAAGCCTGAGGGAGCGCCACCCACAAAGACCTCGAAGTTAGCGGTTGCCGATCCGTTGGCGGCGATGCTATTGATGGTGATGGTGGCGTCGCCGATGATCTGCAGGAAGGCGTTGTTCATCTCAAGGGTGATCTCAGTGGCCTGCGAGTCGGCATTGCCTTTGTTTTGTACGGGGAATCTCAGTGTGGCCAGCTCGCCTGGATCGAGGCGACCGTTGCCGTTGCCTTCAATTTCAACGATGGAGACGTTGCCAATCTCGAAGACAGGGGCGTAAGCCTTCATGGTGATATGGTTCTCGTAGACGTCATCACCACTGGTGATGTTGATCACGAACTCGATGCTGGTCTTGTTGGGAACCTCGTCGGAGATGGTGAAGCTGAAGGCTTCATTCAGGTCAAGGGTCATGTTGGAGTTGATGTCGGTGAAGTCGGCGGTGCCATCGGTGATGGTCACATACTCCGATTCAGTGGTGAGCGTCATCGAACCGCCAGGAGCAGTGGTGTTGCCGACGTTCTTGAGCTGGAGGTTGAATCCGGCATCCTCGCCGAAGTTAAGCTGAGAAGCATCGTTGTCGAGCTCGTATTGGTTGATGATGATATACGGACCGTCGGCGGGGATGACGTCGATGTCAGCCTCGTAACGGAGATAGTCCTGGCCGGTGACGGTGAGGTGCAACACGGTGGGAGGCACTTGTGACGGGATGGTCATATTCTGCACGCTGCCCGTTCCCTCTGCCACGGCCACCACTTCGAGGTTGTTGCCTTCGCCCTTGGTCAAGGCGATGGTGGTGCCTTCGGGAGCGGTGATCTGGAAGGTGGTCAGTCCGGCAAGCTGCACGCTCTGATGGTTCACGGTCATGGTTTGTGGAACCTGGGTGTAGATGCGTAGGAAGGCGTCGCAGTGGGCGGTGAACATGGTGTAGGTGATGTCCTTGTCGTCAGTGTTGTAAGGCCAAGCGGTCTGTGAGAGGAAGTACTTGCCTGCCACATTGCCGAATGCAGGACGCCAGTTGCCCCTGTTGTTGTAGCCGGGGAAGTTGGTGTTGGAGGGCAAGGTGGGCATGAAGTCAGGTTGGAACTGGTCATAGACACCCCAAACGAAGGCGTCGTTGACGAACGAGTAGGAGACTTCGGTGGGAGAGAGGACGCCGACAGCGCCAGCGTTCTGGCCGTTGGAAGTACGGCGCATCCATTTCTCAGTGAAGCAGTTGCCGTTGTCACCAGTGTAGTTGAACATACCGGTCTCGCAGTTGATGGACATCACAAAGGGCAGTTTGCCCACGTTGTTCAGCTGATCGATATGATGGTTGCGAACTGCGGGTTCGCCCCAGCCTTCGTCAAGACCATGGTCGCGGTGCTGTACCCAGAAGGTGCCGTTGTTGACAGCTTGAACCACTTGGTCAGGAGTGCCACCGGTCCAGCCACCCATATCTGCAGGTGAGGCAGGGATGTAGTTCGTGCCTAAAGGGCCGAAATAACTAGTGACTTGGTCGGTGTTCTGAGCTTCAGACCAGATGGCGCCCGGTGTGCCGCTGTAGATGCAGTTGATGCGCTGTGGGGTGTAACCATGGGCTCGCATGTAACCGCCGAAAACCTCGGAGCACAGCTGGAACCAGCGCTCAGTCTGCCATCCCAATGCGGTGATGGGGCTGGTGTAGAACGAAGCGTCGGTGTTCGGAGTGGTTTCGTAATCGATCTGCTTGCTAACAAAGATGGGGAGCTCAGAGGCGTTCTGGGCGACCAGGCGAGAGAACACCATATCGGGCAGGTTGTCGTTACCTTGGGCATCGGCGTAGAAGTTGTCGGTGATGCAGGTACCGCTGTAGGGGTGGCTGGTGGTCTCACCGGGGATACCCTGAGCCATGTTGGTGTTGTGGTCACCGAACAAGCAAATGGCAACAGGAGCGATCTCCCAGCTGGCGTAGGCATCGTGGATCCAAGTCTTCAACTGAGTCGTGGAGGTTGCCGGAATCTCGTCGAGGCGGTAGACTTCGGTGATGATACCTTGCTTCATGCGGAACTCCTTCAGTTGCTGTGCGTAGGGAGCCCATTCGTCATTGTTGGGAGTGATGATGATGTACTCGGCACCATCGCGGTTGTTCCTGATCCAGTCCTGCATACGGGCCTCATAGTCGATCGCTGGAAGTTGGTCGTAGTTGGCCAGCTCAGCGGCGAGAATGGGATCCCAGTAGGGGGAACGCAGGCGGTCTTCGCCGAAATGGCCGTTGCCGCCCTCATAGCTGAGCGACAGCTCCACATCGGTATAAACCACCAACTCCTTGGTCACGGGGTTGTATTGGAATGGGGTGATGGAAACGGTGACGGTGTTGACGCCACGGATGTACGATTCGCCAATGGTGAAGGGGTTCTCAGGATACAAGGCGTTTTTACTGTACACCTTCATGTCCTTCTCATAGTTCATCTCTGGATCCTCGTTTTCGGCTTGGATGCGGAGGGCGGGGGCGATGTTCACGTTTTGGAACGTCTGAGTCTCGGCGCGAACCACGTTCAATGTGGCTGTGGCACCTTGTGGGATGGCGATCATGCGGCTCTCAACGGGGAGGTTCGGAAGACCTTCGTCGTTGGGGATGCTGATGGCCTTGATGCTGATTTCTGACATCTCCTCGCCGCGATACTGGATCTGGCTGAGGGAGAACTGTCCCAGCTCATAGTTGATGCGTGCACCGTCCCTGGTCTTGTGTGTCATGGAGAAGCCTTGGCTGCCCTTGACGGGGAAGGTGTACGTCTGAGCCACGGCCAAGTTGGCGATTAATGCCAGGATGGCGATGGCGAGCGTTTGGAGTAATCCTTTTTTCATTGGTTTAATTAAATGTTGAGTTGTTATTGATTATTGAAGATTATGACATGCGTCGTGAAGTATTTTCTTGATGGGATAAACGACGGAGAAGTTGACTTCCACGTCATGGGCGTGGATGCCTTCGGTCTGACTCCACCGTTTTTCTTTGGAGGCAAGGTTCAGAATGCCGTAGTTGAAAGCGGCATCGAACTTAAGGATCAAGGAGAAGTTCTCGAAGCGCAGCTTGGTCATCAGGCCTAGACCTGCCACGGCGCTGAGATTGGGAATGGGTTTGAAAGCCTCCTTTTTTTCCGGAAGTGGATTGTCGCCATTGGGGCCGTCAAACCTCTGGGTGACAGACTCTACCATTGTATCCAATGGAATATCGAACTCTGGCCCGACAAAAACGTAGGGGATGACCTTGTCATCCTTGATCATTCCTTTGAAATAGTAGGATACCGGAACGCGAACAGTAACCACGTGATAGGCAACGGAATAGGTAGTTTTCAGTATGCCAAAGTTTGCGAGGCTGATTTCGTATTCCTTCTCATTGTGCATTTTGGAACCTTTTTGGGCGAAAGTGCTTTCCAACCCAACCGACCAGCGCCCCAAGTTACGCTCCAGAAAGATACCAGCCAAATAACCGAAGTTGCCGTTGTAGGTCGTTTCCTTCAGCGCCAGCTTTTGCATGTAGCTCCAAGGACAGCCGACTTTCAGACCGACATTATAGTTGCTGAACCCTTGGATGGATTGGCGGGTTGACTTCAAAGGCTTACGGAACTGCCCTTGGGCGAATCCCTTCGCACCAGCCAAAGCCATCAGAGTGAAAATCAGGATCAGGGTTCTTTTCATGGTCAAAAACTAAACGGAGTATTGTTACTTCTATCAGGCAACGTGTCCCAAACACGGCAAGGGATAATGTCAGGATTGGTGGAATAAGGCTTCATGTACATGAGAGTGCCTGGATAGTAGCCCTGTGTCGGTGGAAAGTCGATGGCAAGGATCTTTTTGCCGATATGGTAGTTCGAAACGCCAAGGATCTTGTTGGTAGAATCATATTCCACGGTCCCCGTAATGAGATAAGCCCAAGTCGGATTGCCCTCTTTTTCGGAGAAAAGCTTCTTTTGGTAGTAGGCGGTGAAGTTGTTGCCGTACCCGATGACAAAGATGGAGTCCGTCGTAATGAAGGACTCGTCGCCGGTGTGCGCTTTGATATGCATCTTATAGCCGGCAATGTTTTCGTTGCAATTGAAGAAGTGGTGCTTGTAAACGGAGTTTTCCAATCCGGGATTGTTATAGGAAGGCATGATGGTGTCAACACCCATAATCGTAATCTTACGGTATCTGATGCAGGTGTCGTATTCCAGCTTTTCCACAATGAAACTAAGGGAGTCAATGTTGGGCGGGGTGTGCCCAAAATAGATGTTTTCCACACCGATTGCATTAAGCAGGTCGGGATCGATGAGATCCTCCACCCATGGGATATGTTGCGGATCGTTGACGTTGATATCGATTCCGTCATCCGAACATGCGCTCAGACCTATCAGAAGAAGCAGTAAAACAAGGTGGAGGAATTGCTTTTTCATGATGGAGGATTATTTTGTGATGACTACCTTTTTGGTCAATAGGCCATCGCGGCTAGTAATGGTGAAGAGATACACACCGGGGAGCAAACGGCTTGAGTTATAGCGGAAGTCGTTCGATTCGTTGCCGTTGTAAACTTGGAATTGATCGATTTGGGTTCCTTGCATGTTGAACACTTTCACCGAGATCTCGCCAGGCATGTTGGTGAACGACAGGATCATGTTGCCGTCGTTAGGATTGGGATAGATCTCCACGTTGCTGTGAACGGATATCTCAGGCGCGCCATAGGAACTGCAAATAATTTGTTTTGACTTGGAGAAAGGTTCATTTCCGCAAATCGAGCTTCCGGAGCCTGTGCTCTCAGTAGTGGCGATGAGAAGAATGGTATCGAGTTCGTAGGTATAGATCGATAACAGACAACGGTCGTTATCAATGCTGTAGGGCGTTAGATCCCATTTGTTGAACGGCGAGCCGTCCATGTAGGTCAGTTTCCAAGTGGTGTTGTGCGATCCTTGGGTTTCAATGTAGTAGTCTTCAACGGTATATTGGAACTCGGATCCGCCGATGACCCAAGTTTGGCCCTCAACCCGTTCGAAGGTAGGAGTGTAGTCGAACGTAATTTTCAAGGTAACCGTGGAGTCGCAACCGTGAGTGGTCTCGATGGTCTTGGTGTAGGTTCCCGATTCGGTGTAGTTGTACGACTCGTGGTTCCATCCGAATTCCCAAGTGTATTCGTTGCACGCGGTGGTGTCTATTGTTTTCGGGTGGGAGTAATTGACGGTAAGGTCAAGGACGTAGGTGCTGTCGCAGTTGAAGTTGGATCCGCCTCCGATGGGGTATGAAGCGACATAACGTCCTGAAACTCCATAAACTTCGCCATTGACAGGCCAGGGGTAATTGTCACATTCCGTACGAGCCTCTTCATGGTAGAACTCTTGATGGAACTTGAGGTTCAAACGGTATTTGATGTCGCATCCGCCCTGTGGATCGGGAAGGATGATCTCGTCGTAGGTATCCTCGGTATAGGTAAGTCCTGTCTTGTCCCAGTAGTACGAAGGCGTGTCATCGTAACCATAACATTCATACTGGTTTTGCATGGCAGGCATCTGGTAGGGGCCTACCGAGAGGATCAGTTTTTCAACCTTGAGGCAACCGTGGCTGTCGATGGTGTCGAAATAGGCGATGGTGCCGTCTTGGTCGTACAAGGTGCCATGGAAGTTGTAGGTCTGCGAGGTGCAGATGGTGGGATCGACGATGGTGGTGTCGTTGGCCGGATAAACCGTCAGGTTGAGCCATACCACGCTGTCGCAGCCGTGAATGGTCTCCAAGGTCTCATAATACAAGCCCGTGGCGTTGTAATAATGACCGTGGAAGTGGTAGCTGGTACCTGGGCAGATGTATTCGGTGGTGGTGTTGGCGTTGGGATAGGTGGGATAGTGGTGCAAGTGCAGGGTGATGGTTTTTTCGCAGCCTTGTGCGGTAGTGGTTTGATACACATAGTCACCTTCCTCAGAGTAGCTGGTGCCGTAAAAGTTGTATGAGTCTCCCGGGCAAATGTAGTGATCTTCTTCCTCGTGTACGGGATGGTTGACCGTGACAGTGGTCGATACGGTTTGGGTGCTCATGCCGTCACTTACGACGCAGGTGTAAGTGGTGGTTTGTGTGGGATGGGCAATGGGGTTGGCGATGTTGGGCGCACTGAGGCCAGTGGATGGTGACCATGAGTAAGAGAAGTTTCCGGTGCCGCCCACGGCGACGGCGCGCAGCTGTGCGGACTCACCCAAACAGATCGAGTTGGGGGTGGCGCTGGCGGTAGCGGTCATGTTGGAACCTTCAACGAGGACGCTGACTTCGTCGGTGCTGGAGCATCCGCCTTGAGGATGGGTGACGGTGAGTGTGAAAGTGGTGCTTTGCTGAAGGCTAACGGTCTGGGTGGTTTGCGCGTTGGGGTTGGTCACCATGTTGGCAGGCTCCCAGTGATAGTTGAATGAGCCGCTTCCTCCTGATCCGCTCAAAGTGGCCGTAGCGCCGTAGATGACAGTCTGGTCCGCACCGGCATTTGCCACTGGATTGGCATAAACGGTGACGTTTTGCGACTTGGTGCTGGTGCAGGTGCCATTGCCGCAACTTACGGTGAGCGTCACGTTATGGTTGCCTGGATTGGTGAATTGGAAAGTGGGGTTTTGAAGGGTAGAGCTGCCTTCACCGTCGAAGTCCCAAGCGTAGGTCATGGACTGGCCGGCGGGGGTGGTGGTGGAGGTGCTGGTGAATTGTGTCGGACTGCCCTGACAAACGGAGTTGGCATTGAAGTTGGCGGTGGGTTTGGCGTAGACTGTGACTTCGGTGGATGCGTTGTTGGTTTGGCCATTAAGGCTGATGGTGCAGGTGTAGGAACCCGTATGGTTCATGGAGCAGTTGTTGATGATGGGGTTCTGCTGATTGGAGCTATAACCGTTGGGGCCCGACCAGGAATAGGTGGCTCCGGCTTGTCCGTTGGCCGTCAGGTGGATGGCGTCACCCACGCAGAACGGGCCGTCGTTGTCGACAAGGGGAGGCATGATGCCGCAGTCGGTGGTGCCGTTGCCGCTGGTCTTGCTGAACGTAATGTTACAGTTGGCGTTGGAGTAGTTGGTGATGATTAGGATGTAATACTGACCGGTTTGGGCCGATGAGGGAATCTGACAGTTTTCAGTGGCGGCGGTGCTATAGCTGCATGAGACCACCTTTGGTGAGGTGAGCCCGTTGGGACATGGAGTGATGGGATCGTCAAAAGGTCCCCAGCAGCAGAAGTCGATGTCAACACTGGGGGTGCTGTACATGTGGATGGTGATGCTGCCTGGGTTGCCGATACGCATGTAATACCAAGCCGGGTTGGGCGTGGTGCTCAGGCAGTTGTAGTTGGGGCCGCTCTCTCCTGAACCTGCGTTGACACCGGCGGGAAAGTGGTACAAGCCATTGTCGGTGCAGAAAGGATCGGCGGTATTGCAATGGTTGTTCTGTCTTGATTTGGCGTAAACGTCCATCATCAAGGAAAGGATGTATTCCTTGGGAATGAGTGACTTATACTCAATGGCGGTCTCGGCGAGCGTTTCCTTGTCCATCTTGGAGAAGGCAAGGTTGTTTTGCTCCCTGAAACTGGAAAAAGTGGCAGCAAGGTCCAGGTCTTCGTATGCCGGATCGGCGCTGATGACGAACACACCGTCCTGTTCGCTGTTGACGACATCGAAACGGCTGTCGTTGATCAGGTTGTACAGAAAAACGATACGCTCTTCAAAAAGGTCGATCTCAGTGATGTCGAAGTCAATGGTCGAAGCGTTCTGGGCATATCTTGGCTGTTGCCCGAAGTGTTTCATCGGAATTGCCAGTAAAATCAGGGCGATCGCCAGAGTTTTCAAGAGAGATTTTTTCATTTGGTATTCGATATGATATAAACAAACGCCAAATATACAGCTTTTATTGGAAATGAGGGGCTTTTTTTCAATTAGGTGGCAAAAAAAGAGGTTGACTGGATTCCAGCCAACCTCTAAGTTTTCAGTTCTCAATTCTCAACTTAGACGATTCCGGTGAATCCCATGAAGGCCAAAGCCAGGATTCCAGCGGTGATCAGGGCGATCGGGGTGCCCTTCATGCCTTTCGGGGCTTCCATCAGGTCGATGTGCTCGCGGATGCCGGCGAAGATGACCAAGGCCATGGAGAAGCCGAGGGCGATGCCGATGGCGTAGACCACTGACTCGCCGAGGCTGAGCATGTGGGCAACGCCGCCATAGTTGAACTCCTTGGTGACCACGGTCAACGAGACGCCCAACACGGCGCAGTTGGTGGTGATCAAGGGCAGGAACACGCCGAGGGCGGTGTAAAGTGACGGACTGATCTTCTTCAGGATGATCTCTACCATCTGCACGAGAGCGGCGATGATCAGGATGAAGGCGATGGTCTGCATGAACTTATCCAGGCCCAAGGGCATCAGGATGTAACGGTTGGTCAGCCAAGTCACGAGGGTGGCAAGGGTCAGCACGAAGATGACAGCGGCGCCCATACCCAAAGCGGTTGAGGTCTTCTTTGAAGTGCCCAGGAAGGGGCAGATGCCCAGGAACTGGGAGAAGATCACGTTGTTGACCAAGATGGTCGATAGGATGATGATGAGGTATTTCATGGCTTAGTGACTTTCTTTTTTGAATTGGTTGACGATAGCGATGACGAATCCGAGGCAGATGAAGGCACCTGGAGGCAGGATGAACACCAGAATGTTGGCCGTCTCAGGCAGGATGCCCAGTCCGAAGATGGAGCCGCTGCCCAGGAACTCACGGATGCAACCCAGCACGGTGAGGGCGAGGGTGAAGCCCAATCCCATGCCGGCGCCGTCAAGGATGGACGGGAACACAGGGTTCTTGGAGGCGAAGGCCTCGGCACGACCCAGCACGATGCAGTTCACTACGATCAAGGGAATGAACAGACCGAGGGTCTCGTAGATGTCAGGTACGTAGGCTTGCATCACCAGTTGGACGATAGTCACGAACGAGGCGATGACGACGATGAAGCAAGGGATGCGCACCTTGTCGGGGATGAAATTCTTCAGCAGCGAGATCACCAGGTTCGACATGATGAGCACGAAGGTGGTGGCCAGACCCATCGACATGCCGTTGATGGCGCTGGTAGTGGTTGCCAAGGTCGGGCAGCAGCCTAACAGCAGCACGAGGATTGGGTTCTCTTTGACTAAGCCTTTGGTAAAGGTTTGCAAGTTGTTACTCATGGTCGTTTCCTCCTTTCATGAATTCGCTTTTATGGGCCTCAAAGCTGTCGCAGGCGAGCTTCACGGCGCCAGTGAAGGCACGCGAGCTGATGGTGGCTGCCGTAATGGCGTCCACGTCGCCGCCGTCCTTCTTGACTTTCAGGTTGAATGATGCGGGGTTTTTGCCGTTGAACTGGTCCTTGAACTTGGGCTGCACCATGTTGGCGCCCAAGCCGGGAGTCTCGCTTTGAGAGAGCACCGAAACGGCGTTGATGGTGCCGTCGGCAAGCACGCCGACCATCAGCTCGATGCGGCCGTTGAAGCCGGTGTTCGAGTAGGTCTTGATGGCAGCGCCAAGCAGGTTGCCCTGGGCGTCGTAAGCCAGGTTGCAAGGCAACTCATCGACGACGGCTTCCTCGATGCGGTCGATGGGTGTGCCGGTGTTGAGCACCGCCTCAATGGCGGCTTGGTTCTTCTTCAGATCCACCTCGGCGATGGCGTCTTTGGTCATGCCATAGACAAGGCCGAGCAGTCCGCCCGATACCGCCGTGATGACGAAGAGGGCGAGAAGCATGTTCCCTAATGTTGATTTTTTCTTTGCCATGGCGATCATTTTTTAGAAGGTTTGACAACACCGAAAACTTGCGGCTTGAAAGCCTTGTTGATAAGCGGCGTGAAGGCGTTCATGATCAGGATGGCGAACGACACGCCTTCGGGGTAGGCACCCCAGAGACGGATCACCACAGTGATCACACCCACGCCGAAGCCGAACAGGATCTTGCCCTTGACGGTCATTGGGGTGGTCACCATGTCGGTTGCCATGAAGAAGGCGCCGAGGAGGAGACCGCCGTAGACGAGATGGTACCAAGGAGCGATGTAATGCGTTGGGTCGATGAGGTAGCAGATGCCTGTGAACACAAACACGGTGAGCAGGATGCTCAGCGGGGTCTGCCAATCGATCACCTTGCGGATGATGAGGTAGATGGCACCGATGACTAAGGCGATGGCGCAGACTTCGCCGAAGGCGCCGCCACGGTTGCCAAGCACCATGTCGAGGAACTGCATGTCGCCAGCCTGGGCCAACGATCCTACGCCGGCTTCCTTGAGGATGCCGAGTGGGGTGGGACCCGTGACGGCATCAGCAAAGAAGCCTTTCTCGAAGATGGGATTGGCCTTCGGCCAGGTGGTCATGGCGGTCGGGAACGACACGAGCATGAACACACGGCCTACCAAGGCGGGGTTGAAGGGGTTCTTGCCCAAGCCGCCGTAAGGCATCTTGCCGATGCCGATGGCGACGATGCTGCCCACGATGGCCATCCAAATGGGAAGGTTGGCAGGAACGTTGAAAGCCAGAAGCAGGCCTGTCACGGCAGCTGAGCCGTCGTTGATGGTCAAGGGGCCTTTGAGGATGAACTTCTGGATGAGCCATTCGGTGAGCATGCAGGCGGCAACCGTCACGATGGTCAGCCTGAGCGCATACCAGCCGAAATAATAAATGGCCACAAGCAACGCGGGAACCAAGGCGAGGAAGACCCTACACATGATCTTCTGCGTGTTCTCCGTCGAGTGTACGTGCGGCGATCCGGATATAGTATAATTTGCCATTTTTTTAAATGTGATTTAGATTCTTACTTCTGTCTTCTTACTTCTGACTTCTTACTTTTGACTTCTAGCTCTAATAATCGCTCCGGTCTTGGCTTTGCCGTAACGGATGTAGTCCAGCAGCGGGATGTTGGCGGGACAGGTGAACTCGCAGGAGCCACATTCGATGCAGTCCATGATATGGTTCTTCTCGGTCTCGTCGAAGTCGTTCTGCTTGGCCACTTTGTGGAGCAGGAAGGGCTGCAGGCCCATCGGGCAGGCCTTGGCACAACGGCCACAGCGGATGCAGTTGGTCTGACGGCGATCCTGGGCTTCCCTGAGGGTCATCAGCAGGATGCCGGAGGTGCCCTTCATGGTTGGGAAGCTGGTCACGGAGACCGACTTGCCCATCATCGGGCCGCCGTTGATGACGTCGGTGATGTCCTCGGGCAGACCGCCGGCGGCCTCAATCAAGAGGTCGGCGGGGACGCCGAAGCGGCAACGGAAGTTCGAAGGCTTCTTCACAGACTTACCGGTGACGGTGACGATGCGCTCGATCAGCGGCTTGTTTTTCTGCACAGCCTCGTAGATGGCGTAAGTCGAAGCCACGTTGACCACCACGCAGCCAGTCTCGATGGGCAGCTTGCCTGACGGCACCTCACGGCCGGTGATGGCCTTGATGATCTGCTTCTCGCCGCCTTGTGGGTATTTGGTCTTCAATGGCTGTACCTCGATGCCTTTATAGAGGTCGGGATGCTCGTGGATGGTCTTCTCGAGCAACTCGATGGCGGGCATCTTGTTGGTCTCGATGCCGATGATGCCTTTGTCGGAGCCCACGCCTTTCATCACGATCTTCACGCCCATGAGGAACTCCTGGGTCTTCTCCAGAAGCAGGCGGTAGTCGCAGGTGAGGTAAGGCTCGCACTCGGCGGCGTTGATGATGACGTACTCGGCTTTCTTGCCTTCGGGGATCATCATCTTGACGTGGGTGGGGAAGGTGGCGCCGCCCATGCCGACGATGCCGCACTCCTTCACCTTGTCGATGATGGCTTTGCCGTCGAGCTTGATGTCGGTGATGAGCTCATCGGTGTCGATGTAGCCTTCGATCCATTCATCCTGATCTTCGCGGTCGATGAAGACGGCTGGCTTGTAGTAGCCGGTGTGGTCCATCACCACATCCACTTTGGCAACGGTGCCGGTGGCGGGGCTGTGGACGTTGGCGGAGATGAAGCCTTTGGCCGTGCCGATGAGTTGGCCGGTCAGGACGCGGTCGCCTTTGTTGACGATGCACTCAGCCGGTGCGCCAAGGCATTGTCCCAGCGGGACGATGATCTGCTTGGGCATCGGGAAGTCTTGTATGGGCTGGTCGGCCGAGAATTTGTTCTCCTCGGGATGGACGCCGCCCTTATGGAAGGTCTTAATTGGATTCATGCGGTAACGGGTTTTTCAAGTTCAACTTTAGGAGCTTCGGTTGGCTGTTCCACTTTCGGCTTCTTAGGCGGGAAGTTGATAGTGTGGATGGAGCCACGCGGGCAGACGTCGGCGCACTTGCCGCAGGCCTTGCACTTGTTCGGGTCGATGTAGGCGAGGTTGCCGCGCATCTCGATGGCCTCGAACGGACATTCCTTCAGGCACTTCTGGCAGCCGATGCAGCCCACCGAGCAGTTCTTGACGACCAAAGCACCCTTGTCGGTGTTGGAGCAGCAAACGTAGACGCGACGGTCTTTCTTGCCTCTTGGGCGGATCTCGATGATGCCACGTGGGCAGGTGCGGGCGCAAACGCCGCAGCCCACGCACTTGTCAGGGTCGACGACGGGAAGTCCTGTCTCCTTGTCGATGTGGAGCGCGCCGAAGTTGCACTTCTTGACGCAGTCGCCAAGACCCATGCAGCCTTTGGAGCAACCGCCCTTGCCGGCGTAGAGGGTGCTTGCGAAAGCGCAGATGTCAGCACCTTCGTAGTGTACCTTGGCAGGTGAGTTCTTGCAGCTTCCGTTGCAGCGCACTACCGCGATCTTGGGTTCGAAGGCAGCAGCGGTGAGTCCCAACACGGCGGCTACCTTGTTCATGTCGGTGCCAGGGCAAGCCAATCCGTCGATGTTGCCTTTCTCGGCGGCTTGTTTCACGCAGGCCTCAGCCAAGGCACGGCAGCCAGCGAAGCCGCAACCGCCGCAGTTGGCACCCGGCAGGCAGGCCTCCGCCTCGTCGATCAAAGGATTCTCCTCGACCTTGAACTTCTGGGCCACGAAATACAGGATCACCGACAACACGGCACCCAGCACTCCGAGAACAATCAATGAAATAAGTAGAGTGTTACTCATTTGTGGAATATTTTTAGTTGTTTTTCAATTTTTACAAATTGCAAAGATACATTTTTATTCGATTCGGTAATCAAACTTTTTTTTCAGTTTGTCGCGTTGGGAATATAGTATCAAATAATAAGGTATCAACGCGGCGATGCCGATGAGTGCCGAAAGGCCCTCGCTCAGGCCAATGCCGAGGCAGATGAACAGCGCGGCGAGCAGCACCGCAATGGGGACCAGATAAGCCAAAATGGCCGCCTTGTTGCCTTGTCCGACGCCCATCACGACGTTCACCTTCTGGAAGCGATGGAACTCCCGGCCTTCGGGACGGGGCACGGTGAGCACCTTCTCGGCTTGGTCGCTGATGTTGCAGGCGCTTTTGGCATGGCATGCGGCGCAGGCGCTCATGGATGTAATCTGGATTTCCAAGGTGTCGTCGGTGATCTTCGTGATGACCCCTTCGTGGGAGACGGTTTCTTCGCTCATGGCTGTTTTTTTGCTTGCAAAGTTAGTTTTTTTTTAATTTTGCGGTTGATAAGACGGCAGTTTATGTGGATCAAGCGAAAATACGAGGCTTTGAGGGCCTGGTACAACAAGGACGACAACTTCCTGCGGAGGGTACGTTTCCCGGGTACCAAGCTGCCCTTGCTTGATGTGCTCAAGGACTTCGTCAAGCTCTTCACCAAAGGTCGCACCGTCGACCGTGCGGCTGGCGTGGCGTTCAACTTCTTCGTGGCGCTCTTCCCGCTGCTGCTCTTCTTCTTCACGCTGATCCCCTTCATCCCGATCCCGCATCTTTATGAGCGGGTGATCATGCTGATCGACGAGTTTCTTATCCCTTCGGGAACCCTTGATTATGTGACCAGTACCATCGATGGTATCATGAACCAACCCCACGAAGGACTGCTCTCCATCAGTATTTTGCTTTGCTTGGTCTTCGGCTCCAGCGGCATCGTGGCCATCTTCAACGGCTTCCGCAACGTGTATGCCAACTACGTGACCGACAAGGGAATGACCGTTAAGAGTTGGATCATCCAGCGGCTGTTTGCCATAGCTATGCTGGTCATCATCGGGGTCTTGCTGGTGCTTTCCATCATGCTGATCTCCTTGGGAGGCATGGGACTTAAGTTTCTGGTTGACAAAGAGATCATCGCTGCTGGAAAATTCATGTTCATTCTATTCAGCGTGCTGCGCTGGATTATAGCTGTCTTTGCTTTATGCTTTAGCCTCGCCATCCTTTATTATTTCGGCAACGTGAGGTTCAACGAGCATTACCGCAAGGAGCGGAAACGTCCTAACAGTAAAGGCAAGAAATACCGTGAGTTCGTCATCTTCAGCCCGGGTACCATCCTGGCAACGGGCTTGTTTGTGCTGGGTACGGTAGGTTTCAACACCTATATTTCCAACTTCTCGCGCTACAACGTGCTCTACGGCTCCATTGGCACACTGATCATCCTGCTGCTCTGGATTTGGATTGTCGCCATCCTGATTTTGACGGGCAACGACCTGAACTCGGGTATCCGCCGCAATGTCGACAAACTGAGCGCTTCGGAAGATCACAACCGCAAGAAGCAGGTCGTGATTGAGGCCTTGCGGAAGACCATCCAGCAACAGGAGCAAACTATCAGCCATCGGACCGCGAAGATTGAGAGCTTGCGCAAGGACATTAAGGAGAAAGAGATGCTGATCAAGGACCTGGAAGAGGAAAACAAGGACAGTGAATTGATTATCAAGGCTTATAAGGATTTCCTGAAGCAGGAGATGCGCCAGGCCGACCAAGACAGCGTAAACAGTTCGTTATGGGAATCGTAGCGCGACAAAGCATCAAGGGAACGGTGGCCACCTACATCGGGGTGGCGGTAGGCATCGTCACTACGTTCTTCATCCAGACCAAGGCGCTCCAGCCGGAGCAGATCGGCCTGATCGACGTGCTGTTGCAGTGTGCGATCTTGTTTTCTGGACTGGCCCAGCTGGGCACCAACTCGTCGGCAATGCGCTATTACCCGTTCTTCAAGGACGAGGAGCACCGCGACCACGGCTTCTTCGGTTGGACGCTGCTGGTGCCGCTGG
Source organism: Bacteroidales bacterium (assembly GCA_017645245.1). GTDB lineage: Bacteria > Bacteroidota > Bacteroidia > Bacteroidales > F082 > Limimorpha. The sequence goes on from JAGCPG010000130.1 coordinate 36,037, forward strand.
TTGGATTCAGCATTTTCTTGTTGGCGTTTTTCCTGTTCAAGGACACTATTGTCGACTTCTTTACCAAAGATTCCGAAGTTGGCTCGGAGGCGTTTGCCCGATATGTCTACTTCGTGATCCCTCTGGCGTTTTTCATGCTTTACATCTCGGTTTTCGAGACCAATAGCAACTTGTTGCTGCGTATCGTGTTGCCGAAATTCATCCGTGAGGTGGGCTTGCGGGTGGCTACCTTGGTGGTTTACCTTCTTTATTTTTATAAAGTCTTCGATTTTGACGGCGTGATCATTGCCTTCTGCGTGTTCTACGGCTTGGCCACTTTGATCAACGTGGTATATCTGTTGTCGTTGAAACGGGTGTCCTTCAAGATTGAAAGGAAGTATGTGTCGCAGCAGCTGAAGCGCGATTTCCTGTTTTACACCCTGTTCATGATCACGGCGGCTTTGGCGGGCAACATGATTCCCATGCTGAGCAAGTTCTTTGTGGCGGGCAAGACGGGTTTCCATCTGGCGGGTGTTTATGCCATTGCCACCAACATTGCGGCCTTGGTAGAGATGCCCTACCGTTCGTTGGGTGCCATTTCGAGGCCTCATATCTCCGACGCCATGGCCAAGCAGGATGTGAAGACTGCCAACGGCTTGTGCAAAACCGTTGCATTGCATCAGTTCATTGCAGGCACATTCGTGTTTTTCCTGATATGGATCAACATCGATTTTATTTTTGATTTGCTTCCTAATGGTGACCTTTACCGCATAGGCAAGTGGGCGGTGTTGATTCTTTTGTTTGGCCGCCTGGTTTATTCCACCTTGGGTGTGACCACTACAGTGTTAAGTTATTCAAAATTTTACTATTACTCGTTGATATTCACTGTTTTACTGGCTTGCTTATCTATTGGGCTTAACACATGGTGGGTGCCGAAGTGGGACATCAACGGTGGCGCTTTGGCCAATGTCGTATCCTATTTGGTATATTTCATCCTGTTGATCGCCTTTATCAAATGGAGAATCGGAGTCCAACCCTTCTCGGGTAAGATGATTCCTGTGATGCTTGTGGTTTTGGCGCTGTTTGGCCTCAACTGGGTTTGGACGGCACTGCTGACGCCTTGGTTTGCCAGTTGGTTCGCCAAGCCCGTTTATGGATTGCTCATCGATGCCGCCTTGAAGTCGATGCTGTTTGTGGCTATGGGCCTGACAGCCATCTACAAGCTGAAGGTGTCGCAGTCGGTGAACGACTTGGTGGAAAAAACTTTCCAAAAGGCCTTGCGAAAGTGAAAATAATTAATTATTTTTGCAGCGAGAAATAAAGATTTAAGTGTTTATGAATACAACAAAAAAGATTATACAAGCGCTACCTCATGGAGTGGTACCATCGGATGCCAAAAATGTGGTGGAACACCAACCTACGCGTATTCCCAACGACACTACATATTGTGATCGTTATATTCAAAGGATTGGAAAATATGGATACAAAGCAGTGTCAGAGCCCGATTTAATGGTTTTCTCGGATTCTGACCATGAAGGGTTGTAAAATAGTTAATTTTGCAAACGAATCAACAGAAAGACAGTTATGAAAATACTGATGCTATTGGATCACCCTTTTCCTCCCGATACTCGTGTTGAAAATGAGATAAAGTCGTTGGCCGAGGCAGGACACGAGGTGCATATCGCCTGTTTTCATAAAGAAGGGAAGCCGCTACTGGAAAAGACACCGTATTGCACCATTCATCGTTTCCCGATTTCAAAATTCGTTTATAAATCAAGCGTTGGCGTACTGAAGTTTCCCACCTATTTCAACTTTTGGAAGAATATCGTAAAGGGTTTGTTCCAAGATGAAAAGTTCGACGTCATCCATGTTCATGACCTCCCCTTGGCAAAGATAGGGTATGAGGCCAAGTGTAAATACGGAGTGCGCTTTGTCCTTGATTTGCATGAAAACTGGCCTGTTTTGTTGCAACTTTCGAAGCATACCAACACCTTCCTCGGAAAGCTGCTTTCTTCCAATAGCCAATGGATTCGATATGAAAAGGAAATGTGTCAATTGGCGGATAAAATCATTGTTGTGGTTGATGAGGCAAAAGACAGAGTATGTCGTCTAGGTGTGCCGGCTGAGAAGATCGAAGTGGTTTCAAATACCTTGAATCTCGACCAATTTGACCCGATTGAGAGAAAAGAGTTCAAGACGGATAAGTTTAGGATGTTGTATGTGGGAGGAATCAATTACCATCGCGGCATACAATACGTGATCCAGGCGATTTCCATAGTAAAGAAACGTGGTGTCGAAGTGTTGTTCGACCTGGTAGGTGATGGCAGCTATCTAGATGACATCAAGAAACTTGTTGAGGAGATGCATGTGCAGGACAACGTGGTGATCCATGGATTCAAGCATTATACGCAAATATGCGACTTGTACGAATCGGCCAATGTGGCCTTGATCCCTCATGTGAAATCGGGGCACACGGACAACACTATTCCGCACAAGATTTTCCAGTACATGTATGCCCAGATCCCCATGGTCGTATCCAATTGCGATGCGTTGGTGCGCATTGTGAATGAGACGAAAAGCGGCATCACGTATCAATATGACAATCCAGAGGAACTTGCCGATATCATCATGGAATTGCACCATCATCCAGAGAAACTGAATGATTACATCCAGCAGGGCCGTCAGGCTGTCATTGATAAATACAATTGGAAAGTTGATGGAGCAAAGTTGGTGAATCTTTACGAGAGATTGTTAGCTTGAAGGAAAGCTCATCAAATAACTCCTCGGCTTTATTTTTCTTTAATTATTGATAACTCGCAAGTAAATTCGCAAATTCCCCAGCCAAAGCCTTTCGCGAATACTTCTCGATCTCCTTGTTTCGGTTAGAGGGAAGCCCGTTCTCCAAATAGCTCTGGTAAAGCCCTTTAATGATCGCTTTCATCTTTTCCTTGTTCTCAAAGCCAACGGTGGTTCCGGCTTGGGTTTCATCCAACAGCCTGGCGGCATCGCCGTCTTCGGGGCCGATGCAAAGGATGGGGCGGCCGGCGGCGATGTACTCGAAGAGCTTGCCGGTCAAGATGCCTTTGGCGTTGGGGGTGTTGTTGATGAACAGCAAAAGCACCTGTGACGAAGCCTGTTGCGCTTGAATTTGGTCGTGGGGGATATAAGGGATAAACTCGGTGTTGTTTTTAAGGCCATTGCTTTCGATGGATTGGACCACCGATTGGTCAATCTGACCGATGAGCCTGATCCTTAGCTTGGCGGCAAATTGTGGGTCTGCGGCTTTCAACTCGCCCAAGGCCTTCCAAAACAGATGCTCATTGCGGTTGGAACCGATGATGCCAATATGGGTCAAGGTGAAATCGGATGACAAAGGCGTGACGTTGTTCTTAGCCTGCGTGTCCCAATCGTAGCCGTTAGGGATGACGTCCACGTGGCTTGCGCCAAGCCTCTTCAAGCCTTCAGCCATGTCCCAACCTACGGCAACCACTTTATCTGCCTTGGTCAGCACCTCATGCTCCAAACGGTGGTGCTTACGGTCGGCCCATTTCGAGAGATGCAACTCATCGTAAAAGTCGATCTCCGTCCAGGGATCGCGGAAGTCGGCAATCCAAGGCAATCCCAACGCTTCCTTCAACTTCATGGCGATCAGGTGCATGGAGTGGGGTGGCCCTGTGCTGATGATGGCATCCACGGGATGGTCTTTCAAATAGGCTTTCAGGTATTTCACGGAGGGCTTTACCCACCAGCAGCGGGCGTCGGGGATGAAGAAGTTGCCCCTGATCCAAACGGAGAGACGCTCTTTCCAGCCTTTCTGCTTGCCGGTCTCATCAATGAATCCGGCCTTCACCTTCTGGTCCTTCTTGATGCCGAGGAACTTCTTGTAGAAATTGTACGGCTCCACGATGGGACGTCGAATCACCTCGGCCTCGGCACAAACATCTTTCTCCAGCGAGGGATCCTCCACGGGATACTCGGCGCCGTCGGCGGTGTAGATCACGGGTTGCCAGCCGTTTTCGGGCAGGTATTTCGACATCTTCAGCCAACGCTGTACGCCGCTGCCGCCCGAAGGAGGCCAGTAATAGGTGATGATCAGGACGCGCTTCATTTCTTTCTAAAGCTGAAAACAACGGCGCCAATCAAGCCCAGGAGCAGCAGGAGCGAGCTGGCAAGCTGGATGGTGTTGCCCACTTTCCAGGCCTTGGGGACGTATTCCATCACGATTTGATGCTCGCCGCTGGGGATGAGGGCGCAACGCAACAGGTAGTTGGCACGCAGCAGGGGATGCTCCTTGCCGTCCACATAGAGCTTCCAGCCGGTGTCGCTCCAGATCTCGGAAAACACCACCAGCTGGTCTACGCCGGCCTTGAAGCTGTAGGTAAGTTTGTTGGGCTGGTATTCGGTCAGGGCGACTTGGCCTTCAAGGCTGTTGGAGGCTTCATAATTCCCGACCTGTTGCTGGAATTCCTTGTTGACGATGGCGGTGCTACGCAGGTTGGTGGTGGCAATGGCGTCAAACTCCTCGTTGGGCGTGTCGACCCATTGCACGTTTTTCACGATCCAGGCATTGCCGAAGGCACAGGGATTCTCAATGGGTTCTGCGTCGGGATTATAAATGATGTATTTGGTATTCAGCATGTTGAGCGCACGCTGTTGCTCCATGGCCAGCCTGAGGGTGAGATCGGAATCAACGTTCTTGAAGATGGCGCTGAATTGACGGATCTCAGCACTGAGATAACGGGTGATCAGGTCTTGGTAACGGCGCAGCTTGGCTCCGTGGTAGCCACCGATGGATTTGTGGAAATAGGAGGTGCTGGCATCGTTGAACACATCCTTGGTCAGGTTGAGCACCCTGAAATCCAGCGACTTGTCGTTGAGGATGTATTGGTCTGCAGCCGATGCGGCGAAGGGCTTGTCGAACAGTTTCTTGGAGATGAAGTTGTCGTTGTTCAAATAGCGCTTGTCGATGGGATACAAGTCGATCACCACCAAGGCGGCGATGATGATGAAGGCGGGAGCGGCTTTCAGCTTGCCTTTGCCGTAAAGCAGGATCGGTACGGCGGCCAGGATGATGAACAGCAGGCTACGCAGGGCGTCCTTGCGGAAGATGGCCACACGCACATCCTCCAGCTGGGTGAGGTAAGCCTGATAAACGGCGCCGTCCTTGCCGCTGGTGAGCTGGGCGAATTGCTGCGCCTCGCCCTGACTGATGAAGTTGAAGAAGAGCTTCGGGGCGACGTAGAACAGCAGACAGCATCCGGCGGTGATGCCCAAGGCAATCCAGAATTTCTTCAGGTTTTGCTTGAAGCTATCGGGGTTCTTAACGATTTCAGCAAGTCCCAACAAACCAAGCAGTGGCATGGTGACTTCAGCAATCACCAAGGTCATGGAAACAGCGCGGAACTTATTGTAGCCAGGGACGTGATTGATGAAGAAGTCGGTGAAGCCCATGAAGTTCTTGCCCCAGCTGAGCAGGATCGACAGCAGGGTGGCGATGAGCAGTGCCCATTTCAGCTCGCCTTTCACCGTCAAAGCGCCAAGCACAAACAGGAAAATGATGATGGCTCCCACATACACGGGACCGCTGGTGCCGGGCTGGTCGCCCCAGTAGGCGCTGTTCTGCGCGATGCTGTCGCGATACCGTGGATCAGCTTTGTCGAGGGCGGGGTTCTGTTTGCCGATATAAGCCGAGGCGCCTCCCTTGGCGTTGGGGATCAGCAGGCTCCAAGTCTCGCCTTTGCCGTAACTCCACTGGGTGATGTATTCGCGGTCGAGGCCTTTGGTCTGGTTGGATTGACCGTTCTGATCCTGGGTCAGCACAGGCTTGCCACGGGTGGTGTCCTTGCTGTAGGCATAGTTGGCATAAAGCGTGGTGGCATTGGTCAAGATGCCCATGATGGCTGCAATGATCAGGCAGAGGGAAGCCTTGATGAAGTTTGCGAATTGCTTCTCCCTGAGACTTTTGATGAACAGCCCGACGAGGAGACAAACCACGGTGATCAAAAGATAATAGGTGATCTGCAAGTGGCCTGCCCTGACTTCCAAGGCCAAGGCAATGGCAGTCAACACGCTACCCCAGAGGTATTTGCCTTTATAAGTGAGCAAGATTCCGGAGATAACGGGTGCCATATAGGCCATGGCCATGGCTTTGCTGTTGTGGCCTGCCCCGATGATGATGAAAAGGTAGGAGGTGAACCCGTAAGCCAAACCGCCGATGAAGCTGATCCATACGCTGCAATCAAGCACCAAGAGCAGGATGAAGAAGCCCAGCATGCTGATGAACACGGCACCGATGGGGTGTGGAAAACCCACCGATAGCAATTGATGAACAGGCTTCATCAAGTTGCTGTTGTTGGTAACGGAGATGTTCCACGCAGGCATGCCGCCAAACATGGAGTTGGTCCATAAAGTTTGTTCACCGGTGCTTGCACGGTAGTCCACGATCTCTTTCGACATGCCCTTGTACATCTCGATGTCATGTTGCTTGATGCGTTTGCCTTCAAGGATGGGGGAGAAATAAACCAAAGTGATCAGCGCAAAACCGAGGATGCAGGCCGCGATGCCGATGGCCTTCTTGTATCTTTCAAAAAAAGTGCTTTTCATCAGGAAGAATGAGTTTGCTATCAGGCTGCGAATTTACAAAGTTTTTTTGTATTTTTGCCTCAAAATGATTGTCAATGATTATCAGAAGTAAAGCGCCCTTGCGATTGGGTCTGGCCGGCGGTGGCAGCGACGTTTCCCCCTACAGCAACATCTATGGAGGGTTTGTCCTGAACGCTTCCATTAATATGTATGCCTATTGTACCATTGAGGGAACCTCAGATGGATGTATCAGCTTGACCGCCAGTGATTTGGAACAAAGCGAAACGCATCCTGTAGGGAAGGAACTGCCGATCAATGGCACCCTGGATTTGCATAAAGGTGTGTTCAACCATCTGGTGAAGCACTTCGGCATTGAGCCACGACCGTTCAGGATGACCACCTATTCCGACGCTCCTGCGGGCAGCGGACTGGGCTCCTCATCCACTATGGTGGTGTGCATCCTGAAGGCCTTCGCCGAATGGTACAGCCTGCCCATGGGCGACTATGAGATCGCTTACACGGCTTACCTCATCGAGCGTGTCGACTTGGCACTGAGCGGCGGCAAACAGGATCAGTATGCGGCGGCTTTCGGCGGCTTCAACTTCATGGAATTTTTGCCTGATGATAGGGTGATCGTCAACCCGCTGCGCGTGAAACGCTGGATCGTCGACGAGCTGGAATCGTCGATGTTGCTTTACTACACGGGCAAGTCGAGGTCGTCGGCGCAGATCATTGACGAACAACGGAAAAACACCTCCTCGGGCAACAAGACGGCCATCGAGGCCATGCACAAGATCAAGCAGAGCGCTGTGGATTTGAAGACGGCCTTGCTGCAAGGCGACTTCGAGACCTTTGCCCGCATCTTCGGCGAGGCTTGGGAGAACAAGAAGAAAATGGCCACGGCCATCACCAACGAGCAGATACAGCAGGCCTTCGACGTAGCTATGAGCCATGGTGCCAAGGCAGGTAAGGTGAGTGGCGCAGGCGGCGGCGGATTCATCATCTTCATCGTCCAACCTAGCCAGAAATGCCAGGTGATGCACGCCCTCGAACAACTCGAAGGCCAGGTGATGAATTTCCAATTTAGCGAAGGCGGAACCCATGGATGGAGGATCTATGACAAATAGCACTGATGTCATCATTTTGGCCGGTGGACTGGGCACACGGCTGCGCTCGGTGGTCGCCGACCTGCCCAAGTGCATGGCACCCGTCAACGGGAAGCCGTTCCTGGCTTATCTGCTGGATTACCTGTCGCAATGTCCCATCCATAAGGTGGTGCTCTCGGTGGGCTACCTGCATGAGATCGTGATGGATTGGGTGGACCAGCATCGGGACAATTATCCTTTTGCCATTGGATATGCCGTTGAAACCACGCCTTTGGGCACGGGCGGCGGCATCCGTCTGGCCATGCTGCAATGCGATGCCGAGACGGTGTGTGTCATGAACGGCGACACCTTCTTCGATGTCGGTTTCGAGGGATTGCTCGAAGCGCATCGTCAAGGTGGGAAGTCGCTGACCATGGGGCTGAAGGCGATGAAAGACTTCGACCGTTATGGCACCGTGGCGATCAATGAATCTGGCTTGGTGACGCGCTTCAACGAGAAGCAATATTGCGCCGATGGCTTGATCAATGCTGGCGTGTACATGCTCAACAACAACGGCCAACTCGACGAATTGCCCGAGAAGTTCTCGTTCGAGAACCTCTTCCTGCATCCCAAAGCCGCCGAGGGTGCCATTCAAGGCTATGTCAGCGACGGCTATTTCATCGACATCGGCATCCCCGAGGATTACGAGAAGGCAATGGTGGACTTTAAACGGTTTGATGCGTTATGGGCAAGCCAAAGATGATATTGGTGGGTACGGCCTATCCGTACCGCGGCGGGCTGGCCGTGTACAACGAGCGCCTGGCCCGTAGCTTCCAGGAGGCAGGCTACGAGGTGGAGATATGGACCTTCACGGTGCAGTATCCCAACTTCCTGTTCCCTGGAAAGACGCAGTTTTCCACGGAACCGGCGCCCAAAGGCCTGACCATCCATCGCAAGCTGAACTCGGTGAATCCCTTCAACTGGCTGAAGGTGGGACGGCAGCTTCGTCGAGCCAACGCCGACCTCGTGGTGATGCGTTTCTGGATTCCCTATATGGCACCGTCGCATGGCTTTATCGCCCGAAGGGCCAGAAAAAACAAGCAAACCCGTGTGGTGAGCATCCTCGACAACATCGTGCCTCACGAGAAAGGCTTCGCCGATCGGATGCTGGCACGCTATTTCATGCGCTCGCTCAACGGTGGCGTCACCATGTCGAAGTCGGTGCTGGACGATGCCAAAGCCATCGATGCCCATAAAAAAGTGGAGTTTTGCCCGCATCCGTTATACGACAACTTTGGCGCGAAAGTCACTAGGGAAGCGGCTTTGGAGTACCTGCACCTGGATCCGCAGTACCGTTACATGCTGTTTTTCGGCATCATCCGCGACTACAAGGGCCTTGACCTGTTATTGCAAGCCATGAGCGACGAGCGCCTCAAGCGGATGAAGGTGAAGCTGATCATCGCCGGTGAGTTCTACAACAACGCCGAACAATATCACGAGCTGGAGCAAAGCCTCGGCTTGAAGGAGCAGCTGGTTTGGCATAGCGAGTTTGTGCCCGATAGCGAGGTGAAATACTATTTCAACGCCGCCGACATCGTGGTGCAGCCTTACAAGTCGGCTACCCAGAGCGGCGTGACGCAGATCGCCTACCATTTCGAGACGCCCATGCTGGTGACCGATGTGGGCGGCCTGAAGGAGATCGTCCCTGACGGCGTGGTGGGTTATGTCACTCCAGTGGATCCTCAGAAAATAGCCTCTGCGTTGGTCGATTTCTTTGAGAATCAGCGGTATGATGCCTTTGTACAACACATTCAAGTCGAAAAACAGAAGTATTCCTGGAGCCGGATGGTCGACACCTTGGTCTCCGTTTCAAAATAGCAATCCATGAAGAAACTCATATCCCTTTTGACCAAGCTGTTTCCCCGCCAGTTCCTGATCCGGTGCAGTTACCTGTTCAGCATCCTGATCCGGCCGTTCTACTGGGGTAACAAGGTGGAATGTCCCGTCTGTGGCAAGCATTTCCGGAAGTTTTTGCCTTACGGCTATGGCCAGGCGGTGGATAACCGGATGTGTCCCAATTGCCTTTCGTTGGAACGTCACCGTTTGCTTTGGCTGTATCTGAAGGAGAAGACGGATTTCTTCACTGCCCCCTTGAAGGTCTTGCATTTTGCGCCGGAGCAACCTTACCTGAAGCGCTTCCGTGCCTTGAAAAACCTCGATTACACCACAGCCGACCTCGATTCGCCCATCGCCGACCTGCATCTCGACGTGACGGCCATCGACCAGCCTTCAAACACCTACGATGTGGTCATCTGCAACCATGTGCTGGAACATGTCAACGACGTCAACAAGGCGTTTTCGGAAATCCAGCGCATCCTGAAACCTGGGGGCTGGGCCATCCTGCTGGTCCCGATCAATCCCGATGTGGATACCTTCGAGGATCCCTCGGTCACTGATCCCAAGGAACGTGAACGCCTCTTCGGCCAATACGACCATGTGCGCCAGTTTGGCCGCGACTACGCCGACGTCCTTCGCAAAGCAGGCTTCCAAGTGGTGGAGGATCGGCTTTATTACGAGATCTCAGAGGAGCAGCGCCAGCGAATGAGGTTGGCTAGAAGGGGAGAGGAGATTGTTTATAGATGTGAGATAAAAGATAAGAGATAAAAGATAAAAGTTAAGAGTTAGGTGTGATAACTGAACTTTTATCTCTTATCTCTTATCTATTAACTAAAGAAGGCCGCTATCAGCGGCCTTCTTAGATACCTTAAATAAGAAATAGAAACGGCTTCTAATCTTTATTTTAGTATTCGTCAGAAACAGTCAGTCTCTTTCTGCCTTTGGCTCTTCTGCGGGCCAAAACCTTGCGGCCGTTGGCAGTTGACATTCTTTCTCTGAAACCATGCTTGTTTCTGCGCTTTCTGTTCGATGGTTGATAAGTGCGTTTCATTTTCGTATATGTTTTTGTTTATTTCACGAAATAATTATCCCTTGTTTTGGGACTGCAAAATTACAAAACTTTTCGTTCCACGCAACTTTTTTTGAAAATTATTTTTCAGGGATGTTCTTCAACGTCTCAACCACAAACTCCCAGAATGGGCCAACACTCTCGATGAGCAGGGCTTCGTCGGGTGAATGGGGGTGTACCAAGGTCGGGCCGAATGAGACCATATCCCAGTTCGGGTATTTCGATCCTAGGATGCCACATTCCAGACCGGCGTGGATCACCATCACCTTGGCTTCCTTGCCGAACTTGGCCTTGTAGACGTTCTTCATGGTGTTGAGGATCGGGGAGTTGGGATTCGGCTTCCAGCCTGGATAGTCGCCGGTGGAGTAGGCCTCGGCGCCGTTGTCGGTGAGGTTCTTGCGGATCTGCTCGGCCAGCTTGTCCTTGTCGGCGTCGACGAGGCTACGGGTCAGTGAGGCGCACACGATCTTGCCGTTCTCCATCTTGATGGTGGCGAGGTTCGAGGAGGTCTCGGTGGTGCCTTCAAAGTCTTTCGACATGGCGATCACGCCGTTGGGATAGCGGGCGATGGCGCAGAATATGTTGTCCTGTGTGGTGAGGTCGATCACCTGTTTGGGCATCTCGGCGGGCTCGCAGAGGATGGCCATCTCAGGCTCGATGCCTTCAAACTCTTCCTTTACGATGGCTTCGTATTCCTTGGCGTATTCCTCAAACTCGGCCTTGTTGGCTTCTGGGATGACCACGATGGCCATGGCTTCTCTTGGGATGGCGTTGCGGAGGCTGCCGCCGTCGATGCAGGCCATGCGGAGGCCGTATTTCTCAGCGGCCATCAGCATCATGGTGTTGAGCACCTTGTTGGCGTTGGCGCGGCCGAGGTTGATGTCCATGCCGGAGTGACCGCCCTTGAGGCCTTTCACAAAGAGCTTGTAGGCTATCATGCCAGCGGGAACGTCCTCGTACTTGGGCGTCCAGGTGCCGATGTTGTCGATGCCGCCGGCGCAGCCCACGTAGAGCTCGCCTTCGGTCTCTGAGTCCATGTTGAGCAGGATGTCGCCTTTCAACACGCCGGGTTTCAGCAGGTTGGCGCCGGTCATGCCGGTCTCCTCGTCGATGGTGAAGAGGGCTTCGACGGGACCGTGCTCGATGTCGGTGGCCTCCAAAACGGCCATGGCTGCGGCGGCTCCCAGACCGTCGTCAGCGCCGAGGGTGGTGCCGTTGGCTTTCACCCAACCGTCCTCGATATGGGTCTCGATGGGGTCGTTCTCAAAGTCGTGCGGGTTGCCGTCGTTCTTCTGCGGCACCATGTCGAGGTGGGCTTGCAGGATGACGCCCTTGCGGTTCTCCATGCCGGGTGTGGCGGGCTTGCGTATGATCACGTTGCCGCAATCGTCGACCATGGTCTCCAGTCCGTGGTCCTCACCCCACTTTTTCATGAAGGCGATGACCTTAGCTTCTTTCTTCGATGGACGCGGGATCTGCGTCAGGCTGTGGAAGTTTTTCCAGATGCCACTGGGCTGTAATTCGTTAATTGTCATAATTTTAAGTATTTATGTTAATTGAATGATTGTAAATCTGTCAGTTTCTTGTAAACGCCGTTTAAGGCGATCAACTTCTCATGCGTGCCGCGTTCGATGATCTGGCCTTTCTGCATGACGATGATCTCGTCGGCGTGTTGGATGGTGCTCAGTCGGTGGGCGATGACGATGGAAGTCCTTTGGCTCATCACCTTCGATAAGGCGTCCTGCACTAGGCGCTCCGATTCGGTATCCAGTGAGGAGGTGGCCTCGTCCAATATTAAAATAGGTGGATTCTTCAGTACGGCGCGGGCGATGCTCAAACGTTGGCGCTGGCCTCCGCTGAGGTTCATGCCGCGGTCGCCGATAAAGGTGTCGTAGCCTTGTTCCATCTCCATGATGAATTCATGGGCGTTGGCCACCTTGGCGGCTTCCACCACTGCCTCCATCGACACGTTCTCCATGCCGAAGGCGATGTTGTTGAACACCGTGTCGTTGAACAGGATGCTCTCCTGGGTCACGATGCCCATCAGGCCGCGCAGGTCGCTGATCTTATAGTCGCGGATGTCGTGCCCATCAATTGTGATTTGGCCTTCACAAACGTCGTAAAACCTGGGCAAGAGGTCTACCAAGGTGGACTTTCCGCCGCCGCTTTCGCCAACCAGGGCGATGACCTTACCTTTTTTAATTGTGAGGTTGATGCCTTTCAAAACGTCGTCCTTGCCATAGCGGAAGGTTACGTCATGATAGCTGATGTCGCTGTTGAATTGTTTGATATTCAGAGCGTTGTTCTTCTCGGTGATCACTTCATCGGCATCCAGAATCTCAAAAATGCGATCCGCCGAAGCCATGCCTTTCTGGATGTTGTAATAGCCTTGCGAGAACGACTTGGCGGGGGAGATGATTTGTGAGAAAACAATGATGTAGGTGATGAAATCAGCGGCTCCAATGGTGCTGCCTCCGTTGAGGATGAGGTTGCCGCCAAACCAGAGCACGATGATGACCACGATGGCGGAGAGGAACTCGCTCATGGGGGAGCTCATCTCGCGTTTGCGGTGTACGCCAAGCAGGGCTTTGGAGTACTTCAGGTTTTGTTCGTCGAACTTCTCCTTGGAATAGCGGATGGCGTTGAAGCCTTTGATGATGCGCAGTCCGGAGATGGTCTCCTCGACGGTGGCGATGATGCCGGCCAGACGGTTCTGGCTTTCCTTTGACTGTTTCTTGAGGGCTTTGCCGACCTTGCCGATGAGGAATCCCGCGATGGGCAGGAGCACCAGCACGAACAGCGTCAGCTTGGGGCTGAGACTCACCATGAAGGCGAAGTAGAAGAGGATGGTCAGCGGGTCCTTGATGAGCATCTCAAGCCAGTTGAGGATGGAGACCTCCACCTCTTGCACATCGGTGGTGATGCGCGCCATGATGTCGCCTTTCTTCTGGTTGCTGTAAAACGACAGGGGCAGGATGAGGATCTTGTCGTAAACGTCACCGCGCAGGTCTTGGATGGCGCCCACTCGGGCTTTGGCCATGAAGTAGCAGGCGAAAAACCGGCCGACGTTGCGGAACAGGAAAGCGATGAGCAGGACTAGGCACACGAATGCCAGGGCGTAGATGTGGCCTTTGTCGACGATGATGCCGCTCATCACATAGTTGAGGTAGCCGATCAGGTAATCTGACGAGAGGTGAAACTCAGGTTTGGCCACCTCCGTGATGGCGTCGGTTTGGAACAAAAGGTTCAAAAACGGCACCAGCAGGGCGAATGAGAAGAGTGAGAACACGATGGCGACCAGGTTGAAGACCAGGTTCAGCACGATGAGAAACCAATAAGGTTTCACATAGTTGATGACTCGATTGAACGATCGCTCTCTCCGCATGGCTTAATAGTTGTATCCAGTGTAGTTTTCAGGGGTGATGGCCATCAGCTCCATCTTGATCTCCTTGCTCACAGGCAGGCCTTTGATGAACTCGTCGATGGTCTGCTTGTCGATGTGCTTGTTGGTGCGGGTGAGGCCTTTCAGAAGCTCGTAGGCGCCTTCGATCTGCTCGCGGCGCAGCACGGTCTGGATGGCTTCGGCCACCACGGCGTAGTTCTGCTGCAAGTCCTGACGGATCTTGTCCTCGTTGAGCAAGAGCTTGTCGAGGCCTTTCATCAGCGACTTCAGGGCGATCAAGGTATGTGCAATCGGCACACCGATGTTACGGGTGACGGTGCTGTCGGTGAGGTCGCGTTGCAGGCGGCTGATGGGCAGCTTGGTGCTCAGGAAGGTGAGTACGGTGTTGGCCATGCCTAGGTTGCCCTCTGCGTTCTCGAAGTCGATGGGGTTCACTTTGTGCGGCATCGCCGAGGAGCCGACTTCGCCAGCCTTGATCTTCTGCTTGAAATATTCCATGGAGACATACATCCAGATGTCGCGCGACAGGTCGATCAGTATGGTGTTGATGCGTCTTAAGGCATCGAAGTAAGCGGCCATATAGTCGTAATGCTCGATCTGGGTGGTAGTCTGCTGGCGTTTCAGCTTCAGGCTCTTTTCGACGAACTTCTTGGCGAAGGCCGGCCAGTCGATGTCAGGATAGGCCACCTTATGGGCGTTCATGTTGCCCGTGGCGCCGCCGAACTTGGCCGTGAAGGGCACGCTGTTCAACATCTTGAGCTGGTCGTTCAGGCGCTCCACGTAAACGTAGATCTCCTTGCCGAGGTGGGTGGGACTGGCGGGCTGGCCGTGTGTGCGGGCCAGCATCGGGATGTCCTTCCATTCCTTGGCCATGCCGTTGAGTTTGTCGATGACTTCCTCGATGGCGGGTTTCACCACCAGCTTGTGGGCTTCCATCATGGAGAGCGGCACCGCGGTGTTGTTGATGTCCTGCGAAGTCAGGCCGAAATGCAGGAATTCCTTCCATTTCGAAAGACCGAGTTCGTCGAATTGGCGTTTCAGGTAATATTCCACCGCCTTCACGTCGTGGTTGGTGGTCTTCTCGATCTCCTTGATCTCTTCGGCGTCGTCGGTGAGGAATTCCTCATAGATGGCACGGAGGTCGTCGTAGTCGCCTTCGAAGTCTTCCAGCTGTGGCAACGGGAGCTCGCACAGGGCGATGAAATACTCCACTTCGACCATCACACGGTAGCGGATCAGGGCGAATTCGGAGAAGAAGTCGTTCAGTTCGACGGTCTTGGATTGGTAACGGCCGTCGATCGGAGATATGGCTTTTAAAGGGCTGAGGCTCATGGTATCGTGCTAAATGAAAAGTATCGCAAAAATAAAAGATTAATAGGTTATCTCGCTTGTTCAGCCTGTTTTTTCGGCTCGCGGCGGGTGTCCCAGAAAGCGGCAATGTAAATGGTTTCAGCATCGATGAAATACACCATTTTACTCAATCCGTTGATGATAATGCTACGGTAGGTTTTAGGACGATCTTCGAAGAGTGGATCAATGGAGCCAATGTTGGGGTGACTTTTCAGTATTTCAATGGTTTTGCGCACCTCCAACAGGAATTTGTCTTTTTGTTTGGTCCCGAACTGCCAGTGAATGTAATTGGCGACATGGTTTCTGCCTTGTCTAGCCTTTGGATCCCAAATAACTTTCATACTGCTTCGGCCATTTCATGTTCTTGCTGTTTCATACGGGCGAAATCTTCTTCCCATTCGTCCCATGCTTCTTCATCGGGGATACCCTTGCCTTCTGCAAAATTGGCTTCTGCTTCGTCAAGCATGGCGTTGATTTCCTCCATCGTGTAAGGTTTCAGGTCCTCTTTCTCGCTGCGAGCATGCTCAATCAGACGCTCGCCCAGCCACTGCATGTTGCTTGGTGTGAGGGTGTCGTATAGGTATTCAAGAAGTCCTTTCAGTGTTGCTTCGCTCATGATGTTTCGTTTTTGATTTGTTGCAAAAATACAACTTTTTTGTGAAAAAAAGAAAAATCCGCCAAACAAATTGACGGATTTTTTCCTTAAAAGAAAACCATGTTGCCTTATGCCTGCTGTAACTTGTCATTCGATCCCAAAACATTCATGATCTTATGGATGTAGAGCTTCTTCATGTTGTCTCTAGCGGGTCCAAGGTATTTGCGGGGATCGAACTCGGCGGGTTTCTCGGCGAAGGTCTTGCGGATGGCGGCGGTCATGGCCAGACGGCTGTCGCTGTCGATATTGATCTTGCAGACTGCGCTCTTGGCGGCCTTGCGGAGCTGCTCCTCGGGGATGCCCACAGCGGCTTTCAGGCAGCCACCGTTGGCGTTGATGGTATCCACCTCATCTTGTGGCACGGATGATGAGCCATGCAGCACGATGGGGAAGCCGGGCAGCTTCTTCTCGATGGCTTCCAACACGTCGAAGGCCAACGGAGGCGGCACCAGACGGCCTGTGGCGGGATCCACGGTGCACTGCTCAGGAGTGAATTTGTAAGCGCCGTGCGAGGTGCCGATGCTGATGGCCAGGCTGTCCACACCGGTCTTGGTGACGAAGTCGATCACTTCTTCGGGTTTGGTGTAATGGCTCTCTTCGGCGGCCACTTCGTCTTCCACGCCAGCTAACACGCCAAGCTCGCCTTCCACGGTCACGTCATACTGGTGGGCATATTCCACCACCTTCTTCGTGACGGCCACATTCTCGTCGTAGGGCAGGGCGGAGCCGTCGATCATCACGGATGAGAAGCCCATGTCGATGCACGACTTGCAGAGCTCAAAGCTGTCGCCGTGGTCGAGGTGGAGCACAATCTCAGGATGGGCGCAACCCAGTTCCTTGGCGTATTCCACAGCGCCTTGTGCCATGTAGCGCAGCAGGGTCTGGTTGGCGTAGTTGCGGGCGCCTTTCGACACCTGGAGGATGACGGGCGACTTGGTTTCCACTGCTGCCATGATGATGGCTTGCAGCTGTTCCATGTTGTTGAAGTTGAATGCGGGGATGGCATAGCCGCCATCGACGGCCTTGGCGAACATCGCTCTGGTGTTCACGAGGCCAAGTTCTTTATAACTGATCATTGTTTTAATTTTTAGATTGCCTAATTGAAATATCGAATCTGCAAAGATAGGATAATTTCTCTTTTTTTCCTAATCGATTTTAGGCTATCATTTTTTCGCAGCGGTCGATGATTCTGTTAGCGATTTGAAATCCGTTATCACAAACCTTTTTTGATTGGATGCCGTCGTAATTCATGTAGAGGTGCATGATCTGGTAGCCGTCGGTCACCCAGCCGAGCAGTTTGATGTCGCGTTTGCTGACGGCTTCTTCGTATGCATTGATATTGACCCGTGTTCGTTTGTCGTTTCTTACATTAAAAACGGCATCGAGTGCGATCAGTACGCCATGCCATAGGTAATTGCCTGCTGCTCGTACGTATTTTGGATCTTCGTAACGGTTGGTTTGGGGATTCAGTTCCCCGTTTTCCTTTAATGTCTTTTTTGCGTTGTCAACATAGCGACGTGCTTCTTCAATTGGGTTTTTCTTTTTCATAATGCCATAGGTTTGATTGTTAAAAATTGGTTGTTGGTTCATTCATGTCCACGAAGCTTTGCAAAGATAGTCGTTTTTTTCCGTTACGGTTAAAAGTGTTGAAAAATTAGGTAATAAAAAAGTAGAGCCGGCCTTGGCCGGCTCTACTGAGCATTGAAGAATCAATTGATTCTTACTTTGAGTTTCTCTTCTTCAGGGCATAAGCTGCACCGAAGCCGATAAGGAGCATAGCGCCACTGCCGAGAGGAGCGCCTTGGTTTTCGTCCTCACCGTGGCCAGGAAGACCTGGCAACAGGGGATCACCGTCACGCAACGATCCATTTTGGTCGAGTGAATACCAGGTGGGAAGCTTGTTCTCATCAGTAGTCTCGCCGTATTGGAACAAACCGCCTTGGGCATAAGTGCTCAGGCTGATGCCTAAAAAGATTGCGATTGTTAAAGCTAACTTTTTCATATTGTTTAAAGTTTTTTATTGTTCGTTAATTCAATACTTCGTTTTTATTTGACCACAATCTTTTGTGTTCTGACGTCGCTGCCTTGGATGAGGCGGAGCATGTACACGCCGTTGGCTTCGTTGATAGCCTTGCTGTAGCTGCCGCTGAAGTTCTCGGTGCTGAGGATGCGTCCGGTGACGTCGATGATCTGCAGGGTAGCCTCACCCTCGATGCCGAAGATCATGAGGTTGCCATTGCTGATGAAACCGAAGTTGCTCTCGCTGCTGTTGTTGCCAAGGGCATAAACCAGCTTGAAGCGTGAGGTGTAGTCGGTGGTGCGGGCGTCAAAGTTGTAGCTCGGGTTGTCGAGCAGGTTGACGTCGTTGCCAGTCATATTATCAATAAGGTGCAGGTAGCTGAACTCAGCGTTCTCGCTGGAGAAGTTGAGGGTGTAGGAACCGTTCTCCTGAGCCTTGAAGCTAACAGGCATCTCGCCTTGCTCCTCAGCGTTGACCACAGCGTAGTCCTTGCCTTCAACAGGCATGTAAACCTTGGTGCTGTTGGGGTTGAACTGGAACTTGGGCAGCTGGCTGCTTTGGCTGAAGTTGATGATGCCGTTGTCGACGACGTTGAGATTCTGGCTCACAGTGAGGTTGAGCACTGACTTGCCTGGGTCAGGCATTGCAGCTGTGATCAAACATTCTTGATCCGGCTCGTCGGTATAGACGAAGAAGCCTTGCAAAGGAGTGACGGCATCACCGGCGTTGTGAGATTCCAGTTCGTTTCCATTCAGTACATAGAAAGCATGGTCGAGGATTGCATTGCAGGTGAAGGGGTTGCCCAACAGGTTCCAACCAGCGAAGGTCTTTCCTTCAGTGTAATCCAAAGGCAAACCCAGCGAAGTTGTAGGAAGGGTATTGCCGTTGAAAGCAATCTGAGCGCCTTGGTTGTTGGCATAGAGGTAACCCTTGCCGATTTCAACGCTGTTGAAATTGTTGGCGCTCTCCTTGAAGTTGCGCCATTCCTCACCTTGTTGGCTCTCGTCGAAATAGTAGAGGTCAAAAATGGCATCACCAGCAGCGGGGATCAAACCATCCACCTCCGAAATAGGAGTTGTGTACTCGGTGGTGGTGTGGGTGGGGATGGAGATCAGGTTGTAGCCATCAGGATTGCTCTTGGAGTAACCGTTGATGTTCAACTGCATGGTCAGGGCGACATTGTCGTTGTGGATGAGTTGACCGCCTTCTTCGATGATGAGTTCACCACTTCCGTCGAAGGTGATTGAGTTGGCATAA